>NZ_LXSD01000274.1:0-10000 GCF_017168095.1 Lysobacter enzymogenes | reverse complement strand
GCCCATTAGGGCTAGGCTGCTGATATCACGCTTCCAGGAAAAGCTCCTAAGCTTCAGCTTACGCAGACCGTACCGTAAACCGACACAGGTGGGCAGGATGAGAATTCTCAGGCGCTTGAGAGAACTCGGGTGAAGGAACTAGGCAAAATAGCACCGTAACTTCGGGAGAAGGTGCGCCCCTTTTGGTTCATAGCTGAGAGGGGCCGCAGTGACCAGGCCGCTGCGACTGTTTATCAAAAACACAGCACTCTGCAAACACGAAAGTGGACGTATAGGGTGTGACGCCTGCCCGGTGCTGGAAGGTTAATTGATGGGGTCAGCCGCAAGGCGAAGCTCTTGATCGAAGCCCCAGTAAACGGCGGCCGTAACTATAACGGTCCTAAGGTAGCGAAATTCCTTGTCGGGTAAGTTCCGACCTGCACGAATGGCGTAACGACAGCGGCGCTGTCTCCACCCGAGACTCAGTGAAATTGAAATCGCTGTGAAGATGCAGCGTTCCCGCGGCAAGACGGAAAGACCCCGTGAACCTTTACTATAGCTTTACATTGAACGTTGAGTTCGTCTGTGTAGGATAGGTGGGAGGCTATGAAACCATGGCGCTAGCTGTGGTGGAGCCATCCTTGAAATACCACCCTGTCGTGCTTGACGTTCTAACCTGGGCCCGTTATCCGGGTCGGGGACCATGTATGGTGGGTAGTTTGACTGGGGCGGTCTCCTCCCAAAGTGTAACGGAGGAGCACGAAGGTACGCTCAGCGCGGTCGGACATCGCGCACTGTGTGCAAAGGCATAAGCGTGCTTGACTGCAAGATCGACGGATCAAGCAGGTACGAAAGTAGGTCTTAGTGATCCGGTGGTTCTGTATGGAAGGGCCATCGCTCAACGGATAAAAGGTACTCCGGGGATAACAGGCTGATACCGCCCAAGAGTTCATATCGACGGCGGTGTTTGGCACCTCGATGTCGGCTCATCACATCCTGGGGCTGTAGTCGGTCCCAAGGGTATGGCTGTTCGCCATTTAAAGTGGTACGCGAGCTGGGTTCAGAACGTCGTGAGACAGTTCGGTCCCTATCTGTCGTGGGCGTTGGAGATTTGAGAGGGGCTGCTCCTAGTACGAGAGGACCGGAGTGGACGAACCTCTGGTGTTCCGGTTGTCACGCCAGTGGCACTGCCGGGTAGCTATGTTCGGAAGCGATAACCGCTGAAAGCATCTAAGCGGGAAGCGCGCCTCAAGATGAGATCTCCCGGGAGCTCGACTCCCCTAAAGGAACCATCAAGACTAGGTGGTTGATAGGCAGGGTGTGTAAGTGCAGCAATGCATTGAGCTAACCTGTACTAATGATCCGTGTGGCTTGACCATATAACCTCAAGTGGCCTTGGACTCGACGACGCGTCGACACTCCAGACCAAACACTGACTCGCTACATTCCAATCTATTCGCCGACAACGCAGTCCATCGCGTTGAAAGCACCCAACGAGAGCGTGCGCGCTACTTCAATCCATCGAAGACAGCGACCCTCCACCCTCTCCCTGGTGATAATAGCTGTGTGGAACCACCCGATCCCATCCCGAACTCGGAAGTGAAACGCATATGCGCCGATGGTAGTGTGGCTTAAGCCATGCAAGAGTAGGTCATCGCCAGGGGCTTTACACCGAAGGCCGGATCCGTAAGGGTCCGGCCTTCTTCTTTTGCACAAAATAAATACCCCGGAACCGCCGGCACGGAAACTGCGCACGTTCTAACGGCGAAAACGCGGGCGGCCGCCGCCCCGCGTCACCCACCATCGCAATGCACGAGAGCGCCGATCGATATCCTGGTAACGCAGCCAAGGAGGCTGCTGTAGCCGATCGATCAGGAGTTCCTATGCACCGCCGCCAATTCATCTCCGTACCGCTCGCCGCCGGCGCCGCCGTTTCCACCGGCGTCGCTCTTTCTGGGTTTCCTTCCGCTGCATTGGCGGCCTCGATCGCTCCCAGCGAACGGATTTCGGTGCTGGACTTCATCCCCGCGGACTTGCGCGCCGGCGTACTCGACGGCACCGGCAGCGCCGATCTCACCGCGTATATCCAGGCCGCAATCGATACCCGCCCCGGGGTGTTCCTCGATGTGCAGTTTCCGACCGGCGTCTACCGCTTCGACGGCATCCTGCGGGTCTTGCGCAGCCACATCTGGCTGAGCGGGGAGAACGCGACGCTCTTGCACGGCGGTTCCGGCGACGCGATCCAGTTGGGCGACGGAACCAACCGCTGGGACCGCATCCAGATCGGCGGCTTCGATCCGCTCGCGTCTGTGCAACACGGTGATCGTGCGCGACTGCTATTTCTACGGCGACAACAAGATCTTCGACGTGATGTCGTTCGAACGCGGTTACATGATCTACGTTCATAACGTGATCTCGGAAAGGTGCCTCGGCACCCACGTTTCGATCAGCGGTACGGGAACGGACGGCGACCGCCTGGTCGACCTGACCGTGTACGACTGCCGTTTCGACTACGGCCGCACGGCCTTGTCGGGCAACGGCTACGTCGAGGGCATCTACTTCCGCCGCAACATCTGCCTGCGCCAGCACAACATCAGCGTCAGCCTCAACGGTACGCCGCAGTGGACGATTCCGTCGGTGAAACTGCAGGAGAACGACTTCGACGGCGGCGATTCGATCGGCGTGCAGGTCAATTACCTGTCCAATTTCCAGTTCAACGACAACTGGTTCTCGAGCCTGCAGGACACGGCGTTGCGCATCGACGCGCAAGCGGCGGGCGGGACGGTCTCGGCCAATCAGTTCTACGCCACGCCGGGCCGCAGCGCGATCGAGATCGGCGGTGGAAACGTCGTCATCACCGGCAACACGATCTCCGGTGGAAACCAGGGGCTGTACTTGCGCGGCAGCAGCCGCAACATCGTATTCACCGGCAACGCGATCACCTACATGCAGGGATCAGCGATCAATCTGTACGAGAACCCGTCGCAGGTCACCATCGTCGGCAACAACCTCATCGGCAACGTCGGCGGGATTTCGTCCGGCGGCACGACGCTCAACGTCGCCAACAACCTCACGGCTGCGGCGTAAGGCGACCGTAGGAGCGGCCGGTGATCGGATCGGGTGTCGTCCCGATCCGTCGTTCAGCGAGCCATGAACCGCTCCCGCGCAACAGTGCGCGAGCGCTTTTCAGGGCTCGGCCCTGAACGTCACCACCAGCACATCGCGATGCGCCTCGCGCGTCGGATCCTGCGGCGTCACCGCCGTTACGCCGTGGAACACGCGCGCGTCGTCGACCAGGGCGGCGTCGAGCGGCGCAGTCAGGGTGAAGCTGCCGAGCAGGCTGCCGTCGCGGTCGTGGATGGTGGTGGTGCCGCTGACGATGTTGTGGCGGTCGATGAGCAGCACCAGCACGTAGTCGACGCCGTCGCGGTGCACGCCTTCGGGCGTGGGCTGGCCTTCGTTGTCGGGGCCGGCTTCGATGCGGAACTGGTGCAGTTCGATGTGCCAGGCCGCGATCTGCGGCGCCAGCGCGGAGAAGAAGTCGCGGCAGAAGGCCAGCACGGTCTGCAGGCTTGCGCCTTGTGCGATGTCGTCGCGGACCGGTTCGAACCAGCGTTCGATGTCGCCCTGCAGCACGTTGTAATTCAAGCTCTGGTAATGCGGTTGGTGCGGCCGGCGCTCGACGGCGCCGTCGCGCCGGGCGTGGAACACCGCGTGACGGCGGCGGCGATGGCGGCCGACCTGGGCCAGATACACGTCCGGCGCGAGGTCGTTCCAGCTGTCGGCGAAGGCGTCCCAGTCGCGCAGCGTGCCGTGTTCGAGCAAGTGGCTGCGCATTTGCGCCCCGGCGACGAAGCGGAAGCCTTGCTCGCGCAGGGCCTGCGCGAACTCATCGTGGTCGAACGTCGGGGGCGCGGACATGCGGGGCTCGGAAGGGGAAAGAAGTACGGTGTGGAATTCGATTCGGCGATTCACGCGGCCCGATCGGCGGGGGCGCTGCATCCGCGGTCGCGCATCATGAGGACCGCAACTGCTGCGCCAGCAGCGTCAGGGTCTGGGCGAACGACTCGGCTTCGTCCTCGTTGAGTTCGACCGGGTCGAGGTTGGAACCGCGCAATTTCATATGGATCGATTGACCGTCGTCGATCCACAACACGATGTCGCCGCCGGCGACGCGATGGATTTGAACCGGCGTCTTGCTCATGGGCGTGGCGCCTCGCGCATCCGGATCGCTTCAGATCGCCGCCAGCGCGGCCAGCACCAGCAGCGCCACTACGCACAGGAAACCGCCGGCCCACGCCGCGCTGCGCAGCGGCGGCTTGCCGGCGAGATAGAACACGCCGTGGAGCACGCGGAACACGATGAAGGCGATCGCGAGCAGATCGATCCAGCCGGTGTCCACGCCGGCCATCTGCGCGCCGAGCACGCCCGCGGCGAACGCCGGGAAGGCTTCGAAGGCGTTGAGGTGGGCGGCGTACGCGGCCTTGGAGCGCGGGTCTTCCTGGCGCGCCTGCCAGCCGCGCGGATCGCGGTTGTCGTAGCGCTGGCCGTAGACCTTGGCCAAAGAGGTCCACAGGTACGGCAGCAGCGCCGCGGCAAGCAGACACCAGTACGCGATCGTCATCGACATGGGCCTTCCTTGCGGCCGTGCCGCACCACCGCGGCGACTCCAGCCTAGCGGAAAAAACGACGGCGCCCAGGGGCGCCGTCGTCGGATCGCTTTGCGGCCGCGGGCGGCCGGACCGGTGGGCCGATCCGCCGCGGCGGAGCGCGCTCGGCTCGGACCCGCCCGGCTCGAACGCGGCCTGGCGGCTTACTTCTTCGCCGGCGCCATCAGCTTGTCGTGGGCGGCGCGGAAGGCGTTGCCCGGGTACCAGTTCGGCCACTGTTCGTTGCCGGCCAGGACCTTGCCGACGCCGTACAGCGCGTCCAGATCCTGGACCACGCCGTCGAGCTTCCAGTTCGGATCGAACTCGTCGGCCGGCTTGTGGTAACGCTGGTCGCGATAGGCGACCTGCGCCTTCTGCCCTGCTTCGACCCCACCGTCGATCAGGTCGTCGCCGCCCTTGGCGTACAGCGCCGGCACGCCGGCCTTGGCGAAGTTGAAGTGGTCGGAGCGGAAGTAGAAGCCGTCCTGCGGCGTGTTCTCGGCGTGCAGCACGCGGCCCTGGCCCTCGGCGACGGTCTTGAGGATGTCTTCCAGCTCCGAGCTGCCGAAGCCGACCACGGTCATGTCCTTAGACTTGCCGATGATCGGCATCGCGTCGAGGTTGATCACCGCGACCGTCTTGTCGAGCGGCACGCTCGGATGGGCGACGTAGTACTTGGAGCCGAGCAGGCCCGACTCTTCCAGCGTCACCGCCAGGAACAGCAGCGAGCGGTCCGGCGGCGGCGTCTGCTTGCTGAAGGCCTCGGCGATCTCCAGGATGCCGGCCACGCCCGAGGCGTTGTCGACCGCGCCGTTGTAGATGGTGTCGTGGCCTTCGCCCTTGGCCGCCGCGGGGTGGCCTTCGTGGCCGCCTTCCTCGCTGTGATGGCCGAGGTGATCCCAGTGCGCCATGTAGACGATGGCCTCGTCCGGACGCTTGGCGCCGTCCAGGCGCGCGATCACGTTGCGCGAGGACTTCTCGCTGATCTTGCTCTTCAGATCCACCGAGGCCTTGGCCTGCAGCGGGATCGCCTTGAAGCCGCGCTTGCCGGCGGCCTGGTAGAGCTGGTCGAGGTTCTGGCCGAGGTCGGCGAACAGCGTGCGCGCGGTGTCGGCGGTGATCCAGCCCTGCACCGGCAGGCGCGGTTCCGGATCATCCTTGGCCGGCAGGTCGAACTGCGCGCCCGACCACGAGTTCTTGACCACGTCCCAGCCGTAGGACGCGCCGGCGTCGTCGTGCACGATCAGCGCGGCCTTGGCGCCCTGGCGCGCGGCTTCCTCGAACTTGTAGGTCCAGCGGCCGTAGTAGGTCATCCGCTTGCCTTCGAACAAGGTCGCGTCCTGGCCGTGGAAGCCCGGGTCGTTGACGAACATCACTACGGTCTTGCCCTTGACGTCGACGCCGGCGTAGTCGTTCCACTGCTGCTCCGGCGCGTTGACGCCGTAGCCGACGAACACCAGATCGCTGGCCTCGACCTTCACCTCCGGCTGGCCGGTGCGGGTGCCCACGACCATGTCGGTGCCGAACTTCAGCTCGCGCGCCTGTCCCTTGACGTCGAGCTTGAGCGTCGTGCTTTCGTCGGCGGTGGTCTCCACCATCGGCACGGTCTGGAAATAGCTGTCGCCGTTGCCCGGCTTCAGGCCCAGGCGCTTGAACTGCGCCTCCAGGTACTGGACGGTCTTGTCCTCGCCGGCGCTGCCGGGGGCGCGGCCCTCGAACTCGTCGGAGGCCAGGACTTTGACGTGCTGGGCGAAGTCGGCGGCGTTGATCGCCGCGTCGAAGGCGTGGTCGGCGGCGGCCGGAGCGGCCGCGGCGGCCTCGCCGCCCGGCTGCGCCGGTGCGGCGCCGTCGGCGGGCGGTTTGTTGCAGGCGCTCAGGGCCAGGGTCGCGACGACCAGCGAGGTCGCGGCGAACAGCGGATTGGGTCGGGACAAAGTGTGGAACCTCCAAGGGCGGCCGGCGGCCGGGGCGTGGGGGAGGTCCATTCTAGGGGCTGGCCTGCGCGGCGATGGCGCTGAACGGCCGGGCCGGACTTTTCCGATCCGGCCGCTTCGCCCGGCGGCGCGCGCGACGCGAGGCCGAAGCCCCCGCGCCGGGCGCCCTTCACGGCCAGGAGAAGGGCGCCCGGGCGGGGGCGCAGAGGCTTACTGCGCCGGCGGGGTCGCGCCGGTGAAGGCGACGGCGGTGGCGCCGCGGACCGCGCCGGTCTTGGCGCTGGCGTGCACGTACAGCTTGACCGGACGTTCGAACACCAGCGGACCGTCGACGCGCGCGTTCGGCCCGATGATGACCACCGGATCGCGCTGCTGGCGGAAGCTGATGCCGTTGGGCTTGGTGTACTTGATGCCGCCGGTGACGTGCGAGTCGACGCCGACGGTGACGTCGCCGTTGACCGTGTCGATGCCGCCGTTGAGCTCGGTGGCGACCAGGCCGATCGAGCCGTTGACCGTGCTCACGTCGCCGCCGAGGCGGCCGCCGCGGTCGACGAAGATGCCGCCGTTGACGGTTTCCAGGCCGCCGCTGGCGGTGAGCCTGGTGCCGGCGCGGATGCTGCCGTTGACCGTTTCCAGCCGGTTGGCGCGCGAGTTGTTGCCGACGCTGATGCTGCCGTTGACCGTCTTGGCTTCGTCGACCGAGGCGTTGTCGCCGATGCGGATGCTGCCGTTGACGGTGTCCAGGTCGCCGCGGGTCTGGCCGGCGTCGACGGTGATGCTGCCGTTGACCTTGCTGACGTCGTCGCCGGCATAGGCGGCGCCGCTGGACAGGACGATCAGGGCCGACAGGCAGAAGGAGAGGCGGGTGCGGGTCATGGCGGGTTCCGTTGTTCGGGTAGGCAAGGCTTGTGATGCGGCGGCCGTGCGGACGGTTTACGCCGCGGCGAAAAAATCCGCGGGGCGGGAGCGGGCCGGCCGCGGCGTCGCCGGCGCCACCGATTGCGGCGGCGTTTGCGGCACCGTTCCCCGGGGCTTCATCGCGCGCTTCGCTACAATCGCCCAATCCGTGCGCCGCGGCGCCCGTCCTTAGTCATACCGCCCTTCGTCATAGGAACCGCCCACGTGTCTGCGACCTCCCGCCCCAAGCCCGTAGTGCTGCTGATCCTCGACGGCTGGGGCCACCGCGACGATCCGGCCGACAACGCCCTGGCCCAGGCCGATCTGCCGAACTGGCGCGCCCTGCTCGCCAGCCAGGCGCACACCCTGATCCACACCGAAGGCCGCCACGTCGGCCTGCCGGACGGGCAGATGGGCAATTCCGAAGTCGGCCACATGAATCTCGGCGCCGGCCGCATCGTCTATCAGGACCTGACCCGGATCGACGCGGCGATCGAGGACGGCAGCTTCTACGCCAACGCCGAACTGCGCGCGGCCTGCGCCGCGGCCAAGGCCGCAGGCGCCCGCTTGCATCTGATGGGCCTGCTCTCGCCCGGCGGCGTGCACAGCCACGAGCAACACCTCTTCGCGATGATCGAACTGGCCCGCCGCGAAGGCGTGGCCCAGGTCGCCGTGCACGCCTTCCTCGACGGCCGCGACATGCCGCCCAAGTCGGCCGCGCCGAGCCTGCAGCGGCTGCAGCAGGTGTGCGAGCAGGCCGGCAACGCGCGCATCGCCAGCATCGGCGGCCGCTATTACGCGATGGACCGCGACAAGCGCTGGGACCGCCAGCTGCGCGCCTGGGACGCGATCGTCGAAGCCAGGAGCGAACACCGCGCCGCGACCGCGCTGGCGGGCCTGGACGCGGCCTATGCGCGCGGCGAGACCGACGAATTCGTCGCTCCCACCGTGATCGGCGACGCGCAGCCGATGGCCGACGGCGACGCGGTGGTGTTCATGAACTTCCGCGCCGACCGCGCGCGCCAGCTCACCGCCGCGTTCGTCGATCCGAACTTCGACGGCTACGAAGCGCGCAAGCCGAAGCTGTCGCGCTTCGTCTGCCTGACCGAGTACGACGCCAAGCTGCCGGCGCCGGTCGCGTTCGGTCCCGACGACCTGCGCAACACCCTCGGCGAACTGCTCGCCGCGCACGGCCTCACCCAGCTGCGCATCGCCGAGACCGAGAAATACGCCCACGTCACCTTCTTCTTCAGCGGCGGGCGCGAAGAGCCCTACGCCGGCGAGAGCCGCATCCTGGTGCCGAGCCCGAAGGTCGCCACCTACGACCTGCAGCCGGAAATGAGCTGTCCGGAAGTGACCGCGAAGCTGGTCGAGACGATCCGCGCGCAAGCGGTGGACGTAGCGATCTGCAACATCGCCAACCCCGACATGGTCGGCCACACCGGCGACCTGCGGGCGGCGATTCAGGCCGCGCAGGCGGTGGACAAGGCCATCGGCGCGATCGCCGCGGCGGTGCAGGACGTGCACGGCGCGCTGCTGATCACCGCCGACCACGGCAACCTGGAAATGATGCGCGACCCTGCCACCGGCCAGCCGCACACCGCGCACACCGTCGGCCCGGTGCCGCTGGTGTACGTCGGCCCGCGCAAGGCCAGCCTGCGCGCCGGCGGCGCCTTGCGCGACGTCGCCCCGACCATCCTGGATCTGCTCGGGCTGCCGCAGCCCGAGGAGATGACCGGCCGCAGCCTGCTGGAGGGCTGATGCGGACCGCCTGCGCGTGGTTGCTGGTGCTGTTGGCGGCCCTGCCGCCGGCCTTGCCGCAGGCGCGCGCGGCGGCGCAGGGCAACAGCCGCGAGACCGAACGCAAGCTCGAGAAGATCAAGACCGAGCTCAAATCGGTCGCGGCCGAGCGGCGCAAGCTGGAAGGCCAGCGCGGCGACGCCGCGCAGCGGCTGCGCGCGGCCGACGAACAGGTCGGCCGTTCCAACCGCGTGCTGCGCGACACCGAGACCCGGCTCGCGCGCGAGCACGCCGCGCTCAAGCAGACCCAGGACAAGCGCGACGCGCTCAAGAAGACCCTCGGCGCGCGCCGGCAGGAACTCGAACAACTGTTGCGCGCCGCCTACGCGCAGGGCAACGATGCGCCGCTCAAGGCGCTGCTGTCGCAGGATCGCGTCGCCGACAGCGGCCGCATCCTGACCTACCACGGCTATCTGCAGCGCGATCGCGCGCGCCGCATCGACGAGCTCACCGCGCAATTGCGCGAGCTGGACAAGCTCGAGCGCGAGATCGTCGAGCGCCGCGCCAGCCTCGACAGCACCCGCAAGCAACAGCGCAGCCAGCTCGGCCAATTGGAAAAGGACCGCAAGGACCGCGCCGCCCTGGTCGCCCAGATCAACGAAAAATACGAAGACCGCAGCACCCGCGAGCGCGAGCTCGGCCGCGACGCCAAGGGGCTGGAGCAGTTGCTGGCCAAGCTGCGCGCCGCCGCCGCGCGCGCCGAGGCGCAGCGCCGCGCCGCGGCCAAGGCCCGCGCCGAAC
>NZ_LXSD01000273.1:0-12188 GCF_017168095.1 Lysobacter enzymogenes | reverse complement strand
CGTCGCGTACCGCCTCGCCCGCCCGCGTCCCGGCCGCGGCCGCCTCAACCGCCGCCACCGCCGCCGGCGTGAATGCCGCCGCGGGTCAGCGCGGCCGGATCGAGCAGCCTGCGCAGTTGTTTCTCGCTCAGGCCGCTGTCTTCCAGGGCGATTTCCAATACCGGCCGGCCTTCCTTATATGCGCGCTTGGCGATCGCGGCGGCCTTTTCGTAGCCGATGATCGGATTGAGCGCGGTGACCAGGATCGGATTGCGGTCCAGCGCCTCGCGCACGTGCGCCTCGCGCACCTTGAGCCCGGCGATGGCGCTGTCGGCCAGCAGCGGCATCGCGCGCGCCAGCAGGCGGATCGAATCGAGCAGGTCGTAGGCGATCAGCGGCAGCATCACGTTGAGCTGGAAATTGCCGCTCTGCCCGGCCACGGTGATCGCGCTGTGGTGGCCGATGACCTGGGCGCAGACCATCGCCATCGCCTCGGGAATCACCGGATTGACCTTGCCCGGCATGATCGAGCTGCCCGGCTGCAGCGCCGGCAGTTCGATCTCGCCCAGGCCCGCCAGCGGGCCGGAATTCATCCAGCGCAGGTCGTTGGCGATCTTGGTCAGCGCCACCGCCAGCGCGCTGAGCTGGCCGGACAGTTCGACCGCGTCGTCCTGCGCGGCCAGGCCTTCGAACTTGTCGGCGGCCGATTCGAAACGCACCCCGCCGACCGCGCTGAGCGCCTTGGCCACGGCCTTGCCGAAGCGCGGGTCGGCGTTGATGCCGGTGCCGATCGCGGTGCCGCCGATCGGCAAGCGGCGCAGCCGCTTGAGCGCGTCCTCGATGCGCTGCTGCGCCGAATACAGCTGCGCGGCCCAGGCGCCGAACTCCTGGCCGAAGGTCAGCGGCATCGCGTCCATCAGGTGGGTGCGGCCGGTCTTGACCGTCTTGTTCAATTCCTTGGCCCGGCGCTCGATGGTCTTGCGCAGGTGCTTGAGCGCCGGCAGCAGGGTTTCGTGCACCGCCAGCGCCGCCGACACCCGGATCGCGGTCGGGATGGTGTCGTTGGAGCTCTGGCCGAGGTTGACGTGGTCGTTGGGGTGGATCGCGTGCTTGCCCGCGCGCGTGGCCAGGGTCGCGATCACCTCGTTGGCGTTCATGTTGCTCGAGGTGCCCGAACCGGTCTGGTAGACGTCGATCGGGAACTGCGCATCGAAGCCGCCGTCGGCGACCGCGCGCGCGGCCGCGGCGATGGCCTGCGCCGCGCCCGGTTCGAGCAGGCCGAAGCCGCCGTTGGCCTGGGCCGCGGCGGCCTTGATCAGGGCCAGCGCGCGGATGAATTCGCGCGGCATCGGCTGGCCGGAGATCGGGAAGTTCTGCACCGCGCGCTGGGTCTGCGCGCCCCACAGCGCTTCGGCCGGGACGCTGAGCTCGCCCATGCTGTCGTGTTCGATGCGGTAGCCCGCGGCCGCGCCGCCGGTCTTGGCCGCTGCGGCGCGTTCGCCGCGGGCCGGGGTCTTGCGTTTGCTCGCCATTGCCAACTCCGTTGAGTCGTGGGGGAACGCGCGTCCGCTCGGCCGCGCGTCGCTGAGATCGGTCGCGCGCCGCAGGCTGGGAGCCTGGAGACGCGGCGGCCGTGCTGGCTGGATTCCGCTGGCGGCGCCCATGATCGCCGCGGCTGCGATGGGCGTCGAGGGTTGGCGCGGTTTTCGCCCGACTTTGCGGGGTGCGGGCTGGCCGTTGCACGAGCGGCGCGAGCAGCGACCGCAGGGTTGCAGTTTGCGGCGCGAGTCCGTAACCCCGCGGTCGCGGCTCGCGCCGCTCCTACAGGCGGCGGCCGGCGGCTCCGGCACGTCCAGGCCGCAGGGGGTAGAATGGCAGGCTGTTTTCCTGCCCACCGCGTGCCATGTCCGCCGACTCCCAGACCACCCTGCTCGCCCTGTCCCCGCTCGATGGCCGCTATGCCGGCAAGGTCGATGCGCTGCGGCCGATTTTCTCCGAATTCGGCCTGATCAAGGCCCGGGTCAAGGTCGAGGTGGAATGGCTGCTGGCGCTGGCGGCCGAACCGGGCATCGCCGAGCTGGCGCCGTTTTCCGACGCCGCTGGCGCGCGCCTGCGCGCGCTGGCCGACGGCTTGTCGGTGGCCGACGCGGCGCGGGTCAAGGAGATCGAGCGCACCACCAACCACGACGTCAAGGCGGTGGAGTACCTGATCAAGGAACGCCTCAAGGACGACGCCGAACTCGGCCCGGCGCTCGAATTCGTCCACTTCGCCTGCACCAGCGAAGACATCAACAACCTCAGCTACGCGCTGATGCTGAACCAGGCGCGCCAGGACGTGCTGCTGCCCAAGCTCGACGAGCTGATCCAGAAGCTGCGCGCGATGGCCCACGAGCACGCGGCGCTGCCGATGCTCTCGCGCACCCACGGCCAGACCGCTTCGCCGACCACGGTGGGCAAGGAACTGGCCAACGTGGTCGCGCGCCTGCAGCGCCAGGGCGAAACCCTCGCCGGCGCGATCATGCCGGGCAAGATCAACGGCGCGGTCGGCAACTACAACGCTCACGTCGCCGCCTATCCCGATATCGACTGGACCGCGTTCTCGCAGCGCTTCGTCGCCTCGCTGGGCCTGGACTGGCAGCCCTACACCACCCAGATCGAACCGCACGACGGCATCGCCGAGGTCTGCGACGCGCAGCGCCGCATCGACACGGTCTGCGTGGACCTGTGCCGCGACGTGTGGGGCTACATCTCGCTGGGCTACTTCAAGCAGGCGGTCAAGGCCGGCGAAGTCGGCAGCTCGACCATGCCGCACAAGGTCAACCCGATCGACTTCGAGAACGCCGAAGGCAATTTCGGCATCGCCAACGCGCTGTTCGAGCATTTCGCCGCCAAGCTGCCGATCAGCCGCTGGCAGCGCGACCTCACCGACTCGACCGTGCTGCGCGCGCTCGGCACCGCGTTCGGCCATGCCCTGATCGGTTTCGACGCGCTGCTGCGCGGGCTGGGCAAGCTCAGCGCCAACCCCGAGCGGCTGGCGGCCGACCTGGACGCGTCCTGGGAAGTGCTGGCCGAGGCCGTGCAGACGGTGATGCGCCGCTACGGCCTGCCCAACCCGTACGAACAGCTCAAGGCGCTGACCCGCGGCCACGGCATCACCGAGGCTTCGATGCGCGAGTTCATCGCCTCGCTGGACCTGCCGGCCGCGGACAAGCAGCGGCTGCTGGCGATGACGCCGGGCAGCTACACCGGCCTGGCCGAGCGGCTGGCGCGGGAGATCTGATCCTGCCGCGGGGCGCGCTCGCGCGCCGCGCTTGCTGCGCGGGCGCGGCGACTGCGAATCCGCGGCTACGACGGAGCCTTCGCCGTTATCGCATTGGCGCGGTCGCGGCTCGCGCCGCTCCTGCAGGAAGAAACGAAGCCACGGCGCGGCGGCTGCAGGAGCGGCGCGAGCCGCGACCGCGAATCCGCAGCCACGGCGAAACCTACATCCCACGCGCTCCGCGGCCAGAAGCAAAAATCCGCCTTGCCGTTGCCACAATTTCTTTTTGATCCGCGCCGCATCCGAATACGCGATAGTGCTGGCCACGTCTCGATAAGGATTGCGCGCATGCGTTCGTTCACCGGTCGGCTGTCGGTTTCCATCGCTGCGTCGCTGCTCGCCGCCTGCGCGAGCGCGCCGCCGCACCTCGCCCAGTCCGCCGACGCCCACGCCTGCCCGGCCGAGCCGAACTGGGACGAACCCACCGCGCCGCGCCGCATCTACGGCAACACCTGGTACGTCGGCACCTGCGCGATCAGCGCGATCCTGATCACTTCCGACGCCGGCCACATCCTCATCGACGGCGTCACCGACACCGCCGCGCCGAACATCGAGGCCAACATCCGCGCGCTCGGCTTCGACCCCGGACAGGTGCGCTACCTCCTCAATTCGCACGAGCACATCGACCACGCCGGCGGCATCGCCCGGCTCGCGCGCGACACCGGCGCGCGCGTGGTCGCGCGCGAGCCGGCGGCGACCGCGCTGGAACGCGGCAAGGCCGACCGCGGCGATCCGCAGTTCCTCAGCGTGCCCGGCTTTCCGCCGGTGGCGAACGTGCAGCGCATCGACGACGGCGGCACGCTGCGGCTCGGCGCGCTGGCGCTGACCGCGCACGCCACGCCGGGCCATACCGCCGGCGCCACCAGCTGGACCTGGCGCTCGTGCGACGACGCCGGCCAGTGCCGCGACATCGCTTACGCCGACAGCCTCACGCCCTTCAGCGACAAGGTCTACCGCTTCAGCGACGAGGCCGCGCATCCCGGCGCATTGGCGGCGTACCGGCGCAGCATCGAAACCGTCGCGGCCCTGCCCTGCGACATCCTGCTGACCCCGCATCCGGGCGCGAGCGACCTGCTCGAACGCATCGGGCCGCATCCGCGCAAGCCGCTGGTCGATGCCGGCGCATGCCGCGCCTACGCCGCCGCCGGCGCGGCCAAGCTCGATGCGCGCCTGGAGCAGGAGCGCGCCCAGCCCGCACCGGCGCGCTGACCGCCGGCGCGCGCGGGCGGCGGCAACGACCACGCCGCCTTAGCAACCGCCCCCGCACACTGCGCGCAATCGTCCGCGGAGACTTGCGATGCAGTTGCTGATCAACATCGACGTCCCCGACCTCGACGCCGCGCTGGCGTTCTACACCCGCGCCTTCGGCCTGCACGTCGGCCGCCGCATCGGCGATGCGGTGGAGTTGCTCGGCGCGCCGTCGCCGTTCTACCTGCTGCACAAGCCCGAGGGCTCGCTCGGCGCCGGCCAGCAGGCGCGCGGTTATGCGCGGCACTGGACGCCGCTGCATCTAGACATCGTGGTCGACGACCTCGACGCCGCCCTGGCCAGCGCGCTGGCCGCCGGCGCGCGCCAGGAGGGCGAGGCGCGCAAGGCCAGCTGGGGCCGGATCGTGCAATTGTCCGATCCGTTCGGGCATGGCTGGTGCCTGCTGCAGTTCCTCGGCCGCGGTTACGACGAAATCGCGCAGTGAACCGCGTCGCCCGCTGCCGGGCCCGGGCGCTCTCACGGGCGTGCGACGCGACGTGCGACCCAGGTCGCAAGCCCGCATTCGCGCGGCGGATCGCCGCGCCGCCGCGGCCCGGTCCGCGCCGCCTGCGTCCGCGATGAGCGACAATATCGCTTTCATCTTCGCGCACCGCCGCAGCGCCGAACCGCCATGGCCACCCGTCCGCTCGACCCTTCCGCCCGCAAGCCCGCCCGCAAGCCCGCCGCAAAGGCCCGCGCCAACGCCGCCCCCACCCTCGTCGTCGATGCCGCCGCGCATCCGCCGCTGGGCATGCCGGCGCAGACCTTCCTCGCGCATTACTGGCAAAAGCGCCCGCTGCTGATCCGCAACGCCTTCCCCGGCCTGCGATCGCCGCTGCAGCCCGAAGACCTGGCCGGATTGGCCTGCGAGGAAGGCGCGCTGGCGCGGCTGATCCAGCACGACCGCGCGCGCGATCATTATTCGGTGCGGCACGGGCCGTTCGAGGAATCCGAATTCCCGGGCCTGCCGCAGCAGGACTGGACCCTGCTGGTGCAGGACGTGGACAAGTGGGACGCCGACGTCGCCGCGCTGCTGCCGGCGTTCTCGTTCCTGCCGCGCTGGCGCATCGACGACATCATGGTGTCGTTCGCCGCGCCCGGCGGCTCGGTCGGCGCCCACGTCGACCAGTACGACGTGTTCCTGCTCCAGGCCCAGGGCCATCGGCGCTGGCAGATCGACGCCCGGCCCAACCCGCCGCAGGGTTTCCGCGCCGACGCCGAACTCAAGCTGCTGCGCGAATTCGAGCCCAGCCACGACTGGGTGCTCGGCCCCGGCGACATGCTCTACCTGCCGCCGGGCGTGCCGCACCACGGCGTGGCCGAGGACGCCTGCCTGACCTTCTCGGTCGGCATGCGCGCGCCGTCGGCGGCCGAGCTGATGGGCGACTACATCGACACCCTCGCCGCCGACGCCGACGAGGCGCTGCGCTACACCGACCCGGACCTGGCCCCGCCGCGCGATCCCAACGAGATCGACGCCGCGGCGATGGAGCGCGTGGTGCAGGGCCTGAACGCGCTGCGCATGAACGACCCCGACCGCCTCGGCGACTGGTTCGGCCGCTTCATCACCGTCTACCGCGCCGCCGGCGAAGTGTCCGCGGGCGGCGCGCCGGCGCCGTCGCGGATCGAACTGGACTTCGCCCTGCAGCACGGCGCGACCCTGTGGCGCCACCCGTGGTCGCGCATGGCCTGGCGCCGCGCCCACGCCCGCGGCCGCGCCGCGCGCCTGTACGTGAGCGGCCAGGAATACGCGCTGCCGGCCAAGGACGCGCAGGCGCTGGCGGCCGCGGCCGAACTCGATCTGGCCGGCTATTCGGCCCTGTCCGAGGCCGGCCGCGCCTGCGTGCTGGAGCTGGTCGCCGGCGGCCATTACCGCCTCGGCCACGACGACGAGGCCGACGACGCGGGCGACGCCTTCGGAGACGAAGAAGAATGAGCCAGGCCCCGCCCGCCGGTTTTCGCGTGGTCGCGGTCGAGGACTACGCCGCCGCGTTGCCGGCCCTGCGCGCGGTGCGCGAGGCGGTGTTCGTGCGCGAACAGAACGTGCCGCTGGAACTGGAGCTGGACGCCGGCCGCGACCCGCAATGCCAGCACGTGCTGGCCTTCGACGCCGACGGCGCGCCGATCGGCACCGGCCGGCTGACTCCGGACCGGCGCATCGGGCGCATGGCGGTGCTGGCCGCGTGGCGCGGCCGCGGCGTCGGCGAGGCGCTGCTGCAGGCGCTGGTCGCGCGCGCCCGCGCGCTGGGCTGGCGCGAGGTGTCGCTGCACAGCCAGGCCAGCGCGATCGGTTTCTACGCCCGCCAGGGGTTCCTGCCGTTCGGGCCGCGCTTCGAGGAGGCCGGCGGGATCGAGCATCTGGCGATGTACCGCCTGCTCGGCGCGGCCAATCCGGTCGACGGCCGCGAGGCCGCGGCGGCGGCGCTGGCCGGGCTGCTGGCCCAGGCCCGGCGCGCGCTGTGGATCTGCAGCCGCGAGCTCGATCCCGGCCTGCTCGACCGCGCCGACGCGCTGGCGGCGCTGCGCCGTTTCGCCGTCGACGGCGGCCAGGTGCGGGTGCTGCTGCACGACCCGGCCGCGCCGCAGCGCGCGCTGGCGCCGCTGATCGGCCTGGCCCAGCGCCTGCCGACCGCGTTCGAGTTCCGCGCGGTCGAGGAAACCGTCGATCAGAACGACCCGGCCGCCTATTGCGTCAACGACCGCGAGGGCTGGTACTACCGGCCGCTGGGCCACCGTTTCGACGGCGAGACCCGCCTGGACGACGGCCCGCGCGCGCGCCAGCTGCGCGCCCGGTTCGAGCCGATGTGGGAACGCGCGCGGCCGTGCACGGAGTTCCGCGCGCTGGGGATCTGAGCCCAGGCGGCCGGCACTTGTAGCAGGGGCTTTTGTGGGAGAGGCCTTTGTGGGAGGGGCTTTAGCCCCGATGCTTTTGTCTCAGGTCGCAGCCATCTGAAAAAAGAGCATCGGGGCTGAAGCCCCTCCCACAAAAGCAAAAGCCCTGGGCTGTAGCCCCTCCCGTGGTAGCCCTTCCCCTAAAAGCCAGGGCCGGCCATCACAGGCCGCAGGCTCGCACCACCGTTACCTTGCCGCCCGGCGCCAGGTCGAACCGGCACACCACCCGGCGGCGGCTGTCGTAAGTCGCCACGCCGCGCAGTTCCACCCGCACGCCCGACGCAGTCGGCGTCAGCTTCGGCGCCGCCAGCGAGTAACTGCCGGGCGCCACCAGTTCGGCTTCATGCACGATCCGGGCCTGGCCGTCCTCACCGCCGTCGGCCTTCCACTGCGCCAGCACCCGGGTCGAGACGTGCTCGAAGCCCTGGCCGATGACGACGACGCGGTAGCCGCCCTCGCCGGCCTCGGCCTCGCTCCAGCGCCCGGCCTGGACCACCGCGTCCACGTTCGGGGCCACGTTCGGGGCCACATTCGCGCCCGGGGCCGGCGCCTGGGCGAAGGCCGGCGCCGCAACCGCGCACAGCGATGCCAGCCACAGCAGCGCCGGCGCGAGGACGCAGCGCGGATGGTGCGGGCCTCGCTGGCCGCCGCTCGCGAACCAGCGGCCGCGAGCGGCGTCGCGATGAAGATCGAGGCGGCTCATGGCGTCGACAACTTCGCCGAACGCACCCGCATCTCGAAATGGTCGCGCCCGTCCGCCCGCCGCTCCAGCAAGATCAGCTCGGTACCCGGCAGACGCCCGGCGGGCTCGGCGGCGGCCGCGGCCTGTTCGATCGCGCGCATGGACGCGGCGACGGCAGCATTGTTTTCGGCCGATCCGCTCAGCCACAGCAGCTCGCCCTCGGCGCGGACGCTGTCGATCCGGCACGAGGCCGGCACCAGGGCCTGGACGCGCTCGCGCAGGCTGGCCAACGAGGCCGGCGTCGCGGCCCGGGTCGGCTTCGCGGCCGCGGCGGCGGCGGCCTCGGCGGTGAAATCGGTTCCAGCCGCCCTGGCCTCGGCTTCGGCCGTGCGCCGCTGCGGATCGTCCTGGGGCGCGCAGCTCGCCAGCGCCGGGACCAACAGCAAACTCCATCGCATTGCGCCTGCGGACATGACGCCGGACTCCTTGTCGACCGGCGCCGATGATACGGCCGCAGCCAACGCGCGCGCCGGGCTGAGCGCACGCTAAACCGCGGCGGCCGGGCCCGCGGCTTGAAAGCGCCGGCGCTGTCCCAAGATTTTTGAGCGGATTCGCGCTGACGCCCCGCCCCGCCGGCGGCCTTGCCGGAACGGTCGGCTCGGCGGTCCGGCCCGGGCCGGGATCGGAAATCGAACCAAAACCGCCACATAGACGTAAGTAGTTATGCCTTTGCGCTTAACACTGCCGCTATAATTCCGAGCCTTGTCTGCGCCTGGCGCCCTGCGCGCGCGCGCCGACCCCATTCCCGTCCCCTAGAGTTTCCCGATAGCCATCGTGGACAGTCTCCTGAAGCAGTTCTCGCAGTCCTCGCAACTCGGCGCCAACGCCGCCTTCATCGAAGACCTGTACGAGCAGTACCTGGTCGATCCCGACAGCGTCGGGCCCAAGTGGAAAGCCTATTTCGACGGCTTCAAGGGCCGCGAGGCCGGCGATGTGCCGCACTCGGCCGCGATCGAAAGCATCACCCAGGCGGGCAGGAACGCCGCGCGCGGCGCGGTCGCCGCGGCCGGCGCGTCCTCGGGCAGCGACGAACGCGAGCGCATGGTCGGCAAGGTCATCACCGCCTACCGTTCGCGCGGCCACCTCGCCGCCGACATCGACCCGCTCGGCCTGCTGCAGAAGCCCGACGCGCCGGACCTGGCGCTGGGCTTCCACCGCCTGTCCGAAAGCGACCTGTCGGTCGAATTCTCGACCGGCGGCGTCGCCGGCAAGGAGCGGATGAAGCTCGGCGACCTGGTCGCCCTGCTCAAGGCGACCTACACCGGCCCGATCGGCGCCGAATTCATGCACATCGCCGACGCCGAACAGCGCCGCTGGATGTACGAACGCCTGGAAGCGGCCGGCGGCAAGTTCGGCCGCAGCGCCGCCGACAAGGCCCGCATCCTCGAGCGCCTGACCGCGGCCGACGGCCTGGAGCGGTATCTGGGCACCAAGTACGTCGGCCAGAAGCGCTTCTCGCTGGAAGGCGGCGACGCGCTGATCCCGCTGATGGACGTGACCATCCGCCGCGCCGGCGAGCAGGGCGTGCAGGACGTGGTCATCGGCATGGCCCACCGCGGCCGCCTCAACGTCCTGGTCAACACCCTGGGCAAGCCGCCGCGCAAGCTGTTCGACGAGTTCGAAGGCAAGTTCGACCACGACGAGCACGCCAAGAGCGGCGACGTGAAGTACCACATGGGCTTCAGCGCCGACGTCGCCACCCCGGGCGGCCCGGTCCACCTGGCGCTGGCGTTCAATCCCTCGCACCTGGAAATCGTCAACCCGGTGGTCGCCGGCAGCGTGCGTTCGCGCCAGACCCGCCGCGGCGACAACGGCCGCGCCCAGGTGCTGCCGGTGCTGCTGCACGGCGACGCCGCGTTCGCCGGCCAGGGCGTGGGCATGGAGCTGTTCCAGATGTCGCAGGCGCGCGGCTTCGCCGTCGGCGGCACCGTGCACATCGTCATCAACAACCAGGTCGGCTTCACCACCTCCGAGCGCCAGGACGCGCGCTCCACGCTGTACTGCACCGACGTGGCCAAGATGGTCGGCGCGCCGATCCTGCACGTGAACTCCGACCACCCCGAAGCGGTGGTGTTCTGCGCCGAGCTGGCGCTGGACTTCCGCCAGCGCTTCGGCCGCGACGTGGTCATCGACCTGGTCTGCTACCGCCGCCACGGCCACAACGAGGCCGACGAGCCGGCGGCGACCCAGCCGCTGATGTACCAGGTGATCCGCAAGCACAAGACCCCGCGCGAGCTCTACGCCGACCAGCTGATCGCCGAAGGCGCGATCAAGGCCGAGGATGCGCAGGCGCTGGTCGACGGCTACCGCAACAAGCTCGACGCCGGCGAGGTCACCACCGAACTGGTCGAGGTCAAGCCCGACGAGTTCACCATCGACTGGTCCAAGTACCTGCAGGGCAAGCTCAGCGATCCGGTCGACACCACCTTCGACCGCGGCAGACTCGACCAGCTCGCGGTCGAGATCAACGCGATCCCGGACAGCGTCAAGCTGCACCCGCGCGTGGCCAAGATCTATGAAGACCGCCGCAAGATGGCGGCCGGCGAGCAGCCGGGCGACTGGGGCTTCGCCGAGAACCTGGCCTACGCCACCTTGATCAGCGAAGGCTACAAGCTGCGCCTGGTCGGCCAGGACAGCGGCCGCGGCACCTTCTTCCACCGCCACGCGATCCTGCACGAGCAGAGCACCGACGAATACGTCATGCCGCTGCGCCGCCTGGTCAGGAACCCCTCCGACGTCACCATCATCGACTCGCTGCTGTCGGAAGAAGCGGTGATGGCGTTCGAGTACGGCTACTCCACCGCCGATCCGATGACCCTGGACATCTGGGAAGCGCAGTTCGGCGACTTCGCCAACGGCGCGCAGGTGGTGATCGACCAGTTCCTGTCCTCGGGCGAGGCCAAGTGGGGCCGCCTGTGCGGTCTGGCGCTGTTCCTGCCGCACGGCTACGAAGGCCAGGGCCCCGAGCACAGCTCGGCGCGCCTGGAGCGCTTCCTGCAGTTGTGCGCGCTGGAGAACATGCTGGTGTGCGCGCCGACCACCCCGGCCCAGGCCTACCACATGATCCGCCGGCAGATGCGCATGAGCACGCGCAAGCCGCTGGTGGTGATGACGCCCAAGTCGCTGCTGCGCCACAAGCTGGCGGTGTCGAGCCTGGACGAACTGGCGGGCGGCGAGTTCCAGCACCTGATCCCGGACAGCGCGGCCAACGTCAAGAAGGTCAAGCGCGTGGTGCTGTGCTCGGGCAAGGTCTATTACGACCTGTTCGAGCAGGCGCAGAAGGACGGCGTCGAAGACGTCGCCATCGTCCGCGTCGAGCAGCTCTACCCGTTCCCGCGCGAGGCCCTGGCCGCCGAGCTCAAGCGCTTCGCCGGCGCCAAGGACGTGGTGTGGTGCCAGGAGGAGCCGCAGAACCAGGGCGCGTGGTACCAGATCCGCCACCACCTGACCGCGTGCCTGGCGCCGAAGCAGGCCCTGCACTACGCCGGGCGCGCCCGTTCGCCGTCGCCGGCGGCCGGTCACCTGGCCGATCACGTCGCCGAGCAGACCAAGCTGGTCGCCGACGCGCTGGTCAATTCGCTGCACGGCGAGTCGAGCGCCGAGTAAGGCGCCGGCTCCACGCGAAGCGCCGGCGCCGCGAAAGGCGCCGGTCCTTCGCCGAACACCCAGATTCGAAATCTCCCTTTCAAGCACGTTCCAAGCACTCCAGGATGCCTGCCCCATGAGCACCGAGATCAAAGTCCCCGTTCTGCCCGAGTCGGTCTCCGACGCCACGATCGCCACGTGGCACAAGAAGCCCGGCGACGCGGTCAAGCGCGACGAGAACCTGGTCGACCTCGAAACCGACAAGGTCGTGCTGGAAGTGCCCTCGCCGGTCGACGGCGTGCTCAAGGAAATCAAGTTCGAGGAAGGCGCGACCGTGACCAGCCAGCAGCTGATCGCGATCGTCGAGGCCGGCGCCGCTGCCGCCGCGCCCGCTCCGGCCGCCAAGGCCGAAGCCGCCCCGGC
>NZ_LXSD01000272.1:0-12120 GCF_017168095.1 Lysobacter enzymogenes | reverse complement strand
GGCGCGGCGGCAGCGGCCGGCGCGGCGGGGTTCAAACCTTGCACTGGCCCACCTGCGTCCCCACTCTTGCCGCAGGACGGTTCGCCCGCCGTGTCGGCTCGCCTCGCACCGCTCGCAACCGCATCGCCCTGCATCCCCTTAGTTCACGCGAACGTGCGCATTATCCGCCAAGCCGCCGCTGCCGCGGCATCGGCAGTGCGCGCCGCCTCATGAGAGTACCGACCCGATGACCACCGCCGACCACGCCCCGCCCGCCGCCGAAGGCCGCGACCGTCTGGCCCGCTTCCTGATCGAAGCCGCCGGCGTGCGCGGCGTGCACGTGCGCCTGGACGAGACCTGGCGCCAGATCCGCGAGCGCGCCGAGTACCCGCCCGCGGCCGCCGAGCTGCTCGGCGAGGCCGCGGCCGCCGCGGCCTTGTTCACCGGCCACGCCAAGGTCGACGGCCGCCTGTCGGTGCAGTTGCGCGGCGCCGGCGCCCTGCGCACCCTGTTCGCCGAATGCACCGCCGCCGGCACCCTGCGCGGCATCGTCCAGCTGGCCGAGGACGGCGGCGAAGTCTCGCGCGACCTGCGCCAGCTCGGCGACCAGGCGGTGCTGGCGATCACCATCGAAAATCCCAGCGTCGGCGGCCGCGACCCGATCCGCTACCAGGGCCTGGTGGCGCTGGAATCGGATTCGCTGGCCGGCGCCTTCGAAGGCTATTTCCGCCAGTCCGAACAGTTGCCGACCCGGCTGCTGCTGGCCGCCGACGGCGACCGCGCCGCCGGCCTGATGCTGCAGAAACTGCCCGGCGACGGCGGCGACGAGGACGGCTGGACCCGGGTCGGCGCCCTGTTCGACACCCTGGGCAGCGCCGAACTGCTGGACTTGCCGGCCGAGGCCCTGCTGCATCGGCTGTTCCACGAGGACGGCGTGCAGTTGCTCGGCGGCAAGCCGCTGGCCTTCGCCTGTTCGTGCTCGCGCGAGCGGGTCGAGGCGATGCTGGTCTCGCTCGGCCGCGAGGAGGCCGAGGCGGCGGTCGAGGCCGCCGGCGGCCAGGCCCAGGTGCGCTGCGAGTTCTGCGGCCAGACCTACCGCTTCGACGGCGACGAGGTCGCCGGCCTGTTCGCCGCTGCCGCGGCCGAGCTGGAGGCCCCGCAACGGGTCCAATGACCCGACCGGCGGTCGTCGCGAAGGCCGTTTCGGACCGATCTGAGACCGTTTTCCGATTGTTAAATAAACATAAACCCTCTATAGTCGATCCGTAATTCCGGGGAACTCGGCCGGCTTCATTCGGTCTTAACGACGGTCCGCGCCACCACTGAATCTTCTCGATGCTCAAGCTCTTGCGCCATTTGCCGCTCGCACTCACGCTCGCCCTAGGCGTGGCGGCGGGTGCGCACGCGCAGGCCAAGCGCGATACCACCTACCTGCCGGTGTGGAACCAGAACAACGGCAAGCTGGAGTATCTGTTGCAGCTTGAGCCGGCCGACCGCGCCGGGGTGCGCTGGAAGAGCGGCGCCAACACCTTCGACGCCACCCTCGGCCTGGACAGCGGCGATGGCCTGGGCCTGGTCTGCGACCGCAAATCCGGCCTGGCCGGGGCGATCGGCAACCTCGCCAACCACTGCCTGCTGGCCGCGCTCGACGACGACGACCGCAACGACAACCGCCAGTTCTCCGCCGGCGCCAGCCTGAGCCGCCCGGGCGGCCGCGTCGGCGTGACGCTCGGCAATGGCCGCGACACCCTGCCGTCGTGGATGAGCCCGAACGGGCGCACCAGCCGGGTCGACCAGAACACCCTCACCGTCTACGGCCAGAAGAACATCGGCCGCGAGGCGATGGTCTCCATCGGCGGCACCTGGGCCCGCGCCAAGCTGATTCCGGCCGGCGAAATGCCCAACCTGGCCGACCACTGGAACAGCAAGAGCATCACCCTCGGCGCCGCCTACGGCAATTTCGGCGCCAACATCGTCGGCCGCGTGGTCGACACGCCCGGCCAGCCGGGCCAGTGGGAAGGCCTCGGCGTCGGCCTGACCTGGCGCACGCCGTGGAGCGGCCAGCTCACCGTCGGCGCCGAAAATGTCGTCACCCGCGGCAAGAACCCGTTCGCGCCCGGCAACGGCGAGAAGGACGAAGGCACCGTGCCTTACGTCCGCTACGAACAAGACCTGTAAATCCGCCGCGCTGCGCGCGTGCGCCGGCTTCGGCCGTAGACTTCCCCCGAGCACTTCTACCGCACTCGGCCTTTCGGCCGCGGAGCGCTTGCGCTGCGTCCGGGCGCGTTTCATCCGCTCGTGGCCAGCCTTTCGCGCCGCCGCCCTGCTCCGCTGCACAAGCCGGCAGCTCTCCCGTCTCGGCCGCCTCGCCCAGGCCGCCCTCCAGCGCCAGCCGACCGCCGCCGGTCGGCCGCGCCCCGCATCGCCCCCGCGATTGGCTCCATTTACGGCCCGAAATCAGCAGATCCGCGTCATCCGGAGCTGCTGTAAAAATTGTGTGTATTTGTACGAGCCCGGGAACGACGCACAGCGCGCAGGCCGCTTCAGCTGCCCCGGATCGCCCGACGGCGACCTCAAAAACGCCAGCTGAATGCGGATTAGGCCTATAAATTTCGCCGATTCGGTCAAGTTCCCGAACCCGCTCCGTCAGGCCGTATACGCAAAAGTCTGGCTGGCGCAGGACTCAAGGCGCGTCACATCCCGACACTTAACGACACTTTAATTTTTCCGAGGCCACGGTTAGCATCGGCGAACCTTGCCGGATCTTGGCGTTTCATTTGACGCTTCCGGCTTGGATTTCACGGGATTCATCAAGACCGATTTCGGAGAGAGAGAATGACTTTCAAGACCACCAAGCTCCGTGACGCGATCACTTTCGCGCTCGCTGTGGGCTCGACGGCCATTGCAGGTGCCGCCGTTGCGCAGGAAGCGACCGCGCCGGCGCAGCAAAAGGCCACCACGCTCGACCGCATCGAAGTGACCGGTTCGCGCATCCGTCAGGTCGACCTGGAGACCGCCCAGCCGGTGCTGGCGATCACCCGCGCCGATATCGAAAAGCAGGGCTTCCAGTCGGTCGCCGACATCCTGCAGAACATTTCCGCCACCGGCGCACCGGCGATCAGCCGCGCACAGCCGCTGTCGGCCGGCGAAAACGTCGGCGGCCAGTTCATCAGCATGCGCAACCTGGGCGCGACCCGCACCCTGATCCTGGTCAACGGCAAGCGCCTGGGCATCAGCACCAGCGGCCTGCAGGACGTCTCGCTGATCCCGACCGCCGCGGTCGAGCGCATCGAAGTGCTGAAGGACGGCGCCTCGTCGATCTACGGCTCCGACGCCATCGCCGGCGTGGTCAACATCATCACCCGCAGCAACTTCGAAGGCGCCACCGCCAACGCCTACTACGGCCAGTACGGCCAGGGCGACGGCGCCACCACCCGCGCCGACTTCGTCCTGGGCTTCACCGGCGATCGCGGCTCGCTGACCGCCGCCGTCGAATACCGCAAGGAAGAGGAGGTCTTCGCGCGCGACCGCGAGTTCTCGGCCTACCCGCAGGGTCCGATGCACCCGACCCGCAACTGGACCACGGTCAGCCAGTGGGGCGTGATCAACCTGCCGACCGCCAACGGCGGCAACCGCGTGCTCAACCAGGGCGGCGACTGGCGCCGTCTGTCGAACTACCACGCGCTGAACACCAACACCGGCACCAGCGCGGCCGATCCGAACGGCTCGATCGTCGACAAGAGCAACACCAACCTGCAGACGCACCTGCGCACTCCGCTGGAGAGCCGCTCGCTGTTCGTCAACGGCGTGTTCGACATCACCGACAAGGTGCGCTTCCGCAGCGACATCCTGTACTCGCAGCGCGATTCCGAGCGCCAGGTCGCCGGCTATCCGTTCCAGAGCGCGTCGGCCGGTCCGATCCCGGGCGGCTTCAAGATGTCGAAGGACAGCTACTACAACCCGGCCGGCACCCAGTGGGGCCCGAGCAACGGCGTCGCCGCGCAGGACGTGAACTTCTGGCGCCGCACCTGGGAAGTGCCGCGCGTCGATAAGCCGACCTCCACCACCTGGCGCTTCGCCGCCGGCCTGGAAGGCAGCTTCGAAGTCGGCGAGCGCAACTTCGATTGGGACGTGGGTTACCTGTACAACAACAACAAGGTGACCCAGGAGAACTACGGCAACCTCAACATCGAGCGCACCAAGCAGGCGGTCGGTCCGTCGTTCCTCAACGGCCAGGGCGTGGTCCAGTGCGGCACCCCGACCAATCCGATCCCGTTGACCCAGTGCGTGCCGTGGAATCCGTTCATCCCGTTCGGCCGTACCGGCGACGGCGGCCTGACCGGCAACCAGGCGCTGCAGGACTTCCTGTTCCAGCGCCTGAACTCCAGCGGCGAGACCGAAACCAACGTCTACAGCGCCAACCTGTCGGGTTCGCTGTTCGCCATGCAGGGCGGCGACTTCGGCTTCGCGGTCGGCTATGAACACCGCAAGGAGAAGGGCCGCTTCATTCCGGACGCGCAGGCGGTCACCGGCAACTCGACCACCCTGGCCGGCGGCCCGACCAACGGCACCTACAGCGTCGACGAGTTCTTCGTCGAGTTGGCGATTCCGCTGCTCGCCGATCTGCCGGGCGCCAAGGAGCTGAGCTTCTCGGTCGCCAGCCGTTACTCCGACTACAGCACCTTCGGCGACACGGTCAACAACAAGTTCGGCTTCAAGTGGAAGCCGATCGACTCGCTGCTGGTCCGCGGCACCTACGCCGAGGGCTTCCGCGCGCCGACGATCAACGATCTGTACGGCGGCGGCTCGCAGACCTTCGCGTTCTTCACCGACCCGTGCGACAGCACCTTCGGTTCGGCCCGCGGCAACGCGAACTGCGCGCGCGACATCGTCAACGCCGCGACCTTCCGCCAGCTGCAGCAGGGCTTCGTCCCGGCCGGCGGCACCAACTCGCAGACCCCGGTGGCGTTCTTCTCCGGCTCCAACCCGAACCTGATTCCGGAAACCTCCAAGTCGCGCACCCTGGGCGTGGTGTGGAGCCCGGACTTCGTCGAAGGCCTGAACGCCAGCCTCGACTGGTGGAAGATCAAGATCGAAGACACCATCGTCGCCGACTCGCCGACGCAGATGCTCAACGACTGCTACATCTCCGGCGATCCGACCCGCTGCACCGCGTTCACCCGCGATCCGGTGCTGGGCTACGTCAACAGCATGACCTTCTCCGGCATCAACGCCGGCTACCGCGAGGCCGAAGGCTACGACCTGGAAGTCAACTACCGCCTGCCCACCAGCATCGGTAACTTCAACCTCAACTGGCAGACCACGTACACCAGCAAGGACGAGATCAAGACCGACACCAGCAAGACCGGCCTGCCGCAGCAGCTGGTCGGCTACGCGACCTCGCCGGGCTTCACCGGTACGTTCCGTATCCGCTCCAACGCCTCGCTGAGCTGGGAGAAGGGTCCGTTCAGCGCCACCTGGGGCGCGCGCTACTACTCGTCGCAGAAGGAAACCTGCTTGTCGGCCGCTCTGTTCCCGAGCGAGTGCGACACCCCGGCCTTCCGCGCCGCCAACGCCGCGCAGACCCGTCCGATCAACAAGCTGGGTTCCAACACCTTCCACGACCTCGAGTTCCGCGTCGCTACGCCGTGGAATGCGACCGTCGCGATCGGTGCGAACAACGTGTTCGACCACGTCGGCCCGACGCTGTACAGCCAGCCCAGCGCCAACGTCTCGTACCAGGGCCAGTTCGACATCGGCCGCTTCGTGTACATGAAGTACCAGCAGCGCTTCTGATCGATCGCGTCTGACCGATCGATCTGCTGCACCGCAACAAACGAACAAGGCTCCCCTCGGGGAGCCTTGTTTTTTTATGTGCCGACGACTGTCTCAGATCGTAATGCGACGACAGCCGGGCTTTAACAACACTTTAATTATTCCTCGGGGCCGTCTAACATCGGGCAGGCTTTGCCAACTTAGGCCTTCCCTTTTGCGCCGACTGGCTCAGCTATGTGCACGAATCCCATTCTTTCAGGTACAGACTTGGAGAGAGAGATGACCCTGAAGACCAACAAGCTGCGCGACGCGATCACCTTCGCGCTGTGCGTGGGTGTGACCAGCCTCGCCGGTACCGGTCTGGCTGCCGCCCAAGACGCAGCCCCGGCTGCACCGGCGGCACAAGACGCGACCACCCTGGATCGCATCCAGGTCACCGGCTCGCGCATTTCGATCCCCGGCCTGACCACCAACAGCCCGGTCATGACCGTCAGCAAGGAAGAAATCGCCCGCAGCCAGCCGGTGGCGGCGGAAGACTTCCTCAAGATCGTTCCGGGCGCGGTGCCCTCGATCGGCCCGGGCACCAACAACGGCGCCAACGGCGGCGCGACCGTCAACCTGCGCGGCCTCGGCGACAACCGCACGGTCGTGCTGATGGACGGCCGCCGCGTGGTTCCGTTCAACCTGTTCGGCGTGGTCGACACCAACGTCATTCCGGTCGCGCTGATCGACAGCGTCGATCTGGTCACCGGCGGCGCTTCGGCCGTGTACGGCGCCGACGCGGTCGCCGGCGTGGTCAACTTCGTGCTCAAGCGCAACTTCGAAGGCATCGAAGTCAATTCCAGCTACGGCCAGTCGAGCAAGCAGGACGCCGACCGCCGCAACACCACCGTCACGATGGGCATGAACCTCGACGACGGCCGCGGCAACTTCGTGCTGAGCCTGGGCAAGACCGACAACGACCCGCTGCTGCAGGGTTCGCGCGGCTTCTCCGAGTTCAACCTCGACTCGACCAGCGGCGAAGCCGGCGGCTCGGGCACCTCGATCCCGACCCGGGCGGGCACGCTCGGCCAGATCAATCCGGCCACCGGCCGTTTCGACGGCATCTCCACGCCGTTCAACTACAACCCGTACAACTTCAACCAGACCGCGCTGGACCGCTGGCAGGCCACCGCGCTGGGCCGCTACGAGATCAACAAGCACGCCGAAGCCTACACCCAGCTGCTGTACACGCGCTCCAACGTGTTCTCGCAGATCGCCCCGGGCGGCCTGTTCGGCGGCCGCTTCGACCTGGGCATCGGCAACCCGCTGATTCCGGAACCGGCCCGCCAGCAGCTGTGCGCCGCGTTCGGCGCGCCGGGCATCAACTGCGCCGTCGGCAGCACCGACACCGTCAGCACCACGCTCAACCGCCGCACCACCGAACTGGGCACCCGCTCGACCGACTTCCAGAACAAGGTCTTCCAGGCCACCATCGGCGTTCGCGGCGACATCACCGACAACTGGCGCTACGACGCCTACTGGTCGCACGGCGAAGCCGATCAGCTGACCGTGTCGGCCGGCTTCCTGTCCAAGTCGCGCACCCAGCAGGCGCTGCTCTCGGTCGACGGCATCAACTGCGTGGATCCGACCGGCGGCTGCGTGCCGCTGAACCTGTGGGGCAAGGAAGGCACGATCAGCAAGGACTCGAAGAAGTTCCTGGAAGTGCTGACCTTCGCCACCCAGCGCGTCGAACAGGAAGTCTGGTCCGGTTCGGTCAACGGCGACCTGGGCGACAACTTCAAGAGCCCGTGGGCCGATTACCCGATCGGTCTGGCGTTCGGCCTGGAAGGCCGCAAGCTCGACGCGCGCAATCAGGCCGACGCGGCCTCGCGCGATCCCGTCGAGGTGCAGGGCGCCGGCAGCGCGAACCCGGACGTGCAGGGCAGCTTCACCCTGCGCGAGGCCTACGTCGAGACCATCATCCCGATCATCAGCGGCAAGACCGGCGCGCAGAGCCTGAACTTCGAAGGCGGCTACCGCCGCAGCCAGTTCAAGTCGGGCCAGACCGACGTCGACTACGGCAGCTACAAGTACGGCCTGGAGTGGTCGCCGATCGAATCGCTGCGCTTCCGCGGCATGTTCCAGCGCGCGACCCGCGCCCCGAACGTCAACGAGCTGTTCCAGCCGGTCATCACCGGCCTGGACAACACCGCGGTCGACCCCTGCCAGGCGTCCGAGCTGGCCAAGCACGGCGGCATCAACGGTGCGGTCGGCCAGCTGTGCGTCGCCACCGGCGTGCCGCAGGCGATCTTGAACCAGTTCGGCGGCGTGGATGAGCCCAGCGCCGGCCAGGCCAACGCCTTCTTCGGCGGCAATCCGGTCCTGGGCCCGGAAAAGGCCGACACCCAGACCCTCGGCCTGGTGTGGCAGCCGGTCGACGACCTGTCGATCACCCTGGACTACTGGAAGATCGACATCAAGGACGCGATCACCCGGCCGGTGCTCGGCGATGCGCTGTTCGGTTGCTACGACCAGCGGTTCAATCCGACCCTCAGCATCAGCAACCCGATGTGCCAGCTGATGATCGGCGCGCGCGAATCCCAGGACGGCTCGCTCAACGGCGAAGCGCGCGGCCCGTTCCTGCAACTCTCGAACAAGGGCCGCATCACCACCAGCGGTTGGGACCTGGGCGTTCGCTACGGCATCCCGCTGGCCAACGAGTGGGGCCGCCTGGACTTCTCGCTGGACCTGACCAAGACCGACAAGTACGACTACCAGGGCGACCCGGCCGTCGAGAAGCACGACTGCGTCGGCGTCTACGGCGTGTCGTGCAACGTCATCGCCGGCATCGTGTACGACTACAAGTCGAACTTCCGCGCGGTGTGGTCGATCAAGGACTTCGAGCTGGGCATGAACTGGCGTCACCTGAGCGCGGTCGACGTCGAGCCGGGCCCGATCACCTGGTTCAAGCCGTACACCTCGATCGACTCGTACGACTACTTCGACCTGACCATGGCCTACGAGCTGCCGTGGAACGCGCGCATCAACTTCACCGTCAACAACATCGCCGACAAGAAGCCGCCGGTCGTGGGCAGCAACATCGGCAGCACCGGCTTCAACAGCGGCAACACCTTCCCGCAGTTCTACGACACCCTGGGCCGTTACTACACCCTGGGCATCACGATGCGGTTCTGATAACAAAAACGGCGTAATCCGAGTCGTTGGAGGCGGGCTTCGGCCCGCCTCTTTTTTTGTTCGGAATCCGGCGTTCGCGATGCGGGACGCCGGATTCCGGGTGCGGAATGCAGAGTGCAGATGCGGGATGCGGGATGCGGATGCCGCGCCGCCCACACGACGTCATCCCCGCGAAGGCGGGGATCCAGGGCTTCATCGCGGCATGACTCTGAAGTCTCTGGATCCCCGCCTTCGCGGGGATGACGGTCCGGGAGTCATGTCACCCGCTGGCAAAGCGCCGGATGCATCGCGCCTGACGCCATCAGGCAAGAAAAACGGCTGCGCTTGTCCTTGCGCCCGCGCCCGCCTCAGCGCTGCGCCCCAGCCAAAAACTCGCGATGCGCCTTCATCATCGCATCGACCATCGCCCGCTCGGCCAGCGACAGCAGCGGGTTCCACACGTCGAAGATCAGCACCACGCGCAGGTCGTCGCTGTCGTTGCGCGCCTCGTGCTCGATCGAATCGTCGAAGATCAGCGTCTCGCCGACCTTCCACTCGCGCCGCTCGAAGCCGACCCGATAGCTGCACTGCTCCGGCACGATCAGCGGCAGGTGCGCGACCAGGCGCGCGTTGGTCTCGCCGTGGTGCGGCGGGATGTGGGTGTGCGGGGCCAGCGCCGAGAACATCGCGTTCGGGCAGACATCGGCGATGTCGGCCATGTCCACCGCCTCCAGCGCCGCGCGCGTGGCCGGGCAGCGCGCCAGGTGCGCGTCGACCGGCTGCGAATAGCTCCACAGCTTGTAGGTGCTCCAGCGCCGCGAATGGTTGAGCTCGCGCCACTGGTTGACCGGGTCGCCGGGCTGGTACTCGATGTAGGGCGTGAACTCGGCCTGCTCGTCGCGCAGCGCCTGGCGCATCTCGCGCACGATGTCGTAGGTGCGGCTTTCCAGCTCCGGCACCCAGGCGAACTGCTCGCGTTCGAAGAACGGGATCGCCGGCAGGCGCGGCACGCACAGCTGGTTGCAATCCGACACGTAGGGCTTGCTGCGCCCGATCATGATCGACGCCGCCTCCTGCCAGCGCCCGCGCGCGCCGAATTCCAGCGCTTCGCGCGGGCCGCCGATGCGGTGCTCGAGGAAGGCGCTGAACTCGTCGCGGTATTCCTCGAGCTTGCGCTGGCCGTGTTCGAGCTGCGGCCGCAGCGCCTCGGGCCAGTGCGGCGGCGGCGGCGCCACGGTCAGCGCGTTGCGCCAGGCCTGCGCGGCCGCGCGCGCCTGGCCCTGGCGTTCCAGCCACGCGGCCTTGGCCAGCAGGCCGGCGAGGAAATACGCATCGCGCGCCAGCGCAGCCTGGATCGCGTCCCACTCGCCCTGGACGTTGCCGCGCTCGCGCTCGACCACGCCGATCGACAGCAGGATCATCGGATCCTGCGGCGCGGCGTTGTGCGCGGCCTGCAGCAGTTCCTGCGCGCCGGCGGTGTCGCCGCGCTGCAAGGCGTGGATGCCCAGGCTGTACAGCGCCTGCGGATGCTGCGGCGCCAGCGCGCGCACCTGCTGCCACAGCCGCTCGGCGTCCTGCCAGCGGCCCGCGCGCGAGGCCAGGCCGGCGGACTGGACCAGTTGGTTGATCTGTTCGTTCAAGACCGCGTCCCCGCCCGATGCTTGGTGATCGGCCAGAACATACACCGCGCAGCGCGGATGCGGCACGCGAAACGACGACGGGCGGACGCGTCGCCGCGGCCGCCCGCCGTGCCGGGACCGCTGCGGCCGCTGTCGTGGCGGCCGTCGCGCCGATCGATCAGTTCAGGTCCAGCACCGCATCGCCGGAGAACGTCTCCAGGCGCACCCGGCCGTTGCCGCCGCCGTAGCGCTGTTCGAAGCTCGAACCCGGGCCGTGCTTGGGCCGCTGGATCTGCGCGTCGGGCGCGCGCAGGTCGCCGCTGAAGCTCTCCCCGCGCACCACCGCCGACAGGTTGCGCGGCAGGCGCAGGCGCACATCGCCGCTGACCGTCTTCAGGCCGATCTCGCCGCCGGCGGTGAGCGCCGCGGCGATGCGCAGATCGCCGGACACCGACTCGCCGGAGATCTTGTTCAAGCTCGATTCGTGCGCGGCCATGTCGACCGAGCCGGACACGGTTTCCACCGAGGCCTCGCCGCTGAGGCGGCCGCGCAGGTTCAGGTCGCCGCTGACCGTCTGCGCCGAGACCTTGGGGCTGTTGAGGGTCAGGTTGAGGTCGCCGCTGACGCTCTCGATCTGCGCCTCGCGCGGCGCGCCGGCGACGACCACGTCGCCGCTGACGCTTTCGATCTTGAGCTCGCGCGAGGCCACGCCGTTGACGTCGACGCTGGCCGAGACCGCATCGATGTCGAGCTTGGCGCGCAGCGGCACGGTGATCTTCAGGTCGCTCGGCTCGCCCTTGTCGCCGCCGGCGAGGAAGCCGATGCCGCTGCCGCGGTTGGGATAGCGCACCTTGATCGACAACTGCTGCTTGTCGCCTTCGATCGCCAGCTTCTCGACGCCGTCGCCGAGCGAGCCTTCGATCCTGACCTCGGGGCGGTCCCAGACGCGGACCTGGATCGAGCCTTTGACGTTGTCGATCTCGACGCTGCCGAGCGGATCGAGCGCGCGGGTTTCGTTGATCGGCGTGGCGGCGAAGGCCGGCAGCGCCGCGGCCAGCGCCGCGGCCAAGGTCAGGGCCGGCAGGCCGGGAGCGACGGCGCGTGGAACGCTGCGGTTGCGGAAGGCGGCGGGAATCATCGGAGCGTTCTCCTCGGATCAGGTGTAGGCCAGGCGCTGCGCGAGCGCGAGGCGGCGTGCGTAGGTGCGGCGCAGCTGTTCCAGCAGCATCCGCGAATCGGGGTCGTGCGAGAGCGCGTCGAGGATCAGCGCGGCGTTGCGGTCGAGGTCGTCGAAGGCCGGCTTCATCGCCACCGAGGCGGCCGAGACCGGTTCGACTTCGCGCAGCGCGGCCTGGTACTGCAGGGTCATGCCCTGGGCTTCGCGCTGGACCAGGCTCGGCGCGTCGCCGGGCCGGCGCGCCGACGCCGCGGCGGGCTGCACGGCGGCGGGCTTCACCGCCGCGTAGCCGGCCGGCGCGGACGGATCCTGCGCGCCGCGAAAATGCGCGCCCAGACCGACCGCGAGCGCGGCCACGCTCGCGGCCAGGGCCAGCGGCGCCATCCAGCCGCGCGAGGCGGCGTGGCGGCGCGG
>NZ_LXSD01000271.1:0-4804 GCF_017168095.1 Lysobacter enzymogenes | reverse complement strand
GCCGGCGACACCGCGCCCGCCGCGCGCGCCGCCGCCGACCCGACCGACCCGGCCGACAACCTGCGCCGCGAACTGCGCCGCCAGCAGTTGGCCGAATTCGCCGCGCGCTACCGCCACGCCGCCGACACCGACGCGCCCTTCGTCGAGCGCCTGACCCAGTTCTGGTCGAACCATTTCGCCGTCTCCATCGACAAGGGCAACGCGCGCCTGTACGCCGGTTCGATGGAACGCGAAGCGATCCGCCCGCACGTGCTCGGCCGTTTTCAGGACATGCTGCTGGCGGTGGAAAGCCATCCGGCGATGCTGCGCTATCTCGACAATGCCGCCTCGATCGGCGACGACTCGCGCGCGGCGATGCGCGCGCAGAAACTCGGACGCGAAAAGCGCGGGCTCAACGAAAACCTGGCGCGCGAGATCCTGGAACTGCACACGCTCGGCGTCGACGGCGGTTATCGCCAGGACGACGTGATCGAAGTGGCGCGCGCGATCACCGGCTGGAGCACGCCCGGCCCGCGCGACGAAGACGCCGCACAGCCGTTCGTGTTCCGCGCCAACGCGCACGAGCCCGGCGCGCGCCGCGTGCTCGGCCGCCAGTACGCCGAAGGCGGGCAGGAGCAAGGCCGCGCGGTGCTGGCCGACCTCGCCCGGCATCCGGCCACCGCGCATCACCTGAGCTTCAAGCTGGCCCGCCACTTCGTCGCCGATCAGCCGCCGCCGGCGCTGGTGGAGCGCATGGCCCAGGCCTACCTGCGCGAGGACGGCGATTTGCGCGCGCTGTACCGCGCGCTGATCGACAGCGAGCAGGCGTGGTCGGCCGACGCGCGCAAGTTCAAGACGCCGAACGATTTCGTGATTTCGGCGCTGCGCGCCGGCGAACTGGCGGTGGACGATCAGGCGCGCGCGCTGGTCGGCCTGCTCGCCAGCCTCGGCCAGCCGGTGTTCACCCCGCGCTCGCCGGCCGGCTTTCCCGACACCGCGGCCGACTGGAGCAGCCCCGACGGTTTGTTCAAGCGCATCCAGGCCGCGCAGATGTTCGCAGCAAGGGTGGATTCGGGCAGCGTCACCCCATACCAGCGCGCGCTCGAGGTGCTCGGCAGCCAGGCGGTGAGCGGCGATTTCGCCCTCGGCCTGCGCCGCGCCGGCTCGGCCAGCGACGGCTACTCGCTGCTGTTCGCCAGCCCCGCGTTCCAGTGGAGGGTGTGAGATGGGACGCGACAACGACGATCCCGGCGCCGCGATGAGCGCGCTCGAGCGCCAGCGCCGCGGCCTGCTGGCCGGTTTCGGCGCCAGCGCGCTGCTGACCTTGTTCCCGCGCATCACCGCCGCGGCCGGCGGCCGCGACACCCGTTTCCTGCTGGTGCTGTTGCGCGGCGGACTCGACGGCCTGCACCTGCTGCCGCCTTACGCCGAACCGGCGTACGCGGCGCTGCGCCGCGACGGCGCGGTCGCCGATCCGATCCGCATCGACGGCCTGTTCGGCCTGCATCCGGCGATGCAGCAGTCGGCGGCGATGTACCGCGCCGGGCAGTTGCTGCCGCTGGTGGCGGTGGCGCCGCCGTACCGGCAGCGCTCGCATTTCGACGCCCAGGACTGCCTGGAGAACGGCACCGCCACGCCCAACGGCGCGCGCGACGGCTGGCTCGGCCGCTGCGTGCGGGCGATGCCGAGCGAGTCGGCGCTGGCGGTGGCGGCGGTGATGCCGCTGGCGATGCGCGGCAGCGACCGCGCCAGCAACTGGTGGCCGCCGCTGCCGCGTCCGGTCGATCCGCAGTTGCTGCAGCAGTTGCAGCCGCTGTACGCGGCCGATGCGCGCCTGAGCGAAACCTTCGAACGCTCCGCCGCCAGCGCCGGCATGCAGCGCGACGGCAAGGGCGCGTTCGCCCTGCCCGAGGCGATGCGGGTGGCGGCGCAGCGCATGGGCGCGGCCGACGGCCCGCGCATCGGCTTCGTCGAGGACAGCGGCTGGGACAGCCACCGCAACCAGGCGCCGCAACTGCAGCGCAAGCTGGCCGAACTCGACCAGGGCCTGGCCGCCGCGCGCGACGGCTTCGGCGCGCTGTGGCCGCGCACGGTGGTGGCGGTGGTCACCGAGTTCGGCCGCACCGCCGCGCTCAACGGCACCGAGGGCACCGACCACGGCACCGGCGGCATGGCCCTGCTGTGCGGCGGCGCGGTGCGCGGCGGCCGCATCGGCGGCGACTGGCCGGGGCTGGCTCCGTCGCAGCTCAACGAAGGGCGCGACCTGCGCGCCACGACCGACCTGCGCGCGGTGTTCAAGGGCGTGCTGAGCGAGCATCTGGGCCTGGCCGAAGCCGCGCTGGAGACGAAGGTGTTTCCCGACAGCCGCGCGCTGGCGCCGCTGCGGGCTTGGCGAGCCGGCTGAATCGGCCGGGCCGACACCCGGCCGTCAACGAAAGTTCCCGCGAAAACCGGTCACCATCGCATCCCGGATGCGATGGCGTATGCCTTCCGGCAAAAAAAACCTTCATACTGAATGCGTGGCCGCCCAGGCCACCCGACGCTCAGGGGTAGCGGGCGAGGGACACCATTCTTTTCTTCTCAAGGACTAGGGGTAAACGATGAACACGCAAACATCGGACGACAAGAACATCGCGCTGCTGACCCACCTCTCGGGTTTGCTCTTCAGCATCATCGTCCCGCTGATCATCTGGCTGACGAACAAGGACAAGCCGGAAAAGAGCTACTTGACCGAAGAGGGCAAGGAAGCGCTGAACTTCCAGATCACGGTGTTGATCGCGTATTTCGTCGCCGGCGTATTGTCCGTGGTCGCCATCGGCCTGTTGCTGATGCCGCTGATCTGGCTCGGCAACCTCGTGTTCTGCATCCTGGCCGCGATCAAGGTCAGCAACGGCCAGAGCTACCGTTATCCGCTGACGCTGCGCCTGATCAAGTAAGCGCGAGCGCATCGGGCCACGGGCGGGGCGATTCGGTATCGCCCCGCCCGTGGCCTTTTTCATGTCCGTTCGGTGGCGCCGGCCGAGCCGCGCCGCCGGCGCGTGCGCGCGATCGGCGCGGCTTGGCCTTCAGCGATCGCGCTCGATCGCCAGCCGCCCCAGCGCATGCAACGCCGCGGCGCGCGGGCCGAACGGCTCCAGCGCTTCGCGCATCGCCGCGCCGAGCTCGTCCAGGCGCGCGCGCGAGGCGTCCAGGCCGATCAGGGCGGGGAAGGTCGACTTGTCCTGGGCCAAATCCTTGCCGGCGGTCTTGCCGAGGGTCTGGCTGTCGCCTTCGATGTCGAGGATGTCGTCGCGCACCTGGAACGCCAGCCCGAGCGCGCGCGCGTAGCGGTCCAGCGCCGCCAGCGCGGCGCTGTCGGCGCCGCCGCACAGCGCGCCCATGCGCACGCTGGCGCGGATCAGCGCGCCGGTCTTGAGCGAATGCAGCCGCTCCAGCGCCGGCAGGCTCAGCTGCACGCCGGCGCCGGTGGCGTCGATGTCCAGCGCCTGGCCGCCGCACATGCCGGCCACGCCGGCGGCCTGGGCCAGCGTGCGCAGCAGGTCGACGCGGATCGCGTCGAGGGTGTCGGTGTCGGCGAGTACGGCGAAGGCCAGCGATTGCAGCGCGTCGCCGGCAAGGATCGCGGTGGCCTCGTCGAAGGCCACGTGCACGGTCGGCTGGCCGCGGCGCAGGGCGTCGTCGTCCATCGCCGGCAGGTCGTCGTGGACCAGCGAATAGGCGTGGATCAGCTCGACCGCCGCGGCCGGCGCGTCGAGCACCGACGGCGCGACTTCGAACAGCGCGCCGCTGGCGTAGACCAGCAGCGGGCGCATGCGCTTGCCGCCGAGCAGCACGGCGTGGCGCATGGCCTGGTGCAGGCGGCGCGGTTCGGCTTCCGAATCGGGCAGGGCGCGGACCAGGGCGGCGTCGGCGCGTTCGCGCCAGCCGGCGATCACGGCGTCCAGCGCGCGCGCATCGACGCCGGCCAGGACGGAGCCGGAGGACTCGGCGCGGGCCTGCGCGGCAGCGCGGGGTTCAGGCATCGACATCGCTGCCCGGCGGGCCGGCGTTGCCGAAGGATTCGGCGCCGGCCGGATCCTGCGGATCGGTCAGCAGGCGCACGCGCAGTTCGGCCTGCTCCAGCGCGCTCTGGCAGCGGCGATAGAGGCCGACGCCGCGCTCGTACGCGGCCAGCGACTCCTCCAGGCTCATTTCGCCGTGTTCCATCTTCTCGACCAATTGCTCGAGCGCGTCCAGCGACTGCTCGAAATCGGCGACCGGCGAGGCTTCGGTGGTGGTTTTGCGGGGCATGGGGAAAGTGTGAGCCGGGGGCCGGGCGGGGTCAATGCGCGCGGGGTGAAGGGCGTGCGGCGGGGCGTCGCGGTTGCGGTGGTTGCGGCGGTTGCGCCGGGCGGCNGCGAGTCCGGAGCTGCGCTATCGCCCTGTAGGAGCGGCGCGAGCCGCGACCGCGCCAATGCAACGACGACGCAACTTCGTCCGCCTACGCCACCCACTCCAACCGCGCCCCGCGTTCGCGCAGCCACGCGTCCATGCGCGCCGAATACAGCAGATCGCCGGCCGCCCACACCTCGCCGCCGGCATCGGTCAACAGCGGCAGGCGTTCGCGTTCCCACGGCGGCACGCCCAGCGCCTGCAGCGCGTGCTTGAGGCTGTGGCGATGCGCGCGTCCCGGCAGGGCGATGCGCTCGCCGCCGATGCGCGCTTGCGCGACCAGCGGCGCATCGAATCCCGCGGCGCCGTCGAGCAGCCAACGGCCGCCGCCGGGCAATGCCAGCGGCGCGCGGCCGTCCCAGCCGGCCCGCCAGTCGCGCGGCAGCGGCGGGCG
>NZ_LXSD01000270.1:0-34757 GCF_017168095.1 Lysobacter enzymogenes | reverse complement strand
GCGGCGCCGGCGCTGCGAGAGGGCCGGGCGTTCCCGCCGGCCCCGGCGGCGAAGGGCAGGGCCCGTGGCGCGAACGCGGCGGTTCGCATCACCCGCATTCGCGCGAGCAGCGCCGCGACCAGCGCACCCGCCACGACGGCAGCGAGCACGACGAGCGCCCGCGCGGCAGCCGCCACGAGCGCCACGACCGCGGCGGCCATCATCGCCGCGACGACGACGACGATCAGGGCGACCAAGGACCGGGCGCGCCGCACCCGCAGCGCGCCCGTCGCGACGCCGAGATCCGCCTGTACGGCCTGAACGCGGTGCGCGCGGTGTTCGCGCGGCGGCCGCAGGTGCTGCGCAAGCTGTACCTGGACGCGCCGCGCATCCCGCAATTGCAGCCGATGCTGGCCTGGTGCGTGGCCAACCGGGTCGGCTATCGCGTGGTCGAGACCCAGGACCTGGACAAGCTCGCCGCCAGCGGCCACCACGAAGGCGTGGTGGCCGAGGTGTTGCGCGAGGAGCCCGCGCCGCTGTCGAACTGGCTGCGCGATCTGCCCGACGGCCCGCAGCTGGCGCTGTGGCTCGACGGCGTCGGCAACCCGCACAACCTCGGCGCGATCCTGCGTTCGGCCGCGCACTTCGGCGTGAGCGCGGTGCTGTTGCCGAAGGATTCGACCCTCGCCCTGTCCGGCGCGGCCGCGCGCGTGGCCGAAGGCGGCGCCGAAGCGGTGCCGATGGTGCGCATGGGCCGCAGCGACAACGCCCTGGCCCAGTTGCGCGGCGCCGGCTTCGAACTGGCCGCGACCGTGGTCGACGGCGGCGAGGACGTGTTCGCCGCGCCGTTGCCGCCGCGCCTGATCTATGTGCTCGGCGCCGAAGGCGAGGGCATGGACCGCGAACTGGCCGCCGCCTGCGACCGGCGCCTGTCGATTCCGGGCACCGGGCGGGTCGAGAGCCTCAATGTCGCTGCCGCGACGGCAGTGTTGTTGGCGGCCTGGCGGGCGAGGCGGGGGTAGGCGAGGAGCGAGGGTGGGAAGAAGGGAACGAAGCAGGGAACGAAGAGCGCCGATTACCGGCGCAACCCCAGTTCCCCAATCCCTATTCCCGCTTCATGCCCCTCAAACAATGTGCTTGATCGCCTCCAGCAGCCCCGCGTACTCCTCGGCCTGCTCCGGCCGCTTGAGCATCGCGTCCAGACACACCGCCAGCGCGGCGGCCTGCAGGGTCTGCAGGTTCTGCCGGTGCTGCGCGTCGGAGACCTTGCGCAGCCCCGCCGCGAACGCGTCGGTGGCGGCGCGGTGGCCGTAGGCGAACTCGCCGGCCGCGCCGAGCACGGCTTCGTTGGACTGCTTGAGCGCCGATTCGATCTGCTGATGGACGCCGGTGTACTGATACGGCTCGCCGCCGTCGTGGCCGGCGAGCGCGGCGCGCAGCCGCTCCAGCAGTTCTTCGGGTTCCAGCGGCGCTTCGCTGTCCGCGCGCGGCGGCGCGCCGGCCGGCGGCGGGGTGCCGGGTCGGGCGTTCGGCGCGGCGCCGGCGTCGTCGTTGTCGGTGCTTTCGGTCATGGTCGCCTCGGGTGCGTGCGGACCGTCGTCGGCCGCGGACAGGGGAGCTTGGGACAATCGCTGCTTGAGCCGGCGCACGCCCGCGGCCAGGACCGCGTCGGCGCGCAGCGCCGCTTCGCTGTGCTGCGCCAGCGCCTGCTCGCCGAGGGCGAGGGTGGCGCCGCGCAGCGCATCCCACAGCGCGCGCAGGGCGCGTTCGGGCGACGGCGGCGGCGTTCGCGCGCCATCGCCGCGGAGATCGCGGTCGGCGCTGGCGGCGGCGTTGCTGGCATCGCTCATCGAAAGTGCGGATCCGAAACGCGGGCCGACGGGCGCGCTGTTTTCGAGATAACGCAAACCGGCGCGCGGACAGGGCACGCGCGCGGCGTCAAAGCGTGAGGGCGTTTACGGTTTCGCTGCAGCGCGCCGATGCGCGGCGTTCACGGGTGTGCGGCTGCGGCGTTGCGCTGCGATGGATGGCGGTGGGATGGAAGCAGGATGGAGGCGGAATGCAGGGCGCGGCGATTTGAGGGGCGCCGCGAAACCCACCTATCGTCATGCCGCGGAGGCGGGCATCCAGGGCTTCACCGCGACATGGCGTTGAAGTCTCTGGATCCCCGCTTTCGCGGGGATGACGGGGTGAGAGAGGCGGCGCGAACTCGAAACGGGCGCCGCGAAACCCGCCTATCGTCATGCTCGCGAAAGCGGGCATCCAGGGCTTCACCGCGACATGGCGCTGAAGTCTCTGGATCCCCGCCTTCGCGGGGATGACGGGGTGAGAGCAGCGGCGCGAACTCGAAACAGGCGCCGCGAAACCCGCCTATCGTCATGCCCGCGAAGGCGGGCATCCAGGGCTTCACCGCGATATGGCGCTGAAGTCTCTGGATCCCCGCTTTCGCGGGGATGACGGAGTGAGGGAGGCGCTGCGAACTCGAAGCCGCGAACTCTGGAGGAACACCGCGAACCCACCCCATCGTCATGCCCGCGAAGGCGGGCATCCAGGGCTTCGCGACATGGCGCTGAAGTCTCTGGATCCCCGCTTTCGCGGGGATGACGGGGTGAGGGAGGCGCTGCGAACTCGAAGCCGCGAACTCTGGAGGAACATCGCGAACCCACCCCATCGTCATGCCCGCGAACGCGGGCATCCAGGGCTTCACCGCGACATGGCGGCGAAGTCGCGCCTCATCTCAGCGTGACCTCACTCCTCCGGCGGCGACACCTGCTTCGGCGCGCTGCCGAAATCGCCATCGGCCGACGCCGCCAGATAGGCGAACACCGCATACGCGGCGACGTTCTGCGCCAGCGCCTTCGGGTCGATCTTGTCGAGCGTGTCGTCGGGCGTGTGGTGGTAGTCGAAATAGTCGGTGCCGTCCTGCGCCAGTCGCGCCCAGGCCAGGCCCTTGGCGGCGAACGGGCCGATGTCCGGGCCCGGGCCGCCCTTGCCGGGCGTGTGCTCGATGCCCAGCGGCGCCAGCGCCTGCGCGATCTGCTGGTCCGCGGCCTTGGCGTAGTCCGGCGCCGAGCTGGAATAGGCGTAGATGCGGCCGGCGCCGAAGTCGCTCTCCGCGCCGATCTGGTGCTTGCGCACGTCGGCCACGTGCTTGTCGGCGTAAGCCTTGCCGCCGTACAGGCCTTGTTCCTCGTTGGCGAAGGCGACCACGCGCACGCTGCGCGCCGGACGCAGCTTGCTCTGCGCGATCAGCTTGGCCGCGGCCATGGTCAGGCCGACGCCGGCGGCGTCGTCGATCGCGCCGGTGCCCTGGTCCCAGGAATCCAGGTGGCCGCCGATCACCACCACTTCCTCTGGCTTGCTCTTGCCGCGGATCTCGCCGATGACGTTGTACGAGGTCGCCTGGCCGTCCCAGCCGCAGTCCAGGGCCACGCGCACGCGGGTGGCGCCGCGCGCGGCCAGGCGGGCGAGCTGGTCGGCATCGGGCGCCGACAGCGCCGCCGACGGAATCGGCGTGAGCCCTTCGTCGAAGCGGGTGATGCCGGTGTGCGGCATGCGGTGCGAGTCGGTGCCGGCCGAACGCATCAGGAACCCGGACGCGCCGGCGCGGATCGCCGCCGACGGGCCGCGGCTGCGCACGCGCCCGCCCGGGCCGTAGCCGGCGCCGTCTTTAGCGCGCGGCATGGCGAAGTCGATGAAGGCGATCTTGCCGGCCAGCGAACCGGCCGGCGCGGCCTCTAGCGCGGCCAGGTCGGCGAAGCGCACGACCTCGCCTTCGACCGTGCCGCCCGGGCTGCCGCCGAGCGCGGCCAGGCGCAGCGGCTGCGCGCTGGCGCCGAGCACTTCGGCGTGCTCGCTGCGGCGCTGCCATTTGGGGAAGGTCACCGGCTCAGTCCAGACCTTGTCGAAGCCCAGTTCGCGGAACTTGGCCTGCGCCCACGCCACCGCGCGCGCGTCGGCCTCGCTGCCGGCCAGGCGCGGGCCGACCTCGGTGGTCAGCGATTCGGTGATCTTGAAGCCCAGATCGCTGGCCAGCGCGCGCTCGCGCAGTTCGCCGGCGGCGTCGACGGCGGCCTGCGGAATGCGCGTTTCGCGCTGCGCGGCGGCGGCATCGCCGGCCAGGATCGAACCCGTGAACAACACGGCAGCCATCGCTGCCCACAACGGTGCGCGCATCCCCACTCTCCTCGTGCTGGCCGGCCGCGCGGGAGGTCGCGCGGCTAGGCGAAACGCCGAGCTTAACAACCCGCGGGCGGCGCGCGACCTGAGAAAAGTCACGCCGGGCGCGCGGGGTTTTTGTCGCTGGCGATCGTGGGGTTTGATGCAGGCGGGGCGATGGCGCGCCGCGGAGGCGTTCGGCGATTGCGGGTTTGCCGGGTTTGTTGTTTCGAAGGCGGTTCGGTGCGGGCGCGGTCGGCGTGGTGTCGCGGTCGCGGCTTGCGCCGCTCCTGCAGGAAGCCTTCGCGAATGCCGCCCCCCTGTAGGAGCGGCGCAAGCCGCGACCGCGCCGATCGATCGCCGGCGCCGGCCGCTCAGCGCACGAACGCCTCCGCCCCCGGCTCAATCCATCGCCGCAGCGGCCAACCGATGCGCAACCGCGCGGCCGCCGCCTCGATGCCGTCGTCGAACGCGAATCCCCGGCGCCGCGCCAGCGCGCCGAAACATTTGCGGCGCATCGTCGCGGACCGGGCCAAACGAAGAAGGCCGCCACAAGGTGGCGGCCTTCGATGGAGCGTGCGCGGCCGGGTTACTTCTTCAGCGAATCGCGGATCTCGCGCAGCAGCAGCACGTCTTCCGGCGTCGCCGCCGGCGCCGCGTCGGCCGGCTTGCGCACCTTGTTGTAGGCCTTGAGGAAGATGAAGATCACGAACGCGATCAGGATGAAATCGATCGCGGTCTGCAGGAAGGCGCCGTACTTGATCGCCACTTCCGCCGCCACTTCCTTGCCCGCCGCGTCCAGCTGCGAGGGCTTGAGCACGTACTTCCAGTCGCTGACGCTGACCCCGCCGGTGATGTAGCCGATGGTCGGCATGACGATGCCGTCGACCAGGGCGGTGACGATCTTGCCGAACGCCGCGCCGATGACCACGCCGACGGCCAGATCGACCACGTTGCCGCGTGCAATGAACTCTTTGAACTCGCTGATCATGCCCATCGCATGCTCTCCCTGGTGACGACTGTTACGACTGAAGGACGGTGGACGGCGCCGGCTTCGGATGAAGGCACGGGCGCCGGGGCCGGACTATAGCCGGGGCGGGGTGATGTGTCCGTGCAGTTCCGCCACGCCTTCCAGCGTCGCGCGGTAGCGGTCGCCGGGCTGCAGCGCGGCGACGCCGGCCGGGGTGCCCATGAAGATCAGGTCGCCGGCGCGCAGCGCGTACAGCTGCGAGAGCTCGTGCAGGACGTCGGCCACGTTCCAGATCAGGTCGTCGAGCGAGCCTTGCTGGCGCAGCTCGCCGTTGACCTCCAGGCGGAGCGTGCGCGCACCCAGCGCGCCGACGTCGGCGGCCGGCACGATCGCGCTGATCGGCGCGGCGTGGTCGAAGGACTTGCCGGTGTCCCAGGGCAGGCCCTTGGCCTTGGCCTGGGCCTGCAGGTCGCGGCGGGTCAGGTCGAGGCCGACGGCGTAGCCGTAGACCAGGGCCTGCGCGTCCTCGACCGCGAGCACGCCCGCGGGCGCGTCGCGGCCCAGCGCCACCACCAGCTCGACCTCGTGGTGCAGGTCGCTGGTGCCGGGCGGGTAGGGCACGGCCTCGCCGGTGTCGAGCGAATCGGTGGGCTTGAGGAAGAAGGTCGGACGGCCGCGGTCGGCGGCCGAGGTCGGCGCCGCCGCGCCCATTTCGCGGGCGTGGTCGGCGAAGTTGCGGCCGACGCAATAGACGCGGTGGACCGGGAAGGCGGCATCGGCGGCCAGGCCTTGGCCGCGGACGGGGATGCGGGTGGCCGGCGCGGCCGCGACGACGTCGCTCATGCGCTCAGCGCGCCGGGCCGGCGCTGCGGTCGCGCGGCAACGCGCGCGGCGCGACCACGCGGAACTCGCCTTCGACCACGTCGCCGCGGGCCTTGGCCCGCGCCGTCATCGGTTTGCCACGGCGCTGCCATAGCTTGTAGGCCAAGCCGACCGCGATCATCGCCGCGCCGACGAAGACGCTGAAGAACACCAGCAGCGCCAGCAGGCCCAGGCCGACCACGCCGAGAACGAAGCGCAGGAGGCGGTGACGCGGCTTGCGCGGCTCGAAAGCGCTGCGCACGCGCGACTGGAACGCAGTCCATTGCGAACGTTGATCGGCGAAACGGAAGGTCTGGGCGAACATTTTCGGTCGTCGTGAGACAATTGGGCCTGGGCCGGACAGTCGAGTATCGTTCCAGGCATGAACGATGGTGTGAGAACTTCGTTAAACGGGTCCGACGGCCGGGCGGCCGGCGGTGAACCTTTGATCGCGCTGGCGCAACTGGCCGACGGCGGTTTCGCCGAGGTCGAGGCGACCCTCGACGGCGACGCCGAGTCGCTGCTGCTGTATCGCGACGGCGAGGCCGTGCGCGCCTGGCTCAACATCTGCCCGCACGCCGGACGCCGACTGGATTGGGCCCCCGGGCAATTTCTCAAGAGCAAGGACGGCCTGCTGGTGTGCGCCGCGCACGGCGCCAGCTTCGAGCTGGCCGGCGGCGAATGCGTGGCCGGGCCGTGCCGCGGCGAAGCCTTGCGCGCGGTGGCGGTGGACGTGCGCGATGGCGGGGTTTGGCTGGCGTAAGCGGCGTCGTGTCGGTGCGTGGCGCGAACTGCCTGGGCCCTCTGTAGGAGCGGCGCGAGCCGCGACTGCGGGAATGAATCGCCGGCGACATTGGATGTCCGGTCGTCGTATCCGATCTGTTGCGTGGCCTTAGTGCCAGGGCTCAGCGGGGGCGCGGGTGTTTCGTTGGCGCGGTCGCGGCTTGCGCCGCTCCTACAGGTAGCCCAGGTGGGGGCGCGGGAGCGGGAGGGTTATCCGTGGCATGGCGTCGGATTATTTTCCCCAGAACAACACGTTGATCATCAACACCGTCACCACGGTATAGATCAACGACAGCGGCCCGCCGATCCTCCACAGCTCCTTGCCGCTGTAGCCCGCCGGCCCGGTGATCATCGAGATCACCGGATTCGACGCGGTCATGAAGTTGTTCGACGCCGACAGCGCCACGATCAGCGCGAACGCGGTCGGGTTGCCGCCGGCCGCCAGCGCCAGGTTGACCGCCAGCGGGACCACCACGATGGTCGCGCCGACGTGGCTGATGACCAAGGAAAAGGCAGTCGTCAGAAGTCCGACCAATATCTCCAGCAGCCAGACCGGCGTCCCGTGAGGCAGTCGCTCGATGCTGTGCCCCGCGATCCACGCCGCCGCGCCGCTGGAATCCATCGCCCAGCCCAGCGGAATCAGGCAGGCCATCAGGAACACGGTCTTCCAGTTGATCGCCGAGTAGGCCTCGTCGATGTTGAGCACGCCGGTGATCAGCATGCCGACCACGCCGGTCATCAGCGCGATCGACACCGGCAGGCGCGAGGACAGCGCCAGCAGCATCGCCACGGCGAAGATCGCCAGCGCGATCTTGAGCTTGTGCGGGCGCTGCTCGCCCTTGGGGTAGTCGGTGACCACGACCAGGTCCTTGCTCGCCGCGGCGCTGGCCAGGTCGGTCCAGATGCTGTGGAACACCAGCATGTCGCCGGCGCGCATCGGCACGGCGCGCACGTTGTCGCGCAGCACGGTCTTGTCGCGGTTGATCGCCAGCAGGCTCAGGCCGGACTGCTTGCGCAGGTGCAGGTCGCCGGCCGTTTTACCGATGTATCCCGAGGTTGCCGGCACCACCGCCTCGGAAATGCCAGCGCGGCTGGGATTGAACAGATCGGCGAAGTTGCGCAGGCGCGAGGACAGGCGCAGGAAATGGTTCTGGGCGAAGTCGGCGACCTGCTGCTTGGGCCCCATCGCGCCGAGCACGCTGCCGACCCAGATGCGGGTGTCGGCCGGCGGCGCCAGGCGCGAGTCGTTGTCGCTCTTGAGCGCCAGCAGCAGCGGCGCGCCGCGCAGGGTCTCGGCTTCGCCGAGCGACATGCCCACCAGCGGGCTGTCGGCGGTGACGGTGAGTTCGTAGACGTCGCCGTCGATGCCGTAGGCCTTGGCGAAATAGCTCTGGGTGCGCGCCGGCGTCGCGCCCTTGTCGCTGTCGTCCTTGAGCAGCTTGTCGCCGAAGAAGTGGAAATAGGCCAGCGAGGCGGCCAGCAGGGCGATGCCGATCGGCAGCGGCGCGAACATCTTCAGCGGCTCGATGGTGGCCGCGCCCGAGGGCAGGTTGCTGTTGGCGTTGAGCAGCAAGTCGTTGAGCAGGATCAGCGGCGAGTTGCCGACCATGGTCAGCGCGCCGCCCATGACGATGGCCGCGGCGATCGGCAGCAGCAGCCGCGGCAGCGACAGGCCGGTGCGCGAGGACAGGCGCGCGGCGACCGGCATGTACAGCGCCATCACCGAGGGGTTCTGCATGAACGAGGAATTGAGCCCGGCCACCGCCGTGGTCAGCAGCAGCAGGCGCTGCTCGACCCCGTGCGCGCGCCGCAGCAGCCAGCCGGCCAGGCGGTTGAGCGCGCCGGTGCGGTCCAGGCCGGCGCCGAGGATCATCGTGGCGATGATGCTGATGACCGCGTTGCCGGAGAAGCCGTTGAACAGCTCGTCCGGCTCGACCAGCCCCGACAGGCCCAGCAGCACCAGCACGACCAGGGCGACCACGTCGGCGCGCACGCGCTCGAACAGGAACATCGCCATCGTGAACACCACCAGCCCGAGCACCAGCATCATGTCGGTGGTCAGCGCGAGGGAGGTGTCCATGCCGGTCTGGTCGGGGTCTCGGTCGAGTCGCTAGGAAAACCTGTTCGCCCTACGCCTGCTGCGCCGTGCCGCCGCCGTGGTCGGGCACGCGGTCGTACAGCAAGTCCCAGACGCCGTGGCCGAGTTTCTGGCCGCGGGTCTCGAAGTGCGTCTGCGGGCGCCATTCCGGTCGCGGCACGCTGCCGCGCCGGCCGGCGCGGTTGGCGAGCCCCCTGGTCGCGTCCAGGACGTCCCACATCTGCTCGGCATAGTCCTGCCAATCGGTGGCCAGGTGCAAGCGCCCGTCGGGCGCGAGCTTGCGCACCAGCAGTTCGGCGAAGGCCGGCTGGACCAGGCGGCGCTTGTTGTGGCGCTTCTTGTGCCACGGATCGGGGAAGTAGATCCGGACCTCGTCCAGGGCGCCGTCGGCGACTTCGTGGTTGAGCACTTCCACCGCGTCGTGGTGGTAGAGCTTCACGTGGTCGCTGCCGTCCTCGGCCAAGGCGTTCAGCAGTCGGCCCACGCCGGGGGCGTGGACTTCGATGCCGATCAGGTCGCGGTCGCGGTCGTGCTGCGCGGCGTAGCGCAGCGCTTCGCCGTTGCCGAAACCGATTTCCAGCACGCGCCTGGCGCTGCGGCCGAAGATCGCATCGAAGTCGCGCGGCGCGCCGCTGTAGTCGATGCCGAAGCGCGGCCAGAGTTCGTCGAAGGCGCGCTGCTGGGCCGGAGTGAAGCGGCCCTGGCGCAGCACGAAGCTGCGCACCTGGCGGCGGCCTTCCTCGACCGTGAACGGCTTGGGCGGCGCCTTGTGGCCGTCGCTGGAGAACGGGTCGGTCATCAGCCGATCAGCCCGTCCACGGGGCTCGACGCGCTGGCGTAGCGCTTGCGCGGGATCCGCCCGGCCTTGAATGCGGCGCGCCCGGCTTCCACCGCCAGCTTCATCGCGTGCGCCATCAGGATCGGGTCGCGCGCGCCGGCGATGGCGGTGTTCATCAGCACGCCGTCGCAGCCCAGTTCCATCGCGATGGCGGCATCGGACGCGGTGCCGACGCCGGCGTCGACGATGATCGGCACCTTGGCGTTCTCGACGATCTCCAGCAGGTTGTACTTGTTCTGCACGCCCAGGCCCGAACCGATCGGCGCGGCCAGCGGCATCACCGCGACGCAGCCGATCTCTTCCAGGCGCTTGGCCAGGATCGGGTCGTCGGAGGTGTAGACCATGACGTCGAAGCCGTCCTTGACCAGGGTTTCGGCCGCGGCCAGGGTCTGGATCACGTCGGGGAACAGGGTGCGCTGGTCGCCGAGCACTTCCAGCTTGACCAGGCGGTGGCCGTCGAGCAGCTCGCGGGCCAGGCGGCAGGTGCGCACCGCGTCGTCGGCGGTGTAGCAGCCGGCGGTGTTGGGCAGCAGGGTGTAGCGGTCCGGCGGCAGCACGTCGAGCAGGTTCGGCTCGCCCGGGTTCTGGCCGATATTGGTGCGGCGGATCGCGACAGTGACGATTTCGGCCGCGGCGGCCTCGGTGGCCAGGCGGGTTTCGGTCAAGTCCTTGAACTTGCCGGTGCCGGTGAGCAGGCGCGAACGGTAGGTCTTGCCGGCGATGACCAGCGGATCGGAGAAGGCGGTGTCAGTCATCGCGCAATTATGGCCGATGGGGGCGGGCCGTGGGGCGATGAGGCCCTGGGCCCTTGTGGGAGGGGCTTCAGCCCCGATGCTTTCCGGCCCGATCGCCGCGACCTGAAACAAGAGCTTCGGGGCTGAAGCCCCCTCCCACAACAGCGGACTTGACCGGATCTGGCGGCAACAACGCGCCGCGTGTCACGAATCTTTAAGCCACGGCGTTCAGCATTCATCGCGGCTGCCGCGCGCCATGCACGGCTTCGGACGGAACCGACGGCAGCGATCCCTTCCTTCCGAATCCCGCCGCCATGACCTCTCGTTCCCGCCAGCTCACCCGGGCGATCCGCATCGCCCTGGCCGCCAGCTTCGTTACCGTTGGTTTTTCGACCCTTGCCCAGGCGCAGCAGCCGGCTTCGGCCGGGGGCGTGGTTTCGGGCGAATCCTCCGCAGCGTCCGCTTCGGCGGCGCAAGACGGGACGAAGTCCAGTGCGGTGGACCTCGACAAAGTCGTCGTCACCGGCCGCTCCGGCACCCGCCAGCGCAGCAAGGCCGAGACCAGCTACTCGATCACCGCGATCGAGGAAGACCGCCTGCGCATGCAGGCGCCGACCTCGGTGACCGAGGCGATGAAGTCGGTGCCCGGCTTCTGGGTCGAGGCCAGCGGCGGTGAAGCCAGCGGCAACATCCGCGCGCGCGGCATCCCGGTCGACGGCTTCGGCTCGGTGACGCTGCTGGAAGACGGCATCCCGGTGCAGCACGACCCGGCGCTGGGCTATCTCAACGGCGACCAGGCCTTCCGCCTCGACGAAACCATCGAGCGGGTGGAAGTGGTGCGCGGCGGCCCGTCGTCGGTGTTCTATTCCAACGCCCCGGCCGGCGCGATCAACTTCATCCCGCGCACGGTCGGCGACAGCGCCGAAGGCGTGGCCAAGCTCACCGTCGGCGATTACGGCCTGACCCGCTACGACCTGTTCTTCGGCACGCCGATCGGCGGCGGCTGGAAACTCGGCCTGGGCGGCTTCTGGCGCAGCGACGATGGCCTGCGCGATCCGGGCTATCCGGCCAACGACGGCGGCCAGTACCGCATCGACCTGTCGCGCGCGTTCGAGCGCGGCAAGTTCAGCTTCGACTACAAGCGCGTGGACGACAAGGTCGCGCTGTACCTCGGCATTCCGATGCGCAGCTACGCCGACGGCAAGATCCGCGGCGTGCCCGGCTTCGACGCCCACGACGGCACCCTGGCCGGGCCGGAAACCCGGCGGATTGAGATGATCCAGGGCGACGGCTCGAGGTACGACTTCGACAACGCGCTCGGCACCCAGGTCAAGCGCGACCAGTACACGGTCAAGTTCGACTACGACCTCGGCGCGGGCTTCCAGCTGGCGCAGTCGCTGCGCTACAGCAAGACCCGGACCCAGCGCAACGGCGTGTTCCCGCTGACCCTGCAAAGCGGCGCCAGGTTCTTCAACGACGCCGCGGTGAAGAAGCTGATCGCCTCGGTGCCGGGCGCGGCCGGCGCGCAGTTGCGCTATGTCGACGCGCCGAACCAGGTATTCGACCCGGCCAGCCAGAACGGCAACGGCCTGATGACCATCGCCGGCCTGCGCGGCGTCACCATGCCGGTCAACGAACTCATCAGCGACACGCGCCTGATGCGCCGCTTCGATTTCGGCGGGCAGAGCCACGACGTCACCGTGGGCTATTACTACGCCCGGTTCGATCAGGACTTCGACCGCTACTCGTCGAACGTGCTGACGGATGTGCGCGACAACGCGCGTTTGCTGGATCTGGTGGCGGTGGACAAAGCCGGCCGGCCGCTGAGGACGCTGACCGACAAGGGCGTGTACCGCTATGGGTACGAGTGGGAAAATGCCAGCGGCCGCTCCACCACCCAGGCGCTGTACCTATCGGACGAATGGCAGGTCAACGAGCAACTGCGCATCGACGCCGGCGTGCGCTGGGAGCAAGTCAAGGTCGAGGGCTGGACCGAGGTGCGCAAGCAGGCGAACCTGGGCACGCCGGCGACTGCGCAGATCCTCACCGGCTCGGGCGTGTTCGTCGATTACGACCAGAAGTTCGACAAGATCGGCTGGACCGTCGGCGCCAACTGGCAGTTCGACCCGCATCAGGGCGTGTTCGCGCGCTGGACGCCGGCGTTCCGCCTGCCGAGTTTGTCGAGCTACATCACCAAGTACTCCAACTGCGATCTCGCCAAGCTCGCCGCCTGCGTCAACGACCCCAGCGGCCGCCCGGTGACCCAGACCATGGACCTGGGCGAGATCGGCTACAAGTTCAGCAACGAGCAGTTCGACCTGTTCGCGACCTTGTTCTACACCAAGTACGACAACGTCGGCTTCAGCAACTACGTGTTCGACCTCGGCAGCGGCGCCTCGACCGTGCAGCAGGGCTACGCCGACACCAAGACCACCGGCCTGGAGCTGGAAGGCTTCTGGACGCCGGTGCGCTGGTTCGACCTGCAGCTGACCGCGACGGTGCAGGATCCCAAGTACAAGGGCCTGCGCTACACCGAGCTGGTCAACGGCGCGCCGGTGCTGCGCGACTTCGTCGACAATCAGCTGATCCGCGTGCCCAAGACCAGCGTCCGCGTGGTGCCGGGCCTGAACCTGCTCGACGACAAGCTGCGTCTGCAGGTGTCGTACGAACACGAGGGCGAACGTTACGTCGACACCGCCAACTCGGTGCGGCTGCCGTCCTGCCACGTGGTCAACGCCAGCGCGCGCTACGAGTTCGCGCCGGGGCTGAGCCTGTTCCTGTACGCCGACAACCTGACCAACTCGCTCGGCCTGACCGAAGGCAACCCGCGCGCCGGCGAACTGCAGAGCGCCGACGCCGGGGCCAACACCTTCATCGCCCGGCCGCTGCTCGGCCGCGGCTACCGCGCGGCGCTGATGTACAAGTTCTGAGCGCGCCGCGGTGGGCGTATCGTTGCCGGTTTCGAAGCGGAGAGACGTCATGAAGCCCTGGGTTTTGCCGATGCTGTCGTTGGCGCTGTGCGGCGCGTTGGCGGGGACGGCGCGCGCGCACGACGAAGCGGCCGCGCCGCCGCCGGTGGATCCGGCCTGCAAGCTCGACGCGCCCGACGCCGCAAAGGCCGGGCCGGACTGCGCGCAGGCCTGGATCGACCGCAACCTGGGCATCAACGATGTCCAGGCCATCGGCACCCACAACAGCTACAAGCGCGCGATCCCGGCCGAGGAACTGGCCGCGCACCGCGCCCGCGACGCCGCCGGCGCCGATGCGCTCGACTACGGCCATGCGCCGCTGCACGAGCAGCTCGAGCTGGGCATGCGCCAGCTCGAGCTCGACGTGTATTACGACCCGAAGGGCGGCCGTTACGCGCATCCGCCCGGCGCGCTGCGCCAGGGTTACGGCGACGCAGGGCCGTGGCCGGCGGACGCGGCGGCGCAGATGGCGCAGCCGGGGTTCAAGGTGATGCATCTGGCCGATATCGATTTCCGCAGCCAGTGCCAGCTGTTCGTCGAATGCCTGCGGCAGATTCGCGCGTGGTCGCGCCAGCATCCGCAGCACGCGCCGATCCTGATCCTGATCAACGCCAAGGACGGTCACAGCGGCCCCGGCGCGGTCGCGCCGCTGGCCTTCGACGCCAAGGCCTTCGACGCGCTTGATGCCGAGCTGCGCTCGGTGTTCCCGCCGGCGGAACTGATCGCGCCCGACGACGTGCGCGGCCGCGCCGCGACCCTGCGCGAGGCGGTGCTGGCCGGCGCCTGGCCGAAGATCGGCGCCGCGCGCGGCAAAGTGTTGTTCGCGCTCGACGAGGACGCGCGCAAGGTTGCGTTGTACCGCGGCGCGCGGCGTTCGCTGGAAGGCCGCGCGATGTTCGTCAACGGCGACGAGACCTCGGCGGACGCGGCCTACCTGACGATCAACGACCCCATCGCCGACGGCGAGCGCATCCGCAAGGCGGTGCGGGCCGGCTTCCTGGTGCGCACCCGCGCCGACGCCGACACCGCCGAAGCGCGGCGCAACGACCCGCGCCGGCGCGAGGCCGCCTTCGCCAGCGGCGCGCAGTACATCTCCACCGACTACCCCAAGCCCGACCTGCGCTTCAGCCGCTACCGGGTGACCTTCCCGCGCAGCGAAGTGGTCCGCTGCAACCCGCTGCGCGCGCAGGACCGCTGCGGCCGGCGGGCGGTGGAAGCGCCCGAGAAGCATGATTGAGCTTGCGCGCCGCGCGCAGCGCGCTGTGCGCTGTGCGCTATGCGCTGCGCGTGCGCGTGATGCGTGATGCGTGATGCGTGATGCGCGGCGAGACAAGACAAGTGGAGCGCGATGCGCAAGTACTGGCCGAAGCAATGAACTACCCGAAGAGCCCGCATCTCCCCAGCCGTCATTCCCGCGAACGCGGGAATCCAGGGCTTTTCATGCGAGAACGCTCGAGGTCTCTGGATTCCCGCGTTCGCGGGAATGACGAAGTGAGAGGGCCTGATCTATCGGGTTGCTGGAGCGAGGCAATACCCCCCGGCTGGAGCCCGCGAAACGCCATTGAGCTTGCGACATGTACCAACACTGGCCGAACCAATGAACTTCCCGACAAGCCCGCGTCCCCCCCAGCCGTCATTCCCGCGAACGCAGGAATCCAGGGCTTTTCGTGCGAGAACGCCTGAGGTCTCTGGATTCCCGCTTTCGCGGGAATGACCGAGTGAGGGGGCGTGATCCATCGGGTTGCTGGAGCGAGGCAATGCCCCGGCTGGAGCCCGCCAAACGCCATTGAGCTTGCGACATGCACCAACACTGGCCGAACCAATGAACTTCCCGACAAGCCCGCGTCCCCCCAGCCGTCATTCCCGCGAACGCGGGAATCCAGGGCTTTTCGTGCGAGAGCGTTTGAGGTCTCTGGATTCCCGCGTTCGCGGGAATGACGGAGCGAGAGGGAGCGGGCTGTTGGGCTGCCGGGGGAGGGAGGCTCACAAGCTAATGCGGACTTGTGCGCTCGCATCCGTGCTGGCCGCGTTGTGCGCAAGCGCGCCCGCGTTCGCGCAATCGCGCGACCCGATAAACCAGACAGCGCAAGCGCGATCGGCTGCGGGCAACTCCAGCTCAACCAACGCAACCGACCTCGTCCTGCAAGGCCGCATCACCGGCGCCGACAACCAGACCTACCGCGAACTGCCGTTCCAGGTTCCACCCGACACCGCCCGCATCGAAGTCGAGTTCGACTACGACCGCAGCGACAAGACCACCATCGACCTGGGCCTGATCGGCCCCGGCGAGTTCCTCGGCCGCGACGGCTTCCGCGGCTGGAGCGGCGGCAACAAGCGCCGCTTCACCGTCGCCGCCGCCGACGCCACCGCGTCTTACTCGCCCGGCGCACTGACGCCCGGCACCTGGAAGCTGCTGCTCGGCATCCCCAACATCCGCGCCGGCCGCGACGCCGCCTACACCGCGCGCATCCGCCTCACGCCGGCCGCGCAAGCCGACGCGGTGCCGCAACAAGACGCCCCGCCGCTGCGCAACGAAGCGGGCTGGTACCGCGGCGATCTGCACATGCACAGCGCCCACAGCGACGGCAGTTGCGCCGCGCAAAGCGGCGCGCGCACGCCATGCCCGCTGTTCCTTACCGCCAAGGCGGCCAGCGAAGCCGGCCTCGACTTCATCGCAGTGACCGAGCACAACACCGTCTCGCACCTGCCGGCGCTGCGCGAACTGCAGCCGCATTTCGACCGCCTGCTGCTGATTCCGGGCATGGAGATCACCACCTTCCAGGGCCACGCCAACGTGTTCGGCGTACGCGCGCCGGTCGATTTCCGCGTCGGCAGCGCCGCGGTGCCGGACTGGAACGCGGTGCTCGGCGACATGCGCCGCCGCGGCCTGCCGGTGTCGATCAATCACCCGATCCGTCCGTCCGACGAGCGCTGCATGGGCTGCGGCTGGACCCCGCATCCGGCCGCCGACCTGAACCTGGTGAGCATGGTCGAAGCGGTCAACGGCGGCGACGCCGACACGCCCGGCTCGGGCATCGCGTTCTGGCAGCGCGAACTCGACGCCGGCCACCGCCTCACCGGCGTCGGCGGCAGCGACAACCACGACGCGCCGACCGCGGCCGAGGAACCGTTCGGCCCCAGCCGCATCGGCCGCCCGACCACGGTCGTGCACGCGCGCGAGCTGTCGCAGGCCGGGATCCTGGACGGATTGCGCGCGGGCAATGTCTTCGTCGATGCCTTCGGCAGCCGCGATCGCCTGCTGGAAGTGCAGGTCCGGCACGGCGCCGACGTAGCCGCGATGGGCGGCGAGCTCAAGGTTCCCGCGGGCCAGCGCGCGAGCGTGCGCGTGCAGGTGCGCAACCTCGCCGGCGGCTGGATCGAAGCGACGCTCGACGGCGTCAAGGCCGGACTGATCGCACAGCCGCAGGTGAGCGCGGCGCAGCAGTCGTTCGATTTCGACTGGCCCAGCGACGGCCGCCGCCATTGGTTGCGCATCGACGTGCGCGACGCGCAGGGACGCTTGGCGCTGGTGGGCAATCCGGTCTACATCAACTGGCGCTGACGATCCCCGCCAAGCCGCGTCGAAGCCCCTGTAGGAGCGGCGCAAGCCGCGACCGCGCCAAAACCGCTACGTCGAAACTTTCATCGCAGCCGAGGGTTCGCGGTCGCGGCTCGCGCGGCTCCTACAGGCAGCGGACGCAGTCGCGCTGCGGTCGGAAAGGTGCGGCGACTGCAGGCCCCAAGCCAACGCGAGAGCCCGCCGAAGCCCCTGTAGGAGCGGCGCAAGCCGCGACCGCGCCAAAACCGCTACGTCGAAACTTTCATCGCAGCCCGTAATTCGCAGTTGCGGCTCGCGCCGCTCCTACAGGCAGCGAACGCAGCTGCGCTGCGGTCGGAAAGAGGCGACGGCCTCAGCCGCCGCCCAGTGCGTGCACGATCTCGACCTTGTCGCCTTCGGCCAGCGCCGTCAGCGCATGCCGGCCGCGCGGCACGATCTCGCCGTTGATCTCCACCGCGACCCGGCGTTCGCCCAGGCCTTCGGCGGCGAGCAGTTGGTCGACGGTGATCGGCGCGGTCAGGGCGCGCGCCTCGCCATTGAGCAGGATGTTCATGCCGGCATTGTCGCCGCTGCCGGGCAGCGCGGCCAGCCGCGGCCGCGGCGCGCGCGGCGACGACGCAGGCGTCGGCGGGCCCTGCTGCGCATGGCTTCGGCCGTGCGCGCACCGGCGCGAATGCCCGCTGTGCGACCCGCGCAATCGCCAAGCCCGGCAACAAACGCGATGGCCGCCTGGCGCGGCCAGGGGGCGTAATGCCGAGGCCGTGACCTCCGGCCCCGGTAAGCCCCGCCCGGTCGGGCGCATAATCCGCCGCCGGGGGCCGGGCGCGCGCGCCCGCGGCTTTGCCGCGCTGCGCCTTGCCAGCCTCGTCGCCCCCGTGTTTCGATTCGCGCCATCCCTCGCCATGCGCCGCCGTATGCGCAGCCATGGCGTCGGAAGCACGCCTAACCGGCGTCCGCGCCGCCCGTCCCGGGCCGCGGGCGCCGCCACCGCAAGCCCCACCAGGAAGCAAGGAATCGCATTGATGAAAACCGCTCGTACCGCGCTGGCCGCCGCTCTGGCGCTGGCCGCCGCTCCGGCCTTCGCCGGCGGCCCCTATTCGCAGACCGTCTTCATCGGCGACAGCCTCACCGATTCGGGCCACTTCCGCCCGGCGCTGATCCAGGCGGTCGGCCCCAACGGCGCGCTGATCGGCCGCTTCACCACCAACCCGGGCCTGGTCTGGTCGGAGTGGCTGGCCAACTACTACGGCACCAACGCCAACAGCGACAACCAGGGCGGCACCAACTACGCCGTCGGCGGCGCGCGCACCGGCACCAACACCAGCGGCGCGCTCGGCCCGATCGACTCGCTGGCCACCCAGACCAGCAAGTACCTCGCCGCCAATGGCGGCCGCGCCGATGCCAACGCGCTGTACACCGTGTGGGGCGGCGCCAACGACCTGTTCGCGGTCGCCGCCGGCGCGCCGGCGCAGGCCACCATCGGCGGCGCGGTGACCGCGCAGATCGGCGTGATCGGCGCGCTGCGCAACGCCGGCGCCGAATACATCCTGGTGCCGAACATCCCCGACCTGGGCTCGACCCCGCAGTTCCGCGCCGGCGGCGCGGCGCAGATGGCGGCCGGCACCCAGCTCGCCACCACCTACAACAACGCGCTCTACAACGGCATCGCCTCGGCCGGCCTGCGGGTGATCCCGCTGGACACCTTCAATCTGATCCGCGAAGTGGTGAACAACCCCTCGCCGTTCGGCATCAGCAACGTCACCGGCACCGGCTGCAACCCGCAGATCACCGCGTCCTCGGTGACCTGCAGCCCGCTCAACTACGCCGCGCCCGACGCGCCGAACTCCTACGCCTTCGCCGACGGCGTGCATCCCTCGTCCAAGGCCCACCAGATCCTCGCCGACTACGCGGTCTCGGTGCTGGAAGCCCCGCGCTTCGTCGCCCTGCTGCCGAACTCGGCCTCGATGACCGGCCGCGCCCGCGCCGACCAGGTCGCCGGCCACGCCGAGCGCGGCGACGGCGACGGCATGCGCTGGTGGAGCAGCCTGCGCGGCGACTTCCAGCGCTACGGCCACGGCGACGTGTACGACGGCGCCGGCCCGGCGCTGACCGGCGGCGTCGACTGGACCCGCGGCAATCTGGTGTTCGGCGCCTTCCTCGGCTACGGCCAGCAGAAGCAGGACTTCGGCCTGCGCAACGGCAGCTTCGACCAGAAGGACACCAGCATCGGCGGCTTCGTCGGCTGGTACGGCGAGCGCGCCTGGGTCAACGGCCAGCTGAGCTACACCAAGCTCGACTACGACATCGACCGCAAGGTCAACCTCGGCCCGGCCACCCGCACCCACAGCGGCTCGGCCGACGGCAAGAACGTCACCGCCGCGCTCAACGCCGGCTACGAGTTCGGCGACGCGCTGCGCCACGGCCCGGTGCTCGGCGTGGTCGCCCAGCGCATCGACATCGACGGCTTCGCCGAAAGCGACCCGGCCCTGTCGACCTCGCTGGCCTACCCGGACCAGAGCTTCGACTCGCTGATCGGCAGCGTCGGCTACCAGGTCAACTACACCTACAGCGAGAGCTTCCGCCCCTACGCGCGCCTGACCCTGGACCGCGAGTTCGAGGACGCGCCGAAGGACGCCCGCGCGCGCCTGCAGACCGTCGGCAACCTGGGCTGGTACTCGGTCAAGAACCGCGAATTCGACCAGGACTACGGCACCTTCCTGTTCGGCGCGCGCACCAAGCTGTTCGGCCTGGACGCCAACCTCGGCGCCAGCGTCACCTTCAACCAGGACGGCGGCAACAACACCACGGTGTTCGCCCAGGTCGGCGGCGGCTTCTGACCCCGGCGCGGCGGCCTGCGCGGCCGCTGGCGTTCGGTCTTGAAGCGATGGGAAACCGGGCCGTTTGGCCCGGTTTCTTTTTGCGCCGGTTTCTCGCGGATGCGGATACGAAAGCATCGGGCCTGAAGGCCCTCCCACCAGCGGCGTCCTCTTGTGGGAGGGCCTTCAGGCCCGATGCTTTCCGGTCAACCCAGGCGACCCTGGCAGCCCGATTTGCCTCCCGCGCCGCCGCGTCATAGACTTCGATCCGACGCGGGTGTAGTTCAATGGTAGAACTGCAGCTTCCCAAGCTGCTAGCGTGGGTTCGATTCCCATCACCCGCTCCATCACTTCCCGACAGTGCGCAAGGCACTGAGTCATAGCGGGTTTTTCTCGGTCGATCACCGTCGCGATCCCTCCATCGAGGTATCGTTTCGTGCCGAAGCCTTACTTTTTGTCCCGCCCAACCGCCACCAGGCAGGTTGGGGAAGTTCTACATTCGCCGCGAGGCCATTCCGTTGCGGGTAGCGACATTGGCGAAGTTCGGGCTGGGGGGCGGTGCCGAACCACACACGAGGTCAGTTTGCGCGGTCGTTGACGTTCTCCACTTCGGTCTAGCGAGGCGGCCAGGGGTGATTGTTGTGGCCTGAGCGTGCCCGCGGGTTGGCCAGCGGCATTTCGCCGGTGCGATCGAGTTGCGGCCGAAGTTCATCAAGCCCTTGCATCGGCGTTTTGAAGGCTGGATGTTCGGAGTCGTGGAATTGTCCACAGGAGATCCCTATGACCACTGAAAAGAATCAGCCGCAGGACCACGGAGTGATTCGCCGCAAGCCGGATGGGGCGCTGGAACTGGTTCCGAGGGGCAAGCGCGTGCTCCGCGCGCCCGACAAGTAACAGTCACCCTCAACACGCTGGCGCAGAGCCCCCAGATCCAATGATGCGGCAGGTGAACCGAAGCGCCGCGCGTCATGGGCTCTGGGGCGCTCTATTGCTTCAGCACGGTTGGCCTGAGCGAACACTTGAACGCGTGTCTCAAGTTACGACTGCACACTCGGGGGGCATATATGCCGCAACCAATCAACGACACACAGCGAGAATTCGAGAAACTTTGTCAGCTGGGCGGAGGGGCAAAGGGTGGCCCGGTACGGGGAAAGGTTCTAGATCTCCTTGAGGCCAGTGGAAAACGATTGAATGCCACGGCGTATGAGGCGATGCAAGCGCAAATGCAAGAGTGCGTTGAAGCCAATCCTTGGCATGTGTGTTTCGCCATGGGTTTGTCTTGGGGGCACTTGGCGAAGTTGGATATGAACTTCACCAAGGCAGTCATCCGAACGCTGGAAAATTGGAACGACGACGATCTGAAAGAGGCGTGCAGCTACCACCTTGAGCGTGGTCCGGAACCCATCCGCCAGTCTCTAGTTGGGGGCTATAACCTATTCGATAAAGTGCTGTTGCCACCAAAACTGCCGATCACCCTTGAAGCGCTGGGTGCGCAACAGGATCGTTGGCTCGCGCCACTATCCGACAAAGCATCTCGACCGAAATACATTGGCAGTTGGAACGCAACCGCCATGTTCATGGCGGCGTTATTCGCCCAGCCGGAACTGGCAAAGATCCAGCGGAAGCCGAGGCCAGTGCTCCCACCGGGTGGGCCCGTGTTTAGTGGCTTAAGAATGCTTGCGGACGCGCACATTCTGCTCAATCAACCCGACGGTGGTGCGCTGGATGACGCGCCACTTGAGCTGGGTGTTCTTTTTATAAACAATCAGTTATTGGCGACGTTGTGCGAGTTCATGTCAGACGGATGCCTGCTTGATGTCCACAGCGGCGTTTACATGCTGGGGACAAGGCACCCCAACTCCGCATCGTGGTAAGCAGACCCACAGATCAGAGAGGCTCCGCGAGGCGCCCGGCGGGGTTGTCTCAAGCGTCTGGTATCTGAGCCAATCTTTAAGGAAGGCGAGGTGTGCTAGTCGTTGCACCGACTGACGCATGAATTCGGGTTAAAAATCGGCCGTCGAATTGTAAAGGCCCTCGCGCGCCTTGCCCCGGACACTTGCGACACTGAAGTCGAAAGCTCTTTGCAAGAGCTGAGGTTTGAGCGCTAGGATCGCGGCAGGCGGCGGGAGTGACGGCCCAGGCATACGGATGATGTCTCGTGATCACCAAAATTAAGATTTATGGCTATCGAATCTACAAGAAGTTCGAGCTTGCACCGAACAAGAAGCTCAACCTGATCGTTGGCGCCAACGAGGCCGGAAAGTCCACATTGATTGAGGTGTTGACGCTGGCATTGACCGGGCGCATCAACGGGCGAGGTGTGGCGGAAGAGCTCAATCCGTATTGGTTCAATACAGAGATCGTTGCGAATTTCGTAAAGCGCCGCTTGCAGGGTGAGGCCGCACCGTTCCCCAAAATCCTCATTGAAGTCTATTTGGAGGACCGCCCAGAGCTTCAGGAGTTGCTCGGCGCGGTCAACAGCGATTTGCCCGTCAAAGCCTGTCCGGGCGTGTCGCTGGGGATCGAGCCCAACCCTGAATACTTGGAAGACCTGCAGGCGTGGGCCAAGGTCCCGTCTCATTTGCTGCCTGTTGAATACTACAGGCACGAGTGGCGGTCGTTTGCCGACAAGCAGCTTTACGCGCGCCCAAAACAGCTTTCGACTGCGCTCATCGACTCTCGAACAGTTCGGTCGTCCTCAGGCGTGGACCACCATCTACGCCAAATACTGGGATACAGCTTAGAACCTGCGGAACGTGCAGCCATCGCCGTGGCCTACCGCCAAGTCAAGGTGGACATGAGTGCAAGGCTCAAGGGTGTCAACGATCGCCTGAGCGAACAGCACACCTCGCCACATGGGCATCCGATTTCTCTGGCGATGGATCAGTCCGCCCGCTCCTCTTGGGAAGGTGTTGTGACGCCACACGTCAACGACGTGCCATTCTCGATGTCAGGGCAAGGGCAGCAGGCCGCGATAAAGATCGCGTTGGCGATGAGCCGTCACTCCACAAGTGCCAACTTCGTGATGGTGGAAGAGCCGGAGAATCACCTCTCACACACCAGCTTGGCGCAACTCATTTCCCGCATGGGGGAAATGATTGGTGAAGAGCAGCAGGTCTTCGTCACCACGCACAGCTCATTTGTGCTGAACCGACTTGGGCTTGGGGCGCTGCTTTTGGTGGGCAACGACTCCTACAGCAAGATTTCGGATCTTGACGGCGAGACGGTGAAGTATTTCCAAAAGCTACCGGGCTACGACACGTTGCGCATAGCGCTGGCCAGCAAGATAGTGCTGGTCGAAGGGCCTTCGGATGAAATTGTCTTTGAACGGTTCTTCTGCGACATGTTTGGCAAAAGGCCGATGGAACTAGGCATAGATGTCATCAGCATGCGTGGATTGTCTATTGCGCGATGCTTGGAGCTGTGTGCGGCTTTGGGCAAGCAGGTGGCGGTGCTGCGCGACAACGACGGACATGCCCACGATGATTTGCGCGCTCCGGTGGCGCAGTGGTTGGAGGATGGGCGTCGCGAGCTATTCATAGGCGGGCTTGGGGAGGGGGCGACCTTGGAGCCTCAACTCGTCGCGCGCAATGGTGAAGCGGCTTTGCGCAAGGTCTTAGGTATCACACCGGCAGCCGATCTCAGCACATGGATGACAAGGGAGAAGACCGAAGGCGCGCTGCGGATCGCAAGCTCCAAAACCAAGCTTATTGCACCTGCCTACATGAGCGCCGCAGCCACGTTCATTCATGGCTAAATACCTGACACTCGCTGTTGCCGGCTCGCGGAAAACGCAAGGGCTGGTCGAGCACTGCGCCGCGCTTCCGAAAGAGCGGCGGGTGTTGGTGTTGACCTATACGGGACTCAATCAACACGAGTTGCGGCAACGCTTGTCCCAATACGCCGGCGGGCACCTCAATATCGAAGTGCTGGGCTGGTTTTCGTTTTTGCTGCGCGACTTCGCGCGCCCGTTTCTCCGCTACAAGTTCGCCAGCAAGCGGGTGAACGGCTTCATCTTTGAAGGCGGGCCGAACCTAATGGCGGTTGGCGCGGCCCGCTTTTTGAGTAAAAGCGATGCTGTATACCGCGCAGAGTTGGGGCGGCTGGCCTTTGAGCTGATAGGCGAGACAGGTGGGGCTTTGATCCGGCGGCTTGAAGGGATTTACGACGAAATCTTGATTGATGAGGTGCAGGATCTCAGTGGATACGACTGGGAGATCCTAGATGCACTGCTTGAGTCTGATATCGAAATCCGCATGGTTGGGGACATTCGGCAGTCCGTGCTGTCCACCTATCCGCGAGGCACAAAGAACAAAAAATATGCATATGCGGAAGCCATCAAATGGTTTCGGAAGCATGAAACTGCGGGGCGGTTGACCATTGCGGAGAGTGTTGAAACGTGGCGCTGCAACCAAGCCATTGCCACTTTTTCTGATTCGATCTTTGACAAGTCGTGGGGCTTCCCCGCAACGAAATCATTGAACGAAAGGGTCACGGGGCACGACGGGGTATTCCTCGTTCGATCTGAGCATGTGCAGGCGTATGTTGCGCAGTTCCAGCCGCAGTGTCTTCGCTACAACGCGAACTGCGGGAAGGCGTTCACGCTCGATTACATGAATTTCCGCGTAGCTAAAGGTGCAACTTTTGAGCGGGTTCTGATTGTGCCCACGGGCGAAATCAAGAAATTCCTGTTGGAGGGAAAGGCGCTGGAACCGTTACTGGCATCGATGTTCTATGTCGCAGTGACGCGAGCGATACAGAGTGTGGCGGTGGTAATTAATACTTCAAAAGGCAGTGGGTTTAATCTTTGGTGTCCCTAGGTGGAGAACGCATGAAAAGGACTGGCTGCATCCAAGACCAGATACCTTGCCCTAGGACCTGTCTGGCCAGAGTCACCAATTCACGGCGAGACGCTAGGAATACGGGGTCACACTCATGACCTTGCAACGCTGGATACGTCACACAAGCATTGGGCTGGCTTGGCTCGTTCTGGCCGGCTGCTCCCAACCACCGGCCCAGGCCTCTTCGGACCAGGACAAGGACGCCCCCATGACTTCAACTATCCGCGCTCCCATCGACGGCGAGGCCGCGGCCGAACGCGCTGCAGCTCGGTTCGACCAGATCGCTGAGCAATCTGCTACCCAAAGTGCGTCCGCGCCCGCGCAGCCAACGGCTACAGTCCCTCTCGGGCCGCCCCTCAAGCCAGAGGAATGGATCGGGCGCATTTTCCAGCTCATTGACGGGCTCAGATCACGTGGCGATCTGGAGCCGCCCCAGGTCGCCAAGACTCTCGGTCTGGACCTGCACCCGGCCGGCAGCGAGCAAGCGGCCCGCGGCGACCTGGGCGAACACGGGTCCTACGCCCTCTGGGTCAACACGCTTTATCGGGAGCGACCTGGCAAATGGACGATCGGCCTGTCCCTGGAACCTCGCTCTGGCCAGGAGGGCTGTTTGTTCGCTCTCGACAAGTTGCGCCAGCATCTCAGCGCCCGGGGCTACAGCGCCACGGAGGGCGTGCGTCAACGCGACGGAAGTCAGCGGGCTCTATATCGCTCCGCGCCGACCCCGGGTGGAATTGTCTTTGTGGTTTCGGCCCAATTGGCCCCTGGCGGCACCGGCTGTATCCAGGAGGTCCGGATCAATGCCAACACGCCCGAGGATGAAGCGTGAGTCAGTTGCGCCCCGAGATCCGCCCGCTCATTGAGGAGCTCGCCCAGAAGAAGGGGCTGCCGCCGTCCGCCGTTGCCGACATCGAAGCCACGATCGCCAGTTCCCCCTACCTCAGCAACGTCATGGTGGCGGCGATCGGAAACGGCTCGCTGAAGCACCTGGATATGACTAACGAACCCTTCCAGTCCGGCCACTACCAGCAGCGCACCGGCACGATCCATCTCAACACCAGCAACTTCGACGCCAAGAGCTTCGATAACACCTCCGCCAGGCGAGATAACTTGGCCGTGGTCATCGGCCACGAAGCCGGCCATGCGCTGCTTGCAGACGCCTCGGAGCGCGAGCGCTACGCTTTGCGCTACAACATGGGCGAGACCATTCGGACCGCGTCCCAAGACGGAACCGCTGCCGACCTTACCGGGCCGGCGAACCGCTATGTCGGTTTCATGCGCCGCAACGAGGCGATGGCTGAACTCGTCGGGATGAATGCCTTGGCCAGTCGCACGACCGGCACCGATGGCACCTTTGATCGGGCCGAGTTTCTGCGCCGGGCGGATCTGTCCACCCCTTGTGTCGACAAGGGCATGCTCGCTCCCGGCATCACCCTGTCGCCCGCTGGCATACAGATAATCGGCAAGCAGTTTCGCACCAGCCCCGCCATTGAGGCCGTAGCGGCGTGCTACAGCGATCCAGGGGCAAGCATCGGCCAGCATGGCGACAGCAGCTACCGCGACATCCATGGCACCTATGTCATGAAGATGGCGGCCAGCGAGCTCAGCGATTACGCGAAGGGCACCACGATGCATGTGCCCGCCATCGAGCTCGACATGGCAACCTTGAAGCTCGATCCCAACCGCATCGAGCGTGCAGGCTTGGACCTGGGCGGCAACGGGCGTTCGTTTTCGTATGTGGACACGAGCAACGGTCGGCGCGAATACGAAAGCGTGTCGCACACCCAGATCCAATCTGCAGCTGAAAACTCGCACAGGCTGGACAGCTCCCCTCAAGTCCAGAGCCCTGCCCAAGTGTTTCGTGCGGACAGCCCTGGCCATCCCGACCAACCGGCCTTCGAGATGTTCCACCGTGCCGCCCAGGCTGAGGGCCGTTGGAGCCAGACTGAAGCCCGCAACCTTGCTGCCGCGGGTCTGGCGGCAGTGAAGGCCGATCCTGCGGTAGGCCAGAACCTTTCCGGGGCGGTCATCGGCAAGGGGGCGGATGGCACGCTTAACCTTATCGGTTATGCCTCGCCGCATGGGCCGGCGGGTCCGCATCACCATCTTGCGGTGGAGGCCAATACCGCAGCCCAGGTGCCGGCAGAGCGGAGCCTGGACCGCGTCGAAGCGCTCAATCGACAGCAAGCCCAACAGCAGGCTCAGGCACAGGACCAAGCGATGGAAGGTCCAAGCCAAGGCGGGCCGAAGTTGACTATGTAACCGAGATCCGCAGCGACTGGGTAACTCGCGAGCAAACGGTGCCTACCGCGCGTTCCCTCGGTTGCCGCGGCATCGTTGCCGACGCAGCGCTGCGCGCTCACAGCAGGCGCTGTAGATCCTCAGGCGAAAGATCCAGCAACTCGCCCAGCTCCTCGCGCCCGAGCACCTGCGCGAACCCCCGCACCTGCGCCCGCGCCACCGCCGCCGACGGATCGCGCGGATGCGCGAGCACGCCCGCGAGCAGATGCCAGATCCTGCGCTTGTCCAGACGCTGCTGCGCCCGCCACAACGCTTCCCGGCGCGAATCCGGGAAGCGCTGGCCGAGGCGGTGGTCGATCAGCAGGTCAAGTTCGCCGCGCCGCGTGCGGCGTTCGGCGTCTTCGCCGGGCAGCGACGGTGCGCCTTCGTGCAGGGCGACGATGCGGCGCTCGTATTCGTCCCGGCTCAGCTTCGGGCCGAAATCAGCCAGCCGCCGGTCCTGAGAGGTTGAGGCCATACGCCGATGCCACGATATCGGGGTCGGACAACACGATGCGCTCTTCCGGCCAAAGGTCAAGCAGGTGGCGATAGTCGTCTTCGCCGAGCGCGTCGGCGGCGTCGTCCTGGAACCGCAACGTCAGCGCGTCGAAGGCGTCGACGAAGGCCGCGGCGTCGCGCGAGGAGGCCAGGGCCTGTTCGATTTCGATGCGGTCTTTCTCGAAGTCGCTGCGCGCGGCCATCACCCTGTCGCGCGCGGGGACGGTCAGCGCCAGCGGCGTGGTGCGCTGCTTGTGCTCGACGAACAAGGCGAAGTGCTCCATCTGGAAGCCGTAGGCGTCGACGTTGTCGTCGAGCGCGCGCACGAAGCGGTCCTGGTAGAGCTCGTCGACCGCGGCCATGTAGACGGGATCGGCGAAATCGTCCGGGCCGCGCGCGGGGTCGTCCTCGCTGAGCAGGGTCGGTTCGAGGTAATCGTCCGCGGGGCCTTGCAGGCAGGCGGGCAACTCGCCGCTGACGCCGACGTGCTGGTCGAACGGCGCCGCGCAGGCGCCCAGGGGGCCGCGCGGGCGGCCGTAGACGCCGAAGATCGCGCTCGACAGCGAGTAGCCGCGCGCGCCGACGACGGTGATCGTGGCCGGCAGCAGCACGCGGTTGGCGGCCTGGTGGCAGACGCCGTTGATGAGGTAGCAGGCGATGCCGGCGCGTTCGAGCTTGCCGGCGATGGCGTCGGCGCGCAGGGTGCTGCCCGCGGCCTGGCGCAGCATGTGTCCGCCGGATTTTCCGCCCCAGCAGCCCCAGGCCTTGCCGCCGCTGCCGCACTCCACGTAGGTGTGGTCGGCGGCGTTGAGGAACAGCTTGGTCGGATAGGCGCGCGGCCTGAGGATTCCCATGCATCACCCCCTGTGATCGATGGACGGCGTGGACGCCGGGTCGGTGCGCCGGGCCAGCGGCGGGCCCGTTTCGGGCCGGTCAGCGAGAACAACGCAGAGCGCCGCCGGCGGGTGCCACCGGGCGCCCCCGGGCGCGCGGTTTTGGGCGCTGCGGCGCATTTCGGACGAGCGAGGCTGGGGCGAACGCTTGAGTCGAAACCGGCGTTGCGGCCGGTCGCAACAATCCGGGAGAGGGACAGAGGACGTGGCTGGATTGTTTTGTCGTAACGGCCCTCTCGTTCTTTCCTCGGCTATGCCGATGTGTTTCGAGGTCTGCTGTTCGGCTGGGTCGATCATCGCTCCGGTTTTGGACTGAAGCGATTTGTCCACGGAAATGCCGCGCTTCTTATGCAGCGGTGCTGGCGATGGAGAGCGGGCGAGTCACTGAAAAAGGGGCCGCTCGAAGCCGCGATGGAGGTGGTTCATTTGCTTGTAGCGAGCGGATCGCTGGTGCTGATGAGCCGATTCTTATGCATCCGATGTGCAGTAAATCAGTAGCGCGATCGGGATCGTCGTAAGTCTTGCCCGTACCGCAATGGCCCACAGGCCCATCGTCAGGTTGAAGTCCCGCACGATCCTTGGTTTAGTCTGCTACGCCGGAGCCGGCGATCCTGAGGGAGCCGCCGGATCGCGGCGCCATCGTCGGTTCTGGAGAACGCTAATGGACGTCATGCGCTCGGTGTGGGTGTTGTCGGTGGCCGCGCTGGCGGCGGTGCCCGGGGTGGGAAGAAGCGCGGAAGCGCTCCCGACCTACAACTACGACATGCATTGCCGCGCGGTCTCCGGCGGCGACTTCGACAAGAATTTCAAGTGCGGCGAGGCGGAAGCCGCCGCCTATGCGAAGCTGCAGGACATGTGGGCGAGCGTCGCCGAGAAGCGCAAGGTCGAATGCCACAACGTGGCCTACGATCCCGAGACGGGGAAAGGTTCCTACGCGCGCCATCTCCAGTGCATCGAGAAGGGGCGAGGCAAGTAGCGCCGCGGAATCCGCTCGGGCGTGCGCATCGTCGCGGCGCGTTCGAGTCGTTCGTCGATCGGCAGCCGTGGATAGGCAGCTGTCGGCAGGCAGCTATCGATGGGCTGGACATTCGCACGAATCGCCCGCCAGGCGGCGACGTCGCGTTTCGCGCTGCGCTGCGTTGCGCGGATTACAAGCGCGTTGCGTGCGAGCTGCGCCGAGACAGGCCCGAATCAGTCGTCCTTGGCCCGATACACCGCGCGATCCTTGCCGGCGCGCTTGGCCTCGTACAAGGCCATGTCCGCGACCCGCAGCAACGGCGCGTAGCGCTCGCCCTGCGCCGGCGAGGACGCGGCGACGCCGATGCTGACGGTCACCAGCCCCGACGGCGCGGCGCGGTTGGGCAGCGACAGCGCGCGCACGCCGGCGCAGATCTGTTCGGCCAGCTGCAGCGCGCCGCTGGCCGAGGTAGCCGGCAGCACCACGGTGAATTCCTCGCCGCCGTAGCGCGCGGTCAGGTCGGCCGGGCGCTGCACGGTGCGACGCATCACCCCGGCGACGTCCTTGAGCACTTCGTCGCCGGCCAGGTGGCCGTAGTAGTCGTTGTAGAGCTTGAAGTTGTCGACATCGAGCATCAGCACGGCGAAGTCGGCGCCTTCGCGCAGCGCCCGGCGCCATTCGGTTTCCAGATAGGAATCCAGGTAGCGGCGGTTGTTGAGGCCGGTCAGGCCGTCGACGTCGCTGAGCCGGCGCAGGGTTTCGTTGAGCTCGAGCAGGCGCTGCTGGTGCTCGCTGAGCACGCGGTAAGCCTCGTCGCGTTCGATCTGGTTGAGGTAGGCGCGGGCGTGGTGGCGCACGCGCGCGATCAGCTCGATCGAATCGGGCAGCTTGACCAGATAGTCGGTGGCGCCGGTCGAGAAGGCCTGGCTCTTGACCACCGCGTCCTCCTTGCTCGACAGCACGATCACCGGCACGTTCTTCAGCACCGGGTGGATGCGGTAGTGATGGACCAGGGTCATGCCGTCGACGCCGGGCATCACCAGGTCCTGCATGATCACGTTCGGCCGCAGCGCTTCGGCCGCGGCCACCGCTTCGGCGGCCTGGGCGCAGTAGTGGAAGTCGATGTCGGCCTCGCTGGCCAGCGCGCGGCGCACGGCTTCGCCGATGATCGGCTGGTCGTCGACCAGCAGCACCACCAGCCGGTGCTGGCGCAGGTGCGGATGCGGTTCGTTCGGGCCGGGGAAGATGGGATCGCTCATGGGCTGGGGTTGGAAGTCTGGGCGAAGAGGTCGCGCAGGCGCGCGGCGATGCGGTCCAGCGGCAGGATTTCGGCCGCGGCGTCGAGCTCGGCGGCGGCCTTAGGCATGCCGTAGACCGCGCTGGAGGCCTGGTCCTGGGCGATGGTGTGGTGGCCTTGCTCGCGCAGCAGGCGCAGGCCGGCGGCGCCGTCGCGGCCCATCCCGGTCAGCAGCACGCCGACGATGGGGCCGCGCCAGTGTACGGCGACGCTCTTGTAGAAAACGTCCACCGAGGGCCGGTACGGCAGTTCGGCCGGTTCGCGCACATAGTCCAGGCGGCCGTCGGCGCGCAGCGTCAGATGGTCGTTGGTCGCCGCCAGCAGCACCCGGCCGGGCTGCAGGCCGTCGCCGGCGGCGGCGATGGCGACCGGCAGGCGCGAGTAGCGGCCGAGCCATTCGGCCATGCCGGGGGCGAATTTCTCGTCGATGTGCTGGATCACCGCGACCGCGCCGGCGAAATCCGCCGGCAGGCCTTCCAGCACCCGCGCCACCGCCGACGGGCCGCCGGCCGAGGCGCCGATCGCCAGCAGCTTGCGCGCCGACGCCGGCGCCGGCGCGCGCAGCAGCACGGCGCGCACCGGCGCCGCCGACAACCGCCCGATCAGGTCGATCTTGGCCAGCAGCTTGTCCGCGCCGCTGTCGTCGTCGCTGCCCAGCGACGGCATGTCGGTGGCGTCGAGCGCGCCGTGGCCCATCGCTTCGAACACCATCGCGGCGTTGGCGCCGACGCTGACGGTCACCACCAGGATCGGGCACGGGCTGTCGGCCATGATCCGGCGGGTGGCTTCCACGCCGTTCATGCCGGGCATCACCAGGTCCATCAGCACCACGTCGGGCGTGTCGCGCGCGCAGCAGGCCACCGCTTCGGCGCCGCTGGCCGCGGCCCAGGCTACGCGGTGGTCGGGGCGCCGCGCCAGCACGCGCCGCAGCGCTTCGGTGGCGATGCTCAGGTCGTTGACGATGCCGATTCTCACGCGCGGGCGGTTCCTGGGTGATGCATGGGGTTTGGGTGCGCGCGGCTCATGCCAGCGGCGCTCCGATCAGATCGGCGACCGCCTGCATCAGCGCGTCTTCGTCGAAGCCGGCCTTGCTGAGGTAGAAGTCGGCGCCGGCGTCGAGGCCGCGGCGGCGGTCCTCCTCGCGGTCCTTGTAGGAGACGATCATCACCGGCAGCGCGCGCAGGTGCGGATCCTTCTTGATCAACTCGACCAGCTCGATGCCGTCCATGCGCGGCATGTCGATGTCGGTGACGACCAGGTCGAAGCGGCCCAGGCGCAGCGCGTTCCAGCCGTCCATGCCGTCGACCGCGACTTCCACCGCATAGCCGGCGGTTTCGATCAGCTTGCGCTGCAGTTCGCGCACGGTCAGCGAGTCGTCGACCACCAGCACGCGCTTGCGCTGCGCCGCGGCGGCGCTGTCCTGCGGGCGCAGCTGGGCGAGGTGGCCGGTGGCGACCAGGCGCTCGATCGAGCGCAGCAGGTCGTCGGTGTCGACGATCAGCACCGGCGTGCCGTCGTCGAGCAGGGCGCCGGCGGCGATGTCCTTGACCTTGCCCAGGCGCGGGTCGAGCGCCTGCACCACCAGTTCGACCACGCTGCCGAAGCGATCCACCGCCAGCCCGTACAGATGCTCGCCGTGGGCGCCGCCGATCACCACCACCGGCAACTGCGCGCCGGCGGTGGCGCCGTCGCCGCCTTCCAGCACCTGGCGCGCCGACACCAGGCCGATCTCGCGGCCGCTGAGTTCGAAATACTGCCGGCCCTCGAGCGAGCGCACCTGTTCGCGCGAGACCAGCGCGGTGGCGACGATGCGCGCGAGCGGAAACGCATAGGCCTCGCCGGCGATGTCCACCGCCAGCGCGCGCAGCACCGAGGTGGTCAGCGGCAACTGCAACTGGAAGCGGGTGCCCTGGTCGGGCTGCGAGAACACCCGCACGTTGCCGTGCAGCTGCTTGGCCATGTTCTGCACCGCGTCCAGGCCGACGCCGCGGCCGGAGATGTCGGTGACCGTGTCGCGCAGGCTGAAGCCGGGCAGGAACAGGAACTCCAGCAGTTCGTCGTGGCCGAAGCGCTGGGCGGTGTCTTCGTCGGCGAGGCCGCGCGCGATGACCGCGCGGCGGATGCGTTCGGCGTCGATGCCCTGGCCGTCGTCGCCGATCCTGATTTCCAGGCGGCCCGATACGTGGTGCGCTTCGAGCCGGATTTCGCCCTCGGCCGGCTTGCCGCGCGCCAGCCGCTGCGCCGGCGCCTCGATGCCGTGGTCGACGGCGTTGCGCAGCAGATGCCCCAACGGCGCTTCCAGCCGCGCGAGCACGTCGCGATCGACCGGGGTGCGGCTGCCGACGATCTCCAGCCGCGCTTCCTTGCCGAGCTCGCGGGCGAGGTCGCGGACCATGCGTTTGAAGCCGCGGGTGGCGTCGGCGAACGGGCGCATGTGGCTGGCCAGGGCCTGGTCGTACAGGCCGTGGGCGACGCCGGCCAGGCGCCGGTCGAACGCGTCCAGCGCGGCGACGCGTTCGCCGAGCAGGCGCTGGCTCTCGGCCAGGTCGGCCTGGGCGCGCGCGAGCAGTTCGGCCGAGGACGGATCGGCGGACAGGCCGGCGTTGCGTTCGGACAGCCGGTCCAGCGCCAGCGCGGAGCGGCGCTGCAGTTCTTTGACCCGCGCCAGCGAACGGATGTAGGGATCGAGCCAGCGCGATTCCACCAGCGCTTCGCTGGCCAGGCCGAGCATGCGGTGCAGGTTGCGCGCGGCGATGCGCAGTACGCGCTCTTCGCCTTCCTCGGCGGGCGCTTCGGCGGGCGCGGGGTCGGTTTCGATGGCGGCGGGAGCCGGCGTCGTGTGGGTCGCCGACTCCGGCTCCGATGCCGGCGCGGCCAATGCCGCGGCCAGCGCGGCGCGGAATTCCAGCACCGGCGCGCCGTCTTCGCCGGCCCAGGCACCGGCCGCCTCGGCCGGGGTGTCGGCGATGCGGCCGAGCAGGTCGACCCCGCGCAGCAGCGCGTCGATGATCCCGCGCCGCAAAAGCAGCCGGCCGTGCTGGGCATCGACCAAGCAATCTTCCATCGAATGCGCCACCGCCACCGCCGCGCCGAGGCCGACAATGCGCGCCGCGCCCTTGAGCGAATGCGCCGCGCGCATGCACTCCTCCAGCGTGGCCGCGGCGGTGGGATTGCGCTCCAGCGCCAGCAGGCCGTCGGTCAGCACCTGGCGCTGGCCGTCCGCCTCCATGCGGAACAGGTCGTGCAGCGAGCGGTCGCGCAAGGAATCGTTGCTCATGAGATCTGCCGGTTCAGCGCGTGCAGCAACAAGCCGTCGTCGAGCAGGCCGATGCGGCGCTCGCCCCACGGCAGCACGCCGGTGGCGAAGCGCGCCAGGGCGTGGGCGACGGTGGACGGCACCGCGCGCACGTCCTCGGCGTCGTAGCGATGGCTGCCGTGGACTTCGTCGGCCTCGAACGCCAGCGCGCCCTCGGCCGCGGCCAGCACCACCAGCCGGCGCGCGATCGCGCCGGCGCGCGCGGCGACCGGTGCGCCGGTCTGCAGCAGCGCCGGCAGCGCGACGCACACGGTCAGCCGCCCGCGCACGTTGACCAGGCCGCGCAGCACCGCGTCGCGGCGGTGCGGCAGGCGGTGCACCGGGCGCAGTTCCAGCACTTCGTCGATCAGCCCGGCCGGCAGGCCCAGCCATTCTTCGCCGAGGCGGAACACGAACGTGCCGGCGCTGGCGCGCTGTTGCCGCGATGCGTCCTGGGCCAGGCGCGCGGCGGCTTCGATCCGCTCCTCGCGCGGCAGCGGCCGGTCCAGCAGCCGGGCCACGGCGGAGCCCGCGTCGTCGCGTTCGCGCGCCATCTCAGCCGCTCCTGCCGCGGTGGCGCGAAGCGCGCTGGCGCATCAGCCGCGCGCCGGCGGCGTCGCCCTTGGCGTCGAGCAGCAAGGCCAGGTGCATCAGGCTCTCCGTGTGGTCGGGTTGCAGGTACAGCGCCTTGCGGAAGGCGTCCTCGGCGCGCGCGTCCAGGCCGGTGGCGCCGTGGATCAGGCCGCTCAGGTACAGCGCTTCGGCGCTGGGGCCGTGCGCGCGCAGGTGGTTCTGGCAGAGTTCGGCGGCGCGGTCGAAGGCGCCGTGGTCGGCGAGCCGGCGCGCTTGTTCGAGCGAGGTGTCGGATGCGGCGGGCGAGGTCGCGGGCGCCTGGGCCGCAGTCGCTGCCGCGCTGCGCGCGACCGGCGC
>NZ_LXSD01000269.1:0-14481 GCF_017168095.1 Lysobacter enzymogenes | reverse complement strand
CCGTGCTCGGCGACGCGCCGGCCGCGCGCGGCAAACCGGCGCCGCCGCCCGTGCAGCCGTCGACGCGCCCGGGCTGGCTGCTGGCCGAACCCGAACCGCTGCGCGAAGCGGTCGCGCGCATCCTCGCCGGTCCGGAGCGGATCGAATCGGGCTGGTGGGACCAGGACGACGTGCGCCGCGACTACTACCTGGTGGAAACCGTACGCGGCCAGCGCGCCTGGGCCTACCGCGACGCCGGCGGCGACGGCGCGCTGACCGTGCACGGCTGGTTCGCATGAGCGCGCCCGCGCCCGCGCGCGGCGACGCCGCGCTGCCCGATTACGCCGAACTGCATTGCCTGTCGGCTTTCAGTTTCCAGCGTGGGGCGTCCACTGCCGACGAACTGTTCGACCGCGCCCACGCACTGGGCTACCGCGCGCTGGCGATCACCGACGAGTGCACGCTCGCCGGGATCGTGCGCGCCTGGCAGGCGGCGCGGCGCACCGGCCTGGCCTTGATCGTCGGCAGCGAGATCCGCGTGCACGACGGCCCGAAGCTGGTGCTGCTGGTCGCCGACAGCGCCGGTTACGCCGACCTGTGCGGATTGATCACGCAGGCACGGCGGCGCGCGGCGAAAGGCGAATACCTGAGCCTGCGCGAGGACTTCGCCACGCGCAGCGATCATCTGCTGGCGCTGTGGCTGCCCGACGGCGACGCCCGCGACGAGGAACACGCGCAGTGGCTGCGCGCGCGTTTCGACGAACGGCTGTGGCTCGCAGTGGAACTGCACCGCGGTCCCGACGACGACGCGCGGCTGGCCGCACTGACCGCGCTGGCGCGCCGCCACGGCCTGCCCGCGGTCGCCGCCGGCGACGCGCACATGCACGAGCGCGCGCGCCGGCCGCTGCAGGACGTGCTGACCGCGGTGCGCCACCGCACCACCGTGGCCGAGGCCGGAGCCAGGCTGTTCGCCAACGGCGAGCGCCACCTGCGCATCCGCCGCGCGCTGCAGGCGATCTATCCGGCGCCGTTGCTGGCGCAGACCGTGCGTATCGCCGACTTGTGCGCGGACTTCGACCTAAAGCGCGGCATCGATTATCAATACCCGCACGAGCTGGTCCCGGCCGGGGAGACGCCGAAAAGCTGGCTGCCCAAGCTGGTCGCCGAAGGCGCGGCCAAGCGCTGGCCGCTGGGCGTACCGGCCGACTCGCAGCGGCAGATCGAACACGAACTCGACATCATCGGCCGGCTCGACTACGAATCCTATTTCCTGACCGTCCACGACATCGTCCGCTTCGCCCGCGAACAGAGCATCCTGTGCCAAGGCCGCGGCTCGGCGGCCAACTCCACCGTATGCTTCGCCCTGGGCATCACCGAGATCGACCCGACCCGAATGGGCATGCTGTTCGAGCGCTTCATGTCGGTCGAGCGCAACGAGCCGCCCGATATCGACGTCGATTTCGAGCACGAGCGGCGCGAAGACGTCCTGCAATACGTATTCAACCGCTACGGCCGCGACCGCGCCGCGCTGACCGCGGTCGCGATCAGCTATCGCGGCCGCAGCGCCGTGCGCGACGTGGCCTCGGCGCTGGGCATGCCGCAGGACCAGATCGCCGAACTGGCGCGCACGCTCGACCGCTGGAGCCGGGACGTGCCGCTGGCCGAACACATCCGCGAACGCGGCATGGACCCCGACTCGCCGCTGCTGCGCAACATCCTGGCGTTGAGCCTGATCCTGGTGCAGCAGGCGTTTCCGCGGCATCTTTCGCAGCATCCGGGCGGCTTCGTGGTGTCCGAGCGGCCGCTGCACACGCTGGTGCCGGTAGAGAACGCGGCGATGGACAACCGCACCATCGTGCAGTGGGACAAGGACGATCTCGATGCGATGGGGCTGCTGAAAGTCGACTGCCTCGCGCTGGGCATGCTGACGGCGATCCGCAAAGTGTTCGCCCTGCTCGACGCGCACGGAGTTCACGGGCTGGACATGCCGAGCATTCTGGAACAGCCCGACGACAGCGAGGTCTACGACATGATCTGCGACGCCGACACCATCGGCGTGTTCCAGATCGAATCGCGGGCGCAGATGTCGATGCTGCCCAGGCTCAGGCCGCGCAAGTTCTACGATCTGGTGATCGAGATCGCGATCGTCCGGCCAGGGCCGATCCAGGGCGACATGGTCAATCCGTATCTGCGCCGCCGACAGGGCCTGGAGCCCATCGAGTATCCGTCCGCGGAACTGGAGACCGTGCTCAACCGAACCTTCGGCGTGCCCTTGTTCCAGGAACAGGTCATGCAGATCGCCATGGTCGCCGCGGACTACACGGCCGGCGAGGCCGACCAGTTGCGCCGCTGCATGGCGGCCTGGAAGCGGCACGGCGGCCTGGAACCGCATCGCGACAAACTGTTCGCCGGAATGATGAAGAACGGCTACAGCGAGGACTTCGCCCACCGCATCTTCGAACAGATCAAAGGCTTCGGCAGCTACGGCTTCCCCGAATCCCACGCCGCCAGCTTCGCCCTGCTCGCCTACGTCAGCTGCTGGCTGAAGTATTACCACCCCGCCGCCTTCGCCTGCGGCATCATCAACTCGATGCCGATGGGCTTCTACACCCACGGCCAGATCCTCCACGACGTGCGCCGCAAGGGCGTGACGGTCCTGCCGGTGGACGTGCGCTACAGCGACTGGGACTGCACCCTGGAAGCCCTGCCCGGCCGCGGCGAACGCAAGCATCCGCATGCGATCCGCATGGGACTGCGCCTGGTCAACGGCTTCGACGAAGCCTCCGCCGACCGCATCAGCGACGCGCGCGCGCAGGCGCCGTGGCGCGATGTCGACGACCTGTGCGAACGCGCGGGGCTGGACGCGCGTCTGCGCGCGGTGCTCGCCGACGCCGGCGCGTTGCGCGCGCTGGCCGGGCATCGCCATCGCGCGCGCTGGGCGGTGGCCGGCGTGGACACGCAACTGCCGCTGTTCGCCGGCGTCGCCCGCAGCGAAGCGCAGGTCGCGCTGCCGCTGCCGAGCGCGGGCGAGGACGTGCGCGCCGATTACGCCATGCTCGGCACCACCCTCGGCCCGCATCCGCTGGCGCTGCTGCGCAGCGCGCTGCACGCGCGGCGCTGCCGGCGCTCCTCGCAACTCAAGCAGGCCGATCACGGCCAGCGCGTGCGCTTCGCCGGGCTGGTCACGGTGCGTCAGCATCCGGAGACCGCCAGCGGGGTGACCTTCCTGAGCCTGGAAGACGAGGACGGCATGGTCAACGCAGTGGTCTGGCGCGACCTGGCCCAGCGCCAGCGGCGGGTGCTGGTGGAAGCGCGATTGATGGCCATCGACGGCAAGCTCGAACGCGTCGACGGCGTGCAGCACATCGTGGTGTCGCGCATGGAAGACCTGACGCCGCTGCTGGGGTCGCTGGCGACGAGTTCGCGCGATTTTCATTGAGGGCGCGGTCGTCGCCCGATCCAAGTCCGGCGCATCCAATCATGCCGCGCTGCATCGAGCCGAATCGAATGCGGCTGGCACGGATCGAAAATTGCGCATCGAGCTGGGGCGACCATGAAAAACGTGCAAAGAATGCAATAAGACACGCACACGCACATTCAATACGTGCGAACGCCGATAATATTTTTCGCGCTCACTTGGATTTAACCCGTGCCCGTTTCGCCGCGGCTAGGATGCCCGGACACCACGAACACAAGGACCAGAGTTCATGAAGAAGTTCCCCTGCCTCGCTCTAGCCGCGCTCATCCTCGTCGCCAGCGCCCCCGCGCTGGCCGAAGTCGGCAACCTCAACAACACCGGCTACGGCGCGACCAAGGCCGATGCGGAAGCCAAGGCCAAGAAGAACCTGGAAGAGGCGTGCCACTCGCGCAACGGCAAGATCGTCGAAGGCTCGTTCAAGGTCACCTTCGACAAACCCTTGACCAACGGCCAGCATTATGTGGATGCGACCATGCAATGCGACATTCCGTAAGCATGCGATAAGGCACCAAAATTACCGCATCGCTCTAAAGCCCCGCAGCGCGCTGCGGGGCTTTATCATTTCAAAATGCGCCCGACGCCAAAGCTTGGCTGAACTACGCCGCAGCCCGATACACTAGATTTTTCGCTCACTACTGCACGGCAGGCAACGACCATGACGAACTCAGATAACACGCCCGCCACATTGCCCGGTGGACAGCCACGTCCTCCCGTGCCGAAAGGCTTGCGGGAAATGCTCAAAGACTATCCGGAGCACATAGAGCGGCTTCAAGAAGTCCTGAACTATGTCGTTGAGACATCTTCAGCGGGAGTCAGTCCGTTTGATCGCGCAATTTGGGTATTGGAAGCCCGCCTAGAGACCTTCATCTCCGAAGCCCGCGATGAGCTTGAGGCCGCCGAGGCCAGTGGCGACGCGGAAGCGATTGCACGTGCTAAGGATAAGAAATATCTGATGGGCTCCTCACGGCATCGGGGAATGCACAATCTGCATGATCTCCACCTCTACTTCCAGGCAAACAAGGATGCCTTCGAATGATGGCCTCCGACACCCGCTTGGATCAAGCAACGCATGCTCATATTTTTGCCGAGCAGGTAATTCCTCAAAGCACATTTCTTGATGCCACCCCGCAGGCCAATCCCAAAGCGATCATTTTGGCTGGGCAGCCCGGGGCAGGGAAAGGCCAACTCGCGGATAAAGCGAAATTTGAGCTTGCTTACGATGCTGTAAAAATCGACCCCGACGAACTGCGCGATTACTACCCTAGCGTTGGGCAACTGCGCCGCGAGAGCCCTTATGCCTGGTCACATCATACGCACGCCGACGCCGGTCAATGGGCCGACGAATTGCGCGATGCGGCGGTAGCCGGGCGCAAGAATTTCATCTTCGATACCACACTCAGCAATGGGCAGTGGACGACAGAGCTGATCAAAGACTTGCAGTCCCGTGGATATCAGGTGGAAGTGCGGGCCATTGCCGCGCACAAGCTGGAAAGCGAACTTGGCGTCGACAAGCGATTCACCGACAAGCTGGATCTGGATGGCCACGGCCGCTACGTCCCCGAAGGCGCACGCGACGCCATCTACGCCAAGGTGCCCGCCAGCCTGGACACCATCCAGGCCCATACCGGCGTGCCCATCCGCATCTTCAGCCGCGAAGGCGCCGAACTCTACGACAGCCGCAGCGATCCGCGCCCACCCGGACAGGCGCTGGAGGCAGCGCGCAATGCGCGGCTCAGCGACCCCGCGATCACACAGCAGTTGCGCGAGGGCTGGGAGCAACAAGTGCAGTGGCATCGCACCTTGCCCGAACATGCGCGGACCATTCCGAACATCGATGCCGCCGTTCAATCCAGGCTGCTGGAAGAACACGCCGCACTGAAAGTCGGCGAAGGCGTCGTCGTTCGCGCCGAAGGCATCGCCACGATCGACGAGTTGGTCCGCCCCGGCGCGCCGCCCGCTCGCGTTCCCGCGCCCGAATCCGCAATTCCCGGCCTTGCCCGGGCGGGCGCAGCCGCAGGCTTGGCCGGCTTGGGCGTGGCCGCCAGCGCCTACGATGCGGCAAAGACCGGGTCTCGGGTAGATACCTTGCTGGCCCAGGACAATCCCCTGGCCGCGCAATCCGAGCTGACCCATTACGCCGCGCGCGGCACCGGCGGCTGGATCGGCGGCGCGACGGCGGGCGCGGTCGCTACTGCGATGGCAAGCGGCCCCGGCGTGGCGGGCTTCATCGCGATCGGCGGCGCGGCCGTGGCCGGCGCGCATGTCGGCGAGCACGTCGCCACGGTCTTGGATAGCCACAAGACCTTCAAGCAGACCGACCGTCAGGGCGTTCACTGGGAGTCGAACGGACGGCAATGGGTGCGCCAGGACTTGGGCGACCTGATCGACGACGGCCAGAACAGACCGGTGAAACAGGCGTTTTCCGCCGACCCGGAAAAGGCGGCCGAATTGAACTACCGAGCCAGCAACGCGGCGACGGAACTGGCGATGGGAAAGTTGCAGCCGCCGCGCAATCCGTATGCCCAAGCGGCGGCGGAGAACGATCCGCCGAGCCTGCGTCGCGCCGATTGGGAGCGCGATCCGCAAACCGGCGCGTGGGATCGTAAGGTCGTCGTAGGGTTTGAACAGCCCGGCGTGCCGATGGTTCGAAACGACACCGCCCGTCCCGAGCGCGCCGCCGAACTGGATCGCGCTTCGGCGCAGGTCGTCCGCGACAACATCGCCAGCGGCCCGGCCCCGTTGGCCGCGCGCTATGAGCTGGTGTATCGCAGCGAAGGCTGGGAACGGTTCGGTGAGGTGCCTGTCTCCATTCAATCGGGGCTGCGCGACGATTCGCTGGTCGCTTCGGACGGAAAGTTGTATCAGCGCACGGCGCAGGGGCAATGGCAGCGCGACGGCGAATTCGTGGCGGCGGCCGGGAACCTGCGTCAGGAACTGGACAGCACGCGCGCCGCGTTGCAGCCGCAGTTGGCTCAGCACGAGCGACAGCTCGCCGCGATTCCAACCCGGCAGCCGCCGACCTTGGAGGACATCGAGCGGGCCGACTTGGTGGCGACCTATCGGGCGCACGGCATCGATCCCTATCAAAAGCCGGAGCAACTGGAAGCAACCCTGGAGGCGGTGCGCCGTACCCAGCAGGACTACGGGGTGGATCCGCTCACGACTTCGCTGCATCTGCGACGCAACGCGGGCGGCGGCTTCGACATCGACAGTCCGATCGAACATATCGGTCGAGACGCGGACGGCGCGAACCGGGTTCACGCCGTCACCAGTCCGCTGGAAGTGCAAATGGCGATGCTGGATCTGCGTTCGCCGCCGCCGGCCGCACCGCAAGCCCCGGAACTGCGGATCGCGAACTTGTCGCCGCAGCAGCAAGAAGCGTTGGAGCACGTCGTGCGCGAGGCGAACCGGCTGGGTTTGCAGCGCGACGACGTGCAGGCGGCAGCCAGGCAGGCCGTGGCCGGCGCGACAATGAGCGCACCTGCGCCTGCCGAGGCGGTGCCGGCGCGCCCGGGCATGGCGACGGTGGTCGCACCGGATCGCGCGGCGCCAATATCCGCCACGCCGACCGCCCGCGGCCCCATGCCGGGGCCAGCCGACCCCACTGCGCCTGCGCCGCCCAGGGCGGACTTCGCGGCCGTGGCGCAGCCGAACTCAACGATGGACGTGTCGCAGTTGCCGCCAACCGATCAAGCGATGTTCGCGAAGATTCGCGCCGACGCGCCCGGCGGCATCCCGGATGAGGTCGTGGCGGCGGCGATGCTCTCGGCCAAGCGCGACCACATCCACGATGCGGACGGCATCGCGCAGGTGGGCGTCGCCAACGGCAAGCTGTGGGTCGGCGCGACCACGCCCGGCTTTTACGGCGCGGCGTCGCTGTCCGAGCCGCCCGCGATGCAGGACACCTTGCGCGAGGCGCAAACGTTCAATCGGCAGCGCGAGCAGCAGCTGGCGCAGGATGCGGCGCAGCGCAACCCGGATGATCCGAACCGTGGGCCGACACGCTAATGGGGGATCGGATGAACGCGATCACCCTATCGGAAAAATCTACCGGCTCGCCGATCGGCGCGCGGGCTCGAATGCAGTCGGCCTGAAGCGCTGCGCGCGGCGGCCTCCACCCCCATCGTCCGCAAGCGCCGAGCGCCCTACTCCGGCCGCTCCTTGACCGGCCGCTTGGCCAGCTTGCGCTGCAGCGTGCGCCGATCCACGCCGAGCACGCGCGCGGCCTGCGAGACGTTGCCGCCGCATTCGGCCAGCACCCGCTGCATGTGCTCCCAGCCTTGCCGGCGCAGCGACACCGGCGCCGCCGGCGGCGGCGCGGCGTCGTCGCCGGGCGCTTCGAACGACTGCGCCAGGGCGTCGATGTCGAACGGCTTGGGCAGGTAGTTCCAGGCGCCGCGGCGCATCGCATCGACCGCGGTGGCGATGCTGGCGTAGCCGGTGGCCAGGACGATGCGCGCCTGCGGGCACAGCCGGCGCAGTTCGCCGATCAGCAGCAGGCCGTTGTCGGCGCCGAGCTTGAGGTCGAGCACGATGCCGTCCGGCGCGAACGCTTCCAGCGCGGCCAGCGCGCTGGCCGCGTCGTGGCGCGCCTGCACTTCGATGCCGCGGCGCGCGAGCAGGCGCGCCAGCACCTGGCAGAACGCGAGGTCGTCGTCGACCAGCAGGATGCGCGCGGGCAGGCTCATGCCGCGTCCTCCGCCGCCAGCGGCAGTTCGACTTCGGTGACGCAGCCGCCGCCCTCGCGCTCGCTTTGCTTCACCGTGCCGCGGCTGCGCTCGATGCTGGAGCGCGAGATCATCAGGCCGATGCCCAGGCCGGTGCCTTCGCCGTCGCGGCGCGGCCGGGCGATGCGCGCCGGGCCCGCGCCGCGGTCGCGGATGGCGATGTTGAGCCGGCCTTCGCGCAGCGAGGTGTCCACCTCCACCGGCGCGTCGACACCGGCCGCGGCGTTGGCGTCGGCGGCGTTGTTGATGAGGTTGATCAGCGCCTGCTGCAGGCCGGCGTCGATCCGCACCCGGCGCTGCGCCGCGCCGCCGGCGAAACGCGCGGTGGCGTTGGGCCGCAGCAGCCGCCAGCGGTCGACGCAGGCGTGGACGAAGTCGTCGGCCGCCTCGACCGTGGTCTCGCCGGCCGCGCCGCGGCGGGCCATGTCGGCCAGCGCGCGCACGTGGTCGCGGCAGTGCGCGAGCTGCGAGCGCAGCAGTTCGATGTCCTCGCGCGGCGGCGGATGATCGCCGCCGAGCCAGTCGTCGACCAGCAGGCCCATCGTCGCCAGCGGCGTGTTGAGCTCGTGCGCGGTGCCGGCGGCGAGTGAGCCCAGCGCCGACAGCGATTCGTCGCGGATCGCGCGCTCGCGCGCCTCCGACAAACGCCGGCGCTGCTCGCGCACGATGGTCATGAACCGGCTCAGCACCACCGCCATGATTCCGGCCGAAAGCAGGAAGTTGACCCACATGCCGGTGACGTGCAGTTGGAAATCGCTGCCGTGCAGGTGCGGCAGGTCGACGTGGTGGCCCATCAGCCAGGTGTACAGCGCCGCGGTCAGCACGGTCAGGCCGAGCATCGGCGCGATGTCCAGGCCGATCGCTGCCAGCGCCACCGGCACCAGGTACAGCGACACGAACGGATTGGCCGGGCCGCCGGAGAAATACAGCAGCGCGGTCAGCGCCAGCAGGTCCACCAGCAGTTGCAGCGCCAGCGCGCGCGGGCCGGCGTCGCGGTGGGCGAGCCACCACCAGTGGCTGAGCACGTTGAACAGCAGCAGCCCGGCCGAGATCGCCAGCAGCTCGCGGGTCGGGATCGGCAGCCCCAGGCGCTGGGCGACGAACACCACGGTCAGCATCTGGCCGGCTACCGACAGATAGCGCAGGTAGATCAGCAGTTGCAGCACGGGCGGGTCTCGGGGGCGGAACGGGCGATTATCGCACCGCGCCGCCGATGCGGGCTGCGGCAACCCGCCGCGGTGCGGCGGGCGCGAGCCGGTTCAAGCCGGACTTCGCAGCGGATTTCCAGGCGCGCGGGGCCGAATCGGGCGGAAACCAGGCCTGCGGCATGGGCCGCGCCGCGGCCGCGATCGTGGGCCGGACGTCGAAGCCGGCGCTCGCTTCGCGGCGCGGGCGCGGGCCGGCGCGCCGACGCGGCAGCCGCTCGCGCCGAATCGTGCTGCGGCGCGGCGCGAAACCCGACCGCCGCCGCATTTTTGCGCGCGATGCATCGACGCAGCGGCAGCCGCGCCTGTCAATAACGACACCGCGCCGCGTCGCGCCGGCGCGCGGCCTAAGCTTCGCGATGCCAGGAATGGACTGGCGATACGCAGGAAGGACTCTCATGAAGACGATTGGATCGATGCTGGCCGACGCCGCGATGTGCGGCGCGCTGGCGCTGACCGCGGTCGGCGCGGCCGTCGTGCCCGCCACCGCGCAGGCCCAGGTTTCCGGCAATCCGCTGCTGTGGTGCTTCATCGGCCCCAACGACCAGCCGGGCAACGGCCCGTTCGGCCGCTGCACGACGTTCTATCCGTCCAGCAGCTATCGCGCCGACTTCGAAGTGCGCAACCTGCCGGCCGGCAACTACAGCTATGTGTGGACCAACGAAGTCGGCATGGTGCTGCCGTGCACGACCAACCGCTGCTACGTCACCTACCGCGGCGCCGGCGGCGGGATCGTCGACTCGGTCTCGGTGACCTACACCAATCTGGCCACCGGCCAGTCCGACACGTTGGGCCGCACCGTGGCGATCGGCGGGCCGATCTGAGGCGAGGTCGCGACGGCGACCGCAACGAGCTTCGTCGGTTACGCGCAGCCTTCGCACGATGACGCGGAAAAACGGGCCGCCCGGCCCGTTTTTCTTTCCGCCGCGGCATCGCCGCCGGGCGCGAATCGCGCAGCGCCGGGCCGGCCTGCGCCGTACGGCGCGGCATCGTGCTGCGACGCGGCGCAAAACCGCATCGATGCCGCATTAACCCGCGTCGGCCATCACCGCGCGCCGCCGCCGAGCGGTCGCTTGCGACCGTGCGCGCCGCGCGCGACCGCGCCGGCCTAAGCTCGGCCGGCCAGGACTGGACTGGCGATTCAAAGGAAGGAAGGCCATGAAAACGATTGGATGGACGCTGGCCAACACCGCGCTGTGCGCGGCGCTGGCGTTGACCGCGGTCGGCTCGGCCGTCGCACCCGCCGCCGCGCAGGCGCAGATCGGCCTCGGCCCGCGGCTGTGGTGCTTCGTCAGCCCGAACGACATGCCGGGCGATCCCAACTTCGGCCGCTGCGCCTCGTTCTATCCCGGCTCGCGCAGCTACCGCGCCGACCTGGAGGTGCGCGGTCTGCCGGCCGGCAGCTACACCTACGTGTGGAGCAGCGAATCGGCCGGCACGCTGCCCTGCTCCACCCAGAGCTGCACCCGCACCTACCGCGGCGACGCGCCGGTCTCGGACCTGATCTCGGTGACCTACACCAACCTGGCCACCGGCGAGTCCGACACGCTGGCCGACACCGTGCAGATCAACGGGCCGATCTGAGCGGCCGGCGCGCGCCGCCGCGTCCGCTATCGACAGACGAAAAAAAGCGGGCCGAGGCCCGCTTCTTTTCGCCCTCGCGCAGCGCCGCCGCGCGATCGGCCGCCCGGCTCAATCGAACTTGATGTCGTACTCCAGCCAGAACTGGCGGCCATAAGGATCGTAGTTGCCGACCGGATAGAACGGCCAGCCGCCGTTGTTGCGGTCCTGCGGCGGGTTGGAATCGCGCAGGTTGTTGACGATCAGCGACAGCGTGGAGCGGTCGCCGAACTTGTACGACACGCTGCCGTTGTACTTGGTGTACGGGGCGTAGCGGCCGCTGCCGTCGCTCTTGGGCAGGCTGCCGTAGCGGTAGGCGCTGAGGTTGGTGGTCCACGCGCCGATCGACCAGGTCAGGCCGGTGTTGACCTTGCTGCGCCAGTCGCCGGCTTCCAGCGGGTCGAGGGTGTTGCGCAGGTCGATGCGCGGGTCGTCGGCGAACTGCTGGTAGTCGTGCTTGATCACCAGGGTGTAGGCGATGTTGGCGGCGAAGTCGCCGAAGCGGCCCGCGCTCCAGCGCACATTGGTCTTGACGTCGACGCCGTCGGTGCGCTCGGAGGCGGCGTTGATCGCGTTGACCAGCACGCGCCGCACCTGGTCGGGCTGCACCGGCGCGTCGGACGGGTTACGGATCACCCGGCCCAGCACTTCGCGGCAGTTGGCCGAGTTGATGTCGCGCGGCTCGCCGCCGAGCGTGCGGCCGAGGCGGCAGTCGGCTTCCTCGCGCAGGATGCGGCTGCTGCTGAGGTTGGTGACCTCGTCCTCCAGGCGCACGGAGTAGTAATCCACCGACAGGTCGAAGTGCTCCGACGGCGACCACACCACGCCCAGGCCGTAGGACTTGCCGTTCTCCGGCTTGAGATTGGTGTTGCCGGTGCTGGTGTAGTCGATCGCCAGGTTGGAGAAGTCGCAGTCGTCGTAAGGCTGGCCGGCGGTGCGGCAACGCCAGTAATCGGTCATGCCCGGGTTATAGCCGCGGGTTTCGGCGGCGAAGATGTAGTTCATGTCCGGCGCGCGGAAGCTGGTGGCGGCGGTGGCGCGCAGCAGCAAGGTGTCGGTCGGACGGTATTCCAGGCCGGCGTTCCAGGTCGCCTTGCCCGACTTGCGCCCGGCGAAGCGGAACTCGTCGTAGCGCGCGGCGGCCGAGGCGGTCAGGGTGCTGAAGATCGGAATGCTGAGCTCGGCGCCGATCGCGTAGCGGTCGCGGTCGCCGCTGGAGCGCGAGCCGGCGCTGGTGTTCCAGAACGTGCCATCGCCCAGGCGCGGATCGGGGCGGTTGTTGTAGCCCTGGGTGCCGGCTTCGATGACGCCGGCGAAGCCGACCGAGCCGGCCGGCAGGTCGAACAGGTTGCCGTTGACGCTGAAGCTCAGGTTCTGGATCCAGGCGGCGTTGACGCCTTCGTAGAAGCCGGTGAGGCGCTGGTAGTCGGCCGGCGTCAGCGGCGCGTACAGGCGCGCCGGATCGGGGTTGTAGATGCCGATGCCGGCCGCGGTGGTGCCCAGGCGCGGGCCGAGGAAGAACTCGTTGATGCCGGCCAGGAACTGGCGGCGCTTGGTCCGGTTCTCGTTGCGGCCGTGGTTGTAGGCCAGCTCATAGTTCCAGTCGCTGTCGCCGAGCGCGCCGCGCGCGCCGACCGAGAACGCCCACGAGCGCTCCAGGAAGCGGTTGTTGTTGGCGTGGGCAGAGCCGATTTCCTCCGGCGCGATGCGCCGGTACCAGATCTCGTTGAGGCCGCTGGCCTGGTTGAGGAAATAGTTGTTGTCCGAGGTCCAGCTCGGCGCGCGGGTGTTGTTCTCGATGCTGGCGATGCCGAGCTGCACGTCGGCGAACAGTTCGGTGCGATCGCTCAGGTGCCAGGTCAGCAGGCCGTAGGCGTCGGCGTTCTTCTTCTGCGTCTGCACGGTCCAGAACGCCGGCGCGGCCTCGTTGCTGCCGCAGTACCAGCCCTGGCGCGGGTTGTTGGCGCGGAAGGTCGAGCCGTGGTACAGGCCCGCAAGCCCGCCGCAGGCCGCGCCCGGATCGATGTAGTTGTTGGTGCGCGCGTTGCGGCGGAAGCCGACCTGGGTCGGGTTGATGCGCTCGCCGGTCGGGTTGTCGAGCAGCGAATCCATGAAATCGCGCTGGTCGCCCCAGATCGCCTGGCGATGCGAGAGCTCGACGCCGTAGACCGCGTCGAAACGGTCGCTGGAATGCCCGCTCACCACCTGCAGGCGCTGGTTCTGGCCGCCGCCCTGCTCGGTGCCGCCGACGCGCACGTTGAGCTGGGTGCCTTCGAACTTCTTCTTGAGGATGAAGTTGACCACGCCGGCGACCGCGTCGGAGCCGTACACCGCCGACGCGCCGCCGCCGAGCACTTCGATGCGTTCGATCAGCGCGCTGGGAATGTTGGCGAGGTTGACGACGTTGACCGAGCCTTCGTAGGCCAGCGGATAGTCGGCCTGGCGGCGGCCGTTGATCAGCACCAGGGTGTGGTTCGGCCCGAGCCCGCGCAGGTTGAGCACGTTGGCCGCCGGGGTGAAGGTGTTGCCGTAGTCCTCGCCCTGGACCACGCCGGTGTTCTGGCTCAGCGCGGCGAGCGCGTCGAAGGCGTTGCGGAAGCCTTGCTTGTCGATCTGCTCGGCGTTGATGACGGTGACCGGCGACGGGCCTTCCAGGCTCGCGCGCGGAATGCGCGAGCCGGTGACGACGACCTGGTCGAGCGTGGTGGCGGCGCGGTCTTGCGGCGCGTCGGCCTCGGCATCGGCCGCCAGCGCGGGCGCGGCCAGCGCCGACAGCGCGAGGGCGAGAAACACGGACAAGGGCCGGCGCTGCGGCCGGAACACGGCTTGCATGGGGGAAATCCTCTGCGGATGGAAGGCCCGGGGCCGCGCTGGTGGAATCCCCTGATGCGCGCCGCGGCGATGGAGCATCTTTGTTGCTGCGCAACATGAGCAGAAATGAAGCCCGCGCATCTGCTTATGTCGTGCCGGTATTTGCTTCTTCGCCGATCAGTCTGCCGCGCCCGTTGCAGCAGGCGTGTGCCGCCGCGCACGGATCGCGAACGCGCGCGAGCCGCGCGGCGATGCTCTCGAAACGGCAAATGCGGCAAAGCGCACGGGCTGCACGACACCGCCTAAGCGCAGCGCGCGTGGCCGATGTCACGCGCGAGCCGCAAAGCGTTTGGCGCCTGCGCGGCAAGGCGGCGAGAGCCACACGCAAACAGTGACGCCGCGCATCCGCGTTCATGGCGTTCTGTGATCCACCGCGGACTCTGCCGCTTGCCGCCGCCCTAAGCTCGCGCCCCCGTTCGCCCGCCGTCGTCACGCCGTGTCGACGCCAGCCCAACCGGAGTGCGCCATGTCCAGCCCGCTGTCGAATTCCGAGCGCGAAACGCTGCGCCGCCATCTGCTGCAGCGCTACGGCGCGCTCGGCCGCGCGGCGCCGTCCAAGGCCGCGCGCGCCAGGCTCGCCGACGCCCGGCGGACCGCCGCC
>NZ_LXSD01000268.1:0-12114 GCF_017168095.1 Lysobacter enzymogenes | reverse complement strand
GCCCGCGCCGCCGCCGCGCGATTTCTTGCCGCCGGCGCCGCGCGCGGGCTTGGCGGTCTCGCTGCGGAAGCGCAGGCTGCGCTCGCCGCGCAGCACCGGGCCGGAGTCGGCGGTCAGGCGCAGCGCGCCGTGGCGTTCGATGTCGGCCTCGAGCAGGCCGCCGGCGACGAGCTGGCGGAACACGCTGCTCCACTGGCGCGCGTCGAGGTCGGCGCCGATGCCGAAGGTGCTCAGGTCCTCGTGGCCGAAGCGCGTGACCTTCTCGGTGGTCTGCCCGCGCAGCACGTCGATGACGTGGCCGGCGCCGAAGCGCTGGCCGGTGCGGTACACGCACGACAGCGCCTTGCGCGCGGCGGTGGTGCCGTCCCAGCTCTGCGGCGGCTCCAGGCAGTTGTCGCAGTTGCCGCAGTCGCCCGGGTGCGGTTCGCCGAACCAGCCGAGCAGGCCCTTGCGCCGGCATTCGGTGGATTCGCAATAGCCCAGCAGCGAATCGAGCTTGCGCAGCTCCACCCGCTTGCGTTCCTCGCCGGCTTCGCCTTGCTGGATCAACTGGCGCAGGCTCACCACATCGCCCAGGCCGTAGCACAGCCAGGCCTCGGCCGGTTCGCCGTCGCGGCCGGCGCGGCCGGTTTCCTGGTAATAGCCTTCGATCGACTTGGGCAGGTCGACGTGGGCGACGAAGCGCACGTCGGGCTTGTCGATGCCCATGCCGAAGGCGATCGTGGCGACCATGACCACGCCGTCCTCCTGCAGGAACCGGCGCTGGTTGGCCGCGCGCGACTCGGCCGGCATGCCGGCGTGGTAGGGCAGGGCGTGGATCCCGGCCTCCACCAGCTGCGCGGCCACGGTTTCCACGCGCCGGCGCGAGAACGCGTAGACGATGCCGCTGTCGCCGCGGTGCGCGGACAGGAAGTCGAGCAGCTGGCGGTTGCCGTTGTCCTTGTGGACCACGCGGTAGCGCAGGTTGGGGCGGTCGAACGAGCTGACGAAGCGGCGCGCGTCTTCCAGGTTGAGCCGCTCGGCGATCTCGCGCTGGGTCGGCGCGTCGGCGGTGGCGGTCAGGGCGATGCGCGGGATCTGCGGCCAGCGCTCGTGCAGGATCGTCAGTTCGCGGTATTCGGGGCGGAAGTCGTGGCCCCATTGCGAGACGCAGTGGGCCTCGTCGATGGCGAACAGGGCGATGTTGGCGCGGTCGATCAGGTTCAGGCAGCGCGCGGTCAGCAGGCGCTCGGGCGCCACGTACAGCAGGTCGAGCTCGCCGGCGAGCAGTTCGCGCTCGATCCGCGCGGCCTCGTCGGCCGACAGGGTGGAGTTGAGGTATTCCGCGCGCACGCCGAGCTGGCGCAGCGCCTCGACCTGGTCCTGCATCAGCGCGATCAGCGGCGAGACCACCAGGCCGCAGCCTTCGCGCACCAGCGAGGGAATCTGGTAGCACAGCGATTTGCCGCCGCCGGTCGGCATCAGCACCAGGGCGTCGCCGCCGTCGACCACGTGCTGGACGATCTGCGCCTGTTCGCCGCGGAACGCGGTGTGGCCGAAGACGCGGTGGAGGATTTCGAGTGCGGGGGACGACATGGGCCTAGTTTAGCGGCGCGGCCGCGCGCGGCGGTCGGAGAACGGCGATCCGGCGGGTCGGGGATCGGTGCGGGCGGTTGTGGGGCCTATGCCGTGGGACGGATTTCAATTGTGGGAGGGCCTTCAGGCCCGATGCTTTTGTTCCAGGCGGCGGCGACCTGATCGACAAGCATCGGGCCTGAAGGCCCTCCCACAACAGGCCTTCCCACAGCAGGCCTTCCTACAACACAGCCTCCACAACAGGTCCTGCCATAACCGAAAAACCCCTCCCGGCAAGGCGGAGAGGGGTTTCGGCAGCGAACCCGCGCGGCCTGCGCCGCGCCGGGCCCCGGACCGGTCACTGCAGCAGCGAGCGCAGCATCCAGGCGTACTTCTCGTGGGTCTGCAGGCGCTGGGTCAGCAGATCCTCGGTCGGCGCGTCGTCGACGTCGTCGGCCTGGTCGAGTACCTTGCGCGCGGTGCGGCACACCGCCTCGTTGCCGACCACCAGCTGGCGTACCATTTCGCGCCAGTCGGCCGCGTCGCTCAGGCCCGGCTCTTCCGGGATCGAGGACAGGCGCACGAACTCGGCATAGGAGCCCGGGGCGTTGAAGCCCAGGGCGCGGATGCGCTCGGCGATCTCGTCCAGCGCGGTCCACTGCTCGTTGTACTGGGTCTCGAACATGACGTGCAGGCTGTTGAACATCGGCCCGGTCACGTTCCAGTGGAAGTTGTGGGTCTTCAGGTACAGGGTGTAGCTGTCGGCCAGGAACCGCGACAGGCCCTCGGCGATCTTCTTGCGATCAGCCGGCGAGATCCCGATATCGATCGACGGGCCGCGGTCGTTCGGGCCGGGCGAGGCGGCCGGGTTCACCGGCGTTTCCTTGCCGGACTTGCCGGGTTTGCTCTTGTCGGACTTGCTGGGCTTGGCCATGTGCGACTCCTTCATTGGGGGATGTGCATGGAAAGACGGGGTTCCGGCGGTCCGGACCGTTCTTCGATGGGGTCCGGACTTTGCGGCGACAATAGGCGCAGTCGCCGCGGAAGTGAAATGGTTTGTTTTTAGCGCTGCAATGCAGACGATCTATCGATGAATACCAGCCAATCCAAACAGTCTAAGCAGGCCGATGCGAGCGCTGCGTTACGGCAGGCGCGCCGCGCCATCGACGGCGCGCTGAGCCGCGACCGCGGCCGCCTGCACGGGCTGTGGTCGCGCTGGAGCGGCAAGCCCGCCGACGCGGCCGCGCAGGAGGCGTTCGCCAAGGCGCTGGCGGCGTCGCTGGCGCAGCGCCAGGCGCGCGCGGCGGCGCTGCCGCAGGCGCCGGTGGATCCGGCTTTGCCGATCGCGGCCGAAGCCGACCGCATCGTCGAGCTGATCCGCAAGCATCCGGTGGTGGTGATCGCCGGCGAGACCGGCTCGGGCAAGACCACCCAGTTGCCCAAGCTGTGCCTGGCCGCCGGCCGCGGCGCCGCCGGCCTGATCGGCTGCACCCAGCCGCGCCGCATCGCCGCGCGCGCGGTGGCGCGGCGCGTGGCCGAGGAACTGGGCACCGAGCTCGGCGGCGCGGTCGGCTACCAGGTGCGCTTCAACGAGAACGTCGGCGAGCGCACCGCGGTCAAGTTCATGACCGACGGCATCCTGCTGGCCGAGATCCAGTCCGACCGCTTCCTGTCGGCCTACGACACCATCCTGATCGACGAGGCGCACGAGCGCAGCCTCAACATCGATTTCCTGCTCGGCTATCTCAAGCAACTGCTGAAGAAGCGCCCGGACCTCAAGGTCATCGTGACCTCGGCGACCATCGACACCGAGCGCTTCGCCGCGCACTTCGACGGCGCGCCGGTGGTCAGCGTGGAGGGCCGCGGCTATCCGGTGAACGTGCGCTATCGCCCGCTGGACGATGCCGAAGCGCAAGCCGCGGACGAGGCCCATCCGCCGCGCCGCGCGGCCGCGGCGAACGCCGAAGCGCGCAATCCCAATGCTGCGCGCAGCGTCAACGACGGCATCGTCGCCGCCTGCGACGAGATCACCCGCGAGGATCCGCGCGGCGACGTGCTGATTTTCCTGTCCGGCGAGCGCGAGATCCGCGACGCCCACCAGGCGCTGGAGCGGCGCAAATACCGCGAGACCGAAGTGCTGCCGCTGTACGCGCGGCTGTCGGTGCGCGACCAGGACCGGGTGTTCAACCCTGGCCCCAAGCGCCGCATCGTGCTGGCGACCAACGTCGCCGAAACCTCGCTGACGGTGCCGCGCATCCGCTACGTGGTCGATCCGGGCCTGGCCCGGGTCAAGCGCTACAGCCCGCGCGGCAAGCTCGACCGTTTGCACATCGAGCCGGTCAGCCAGGCCAGCGCCGATCAGCGCAAGGGCCGCTGCGGACGCATCAGCGAAGGCACCTGCTATCGCCTCTACAGCGAAGCCGATTTCCAGTCGCGGCCGCAGTACACCGACCCGGAAATCCGCCGCGCCGCGTTGGCGGGCGTGATCTTGCGGATGCTGTCGCTGGGGCTGGGCGATATCGAAGCGTTCCCGTTCCTGGAACCGCCCGACAGCCGCGCCATCGCCGATGGCTGGCAGCAGTTGAACGAACTCGGCGCGGTCGACGAGCAGCGCAAGCTCACAGCGACCGGACGCACGATGGCGCGCCTGCCGGTGGACGTGAAGCTGGCGCGCATGCTGGTGGCCGCCAACCAGCACGGCTGCCTGCGCGAGACCATCGCGATCGCCGCGTTCCTGGGCATCCAGGATCCGCGCGAGCGTCCGGCCGACCAGCGCGCCGCGGCCGACAACGCGCATGCGCTGTTCGCCGACCCGCGTTCGGAGTTCGTCGGCATCCTCAAGCTGTGGGACGCCTATCAGCAGGCCCACCAGGAACTCACCCAGTCCAGGCTGCGCGGCTGGTGCGAGAAGCATTTCCTCGGCTTCCTGCGCATGCGCGAGTGGCGCGAGCTGCACCGCCAGCTGAAGCTGCTGTGCGACGAACTGGGCTGGCGCAGCCGCGAGGCCGCGGACGCGCCGGCCGGCGAGCCGATGGACGCGGCCGCCTACGCCACCTTGCACCGCGCGCTGATCGCCGGCCTGCCGACCCAGGTCGGTTTCCGCGGCGACAAGGGAATTTACGACGGCCCGCGCGGGCGCAAGTACACCTTGTTCCCCGGCTCGCCGCTGGCCAAGAAGCCGCCGCCGTGGCTGCTGTCGGCGACCTTGCTCGACACCGAGCGGGTGTGGTCGATGACCAATGCCGCGATCGAGCCGGACTGGGCGATCCAGGAGCTGCCGCACCTGCTCGCGCGGCGCCATCACGACCCGCGCTGGTCGCGCTCGCAGGGCCGCGTGGTCGGCAGCGAGCAGATCAGCCTGTTCGGGCTGGTGCTGGCGCCGAAGCGGCCGATCCACTACGGCGCGCTGTACCCGGAAGAAAGCCGCGCGATCTTCGCCCGCGATGCGCTGGTGACCGGCGAGATCAACACCCGTGCCGGGTTCCTGGCGCGCAACCTCGCCACGCTGGCGAAAGCGCGCGAAGAGGAAGCCAAGCAGCGCCGCGCCGGTCTGGTGGTGGACGAGGAATGGATGGCGCAGTGGTACCTCGACCGCTTGCCGCCGCAGGTGCACAACGCGCAGGCGCTGGACGCCTGGTACAACAAGCTGCCGGCGAACGAGAAGGCCGCGCTGGAATGGAGCGCCGACGATCTGATGATCGGCGGCGAGAGCGAGGCCGCGCGCTTCCCGCCGTATCTGCAGCTCGGCCAGGCCAGGCTGGCGGTGCGTTACCGCTTCGAGCCCGGCGCGCCCGACGACGGCATGACGTTGGCGGTGCCGCTGCATCTGCTCAACGCGCTCGACCCGGCGCAGCTGTCGTGGCTGGCGCCGGGCTTCGTCGCCGACAAGGCCGCGGCGCTGATCAAGTCGCTGCCCAAGGCGCTGCGGCGCAACTTCGTGCCGGCGCCGGATTTCGCCAAGGCCTTCTACGAAGCGCATCCCAAACCGGAAGCCGACGATTTCGCCGGCGCGCTGGCGCGGTTCCTGCGCAAGCTCGGCGGGGTCGAGATCGCGGCGACGGATTTCGACCCGGGTTCGATCGACGCGCATCTGCGCATGAACCTGCGTTTGCTCGAATACCCGGCCGGCCAGGAAGGGCGTCGCGGCAAGGGCGAGCCGACGGTGCTGGCCGAATCGCGCGACCTCGACGAGCTGCGCGCGCGCTTCGGCGAACGCGCCGCGCGCGCGTTCGCCGCGCGCGCCGCCGACGGCCTGGGCCAGCGCGGGCTGACGACGTTCCCCGAGCAGCCGATCCCGCTGTCGGTGCCCGGCGCCGCCGGCGTGCCGGCGTTCCCGGCGCTGCACGACGACGGCGACAGCGTGTCGCTGCGCGTGCACGCCGAGCGCGAGGCGGCGCTGCGCGCGCATCCGCGCGGCGTGCGCCGGTTGCTGGCGCTGGCGATGGTGGAAAAGCTCAAGCAGGCGCGCAAGCAATTGCCGATCCAGCCCAAGATCGGGCTGCTGTACGCGGCGATCGAATCGGCCGCGCCGCGCCAGGAGCGCGATTCGCTGCTGCGCCAGGCCCAGGCCGGCAACGCCGCCGGCCGCGCCGCGCTCGACCGTCCGCGCGACGGCGACCGCTTGCGCGAGGACATCGTCGACGGCGCGGTGCAGTCGCTGCTCGGCGAGGACGCCGAGCTGGTGCAGGTGCGCGACGCGGCCGCGTTCGAGCTGCGCCGCGACGAGGTCGCGCGCAAGCTGTTTCCCGAGGCGATGGAGCGCTTGCGCCAGGCCGAGGCGATCCTGGCCGCGGTCGCCGAAGTGCGCGCGCGCCTGGAATCGCCGTTGATGGGCTGGGCCAGCGGCAACCTCGACGACATGCGCGCGCAACTGGCGCGGCTGACCCCGCCGGGCTTCCTGCGCGACGTGCCGACCGCGGCGCTGGCCGAATACCCGCGTTACCTCAAGGCGCTGTCGACCCGCGGCGAACGCGCGCTGCGCGATCCGGTGCGCGACCAGGCGCGCATGCTCGAACTCAAGCCCTTCGTCGATGCCTTGGATGCGGCGACGGCGGCCGGCGAGGGCGACGACGCCGGCTGGCAGGCCTTGCGCTGGGACATCGAGGAATTGCGCGTGTCGCTGTTCGCGCAGGAGCTGGGCGTGCGCGGCGGGGTGTCGCCGAAGAAGCTGGCGCAGCGGCTGGCGGCGTTGCGCGGTTGAGCCAGGCCGCGGAACTGCGGTTCTCGGTTCCTCGGTCCCGAGGCTTCGGCTCTTGTGGGAGGGACTTCAGTCCCGATGCTTTTCTTTCAGATCGCTTCGACCTGAGCGGAGAGCATCGGGACTGAAGTCCCTCCCACAAGAGCGAAGCATCCGGGCCGAAGTCCCTCCTGCACAACACCGCCGCCCCAAAACGACGCAGGCGGCCCGAAGGCCGCCTGCGCACCCCGCGCGAAACCGCCGCGCCTCATTCCACCCGCTTGACCTTGGCCTTCTGGGTCTGCCCTTCGGCCTCCAGGTACCAGCCGCCCATCATGCCGGGGCGGATGGTCACCTTCGGCGCCGGCACCGGCTTGCCGAGAAACAGCGAACCTTCGATCACGCGCCAGCGCTGGCCGTTCTCCAGCTCCAGCACGGTGCCGCCGGACCAGCCGCGGAACTCGCCGGCCTTGAGCTTGCTGACCAGCGGCTCCTCCGGCCCGTGGCGGTCGAGCAGGCCGCGGCGCTCGGAGCGCACCTGCCTGGCGGTTTCCTCGACCGCGACGGCGCGGTCTTGCGACAGCAACTGGTCGAGCAGCTGGATCTGCTGCGGCGACAGCGTGTCCAGGCCCGTGGCCTTGAGCTGCTCCGCGCTCAGGCGCTGCTGCAGCGGCACATAACGCTCGGCGCCGTGGGCGGCGCCAGCGAGGACGAACGACAGGGCAACGGCCAACGGCAACGACACTCGCATGGGAACAACTCCGGCGTTCGAAGCGGACTGCGGAAGGAAGCCCCGCCGCGTACGGCGGGGCGCTGGGTATCAACTTGCCTGGAACCGGCCTGCTGTGAGCGGGTTCGCTTGAAGCCGGCTCGCTTGAAGCAGACCCGCCTGAAGCAGGCTCGCCACAAGCCGGCCCGCCCAGGCCCGGCCGGCGATCACTTGACCCGGACCACCTTGGCGCGGGTGTTGTAGCCCTGCACCGACAGATACCAGGCGTTGCCGATGATGCTCGGGGTGATGCGGACTTCCGGCGAGTCCAGGTTCACGCCCGGCAGGTCCGCGTTGTCGTCCTGGCGCCATTCCTGGCCGTTATCGAGGACGAAGGTCATGCCGCGCTGGAAGCCTTCGAAGCGGCCGCTCATGCGCGCCACCACCGGCTCCTTGGACGCGCTGCGTTCGAAGAAGCCGCGGCGCTCGTGCGCGGTCTCTTCCTTGGCCTTGACCGCGGCCTTGCTGGTTTCGGCGTCGAGGGTGCGGTTGAGCCAGGCGTTCAGGTTGGCCAGTTCCTGGTCGCTGAGCTTGGTCAGGCCGGCGTTCTTGAACTGTTCGGCGCTCATCTGCTGCTCGATCTTCTGCTGCGCCAGCGCGGCCGGAGCGGCCAGGCAGGTGGCCAGGGCGAGCAGCAGCGGGGCGGCGGCGAGACGGCGCGGCGCGGTGGGGGCGATTGCGGGCATTCGTGCGGTTCCTCGGCTGTTCCTCGGGACGGATGCTCGCTAGTGTAGACGCTAGCTCCTCCCGCTTCTCCACTCCCCCGCGCAGTGAACGTTTCCGCCGAACCGCCCGCACCGCCCCTGTCCGACGTCCTGGCCTTGCCCGCGGCGGCGGCCCTGTCCGCGCCGCTGCGCGCCGGTCTGCTGAACGCGGCGCGCGCGCCGCAGGCCGGCGACGGCGCGCTGGACTCGCCGGCGGTGGTCGCCGCCACCCTCGATGCGCTGGCCCTGCTCGGCGCCGACGGCGACACCGTGGCCGCGGCGCTGCTGCACGCCTATCCGGGCTGGGCCGCGGCGCTGGGCCCGGGCTGGGAACGCGAACACCCGGTGCTGGCCGCGCTGCTCGACGGCCAGCGCGCCGCCGGGCAGGTCTGGGCGCTGCACGCCGAACCCGGCCGCCAGTCCGGCAGCGAAGGCCTGCGCCGGCTGCTGCTGGCGATCGTGCGCGACCTGCGGGTGGTGCCGATCCTGCTGGCGCGGCAGCTGGCGCGGCTGCGCCACGCCGACAGCCTGCCGCCGGCGACCCGGCGCGAACTGGCCGCGCTGACCCGCGACATCCACGCGCCGCTGGCCAACCGGCTCGGCATCTGGCAGCTCAAGTGGGAGCTGGAAGACCTCGCGTTCCGCTACCTGGAACCGCAGACCTACCAGAAGATCGCGCGCCTGCTTGACGAGAAGCGCGCCGACCGCGAGCGCTACATCGAGAACGTCAAGCGCGTGCTGCGCGAGGCGATGGCCGCGCAGGGCGTGCGCGCCGAGGTCGCCGGCCGGCCCAAGCACATCTACAGCATCTGGAAGAAGATGCAGCGCAAGGACGTGCCGATCGGAGAGCTCTACGACCTGCGCGCGGTGCGGGTGATGGTCGACGACCTGGCCTCGTGCTACGCCGCGCTCGGCGTGGTCCACGCGCAGTGGACGCCGATCCCGAGCGAGTTCGACGACTACATCGCCCGGCCCAAGCGCAACGACTACCGCTCGCTGCACACCGCCGTGGTCGGGCCGGAAGGCAAGACGCTGGAGGTGCAGATCCGCACCCACGAGATGCACCGCCAGGCCGAACTCGGCGTGGCCGCGCACTGGAAGTACAAGGAAGTCGGCAGCCAGAGCGCCGACGCCGCGTTCGACCGCAAGATCGCCTGGATGCGGCGCCTGCTCGACACCAAGGCCGACGGCGGCGGCGACGAGGCGCTGGCCGGCGAGCTCGATACCGAACTGGTCGAGGACCGGGTCTACGTGCTGACCCCCAAGGGCGAGGTGATCGACCTGCCGGCGGGGGCGACGCCGCTGGATTTCGCCTATCACGTGCACACCGAGGTCGGCCATCGCTGCCGCGGCGCCAAGGTCGACGGGCGGATCGTGCCGCTCGACCACAAGCTGCGCAGCGGCGACCGGGTCGAAATCCTGACCGCGAAGACCGGCGAGCCGCGCCGCGACTGGCTGGTGGCGGCGAACGGCTTCCTCGCCAGCAACCGCTCGCGCGAGAAGGTGCGCACCTGGTTCCACAAGCTCGACCGCTCGCGCAACGAAGCGGCCGGGCGCGAGCTGCTGGACAAGGAACTGCGCCGGCTCGGCCTGCTCGGCGCCGAGCTGGCGCCGGTGCTGGAACGCTTCAGCCTGGCCAGCGACGGCGACCTGTACGTGCAGGTGGCGCTGGGTTATCTCGGCCCGCATCAGGTCGGCCGCGCCTTGCTCGAACACGAACGCGCCGCCGCGCCGGCCGCACCGCCGCCGGCCTCGAGCGTGATCGCGGTGTCCGCGCGCAAGCCGGCCGGCAAGGCCACCGACTTCACCGTCGAAGGCGTGGGCAACCTGCTGGTGCAGCTGGCGCGTTGCTGCCAGCCGCTGCCGGGCGAGCCCATCGTCGGCTACCTGACCCGCGGCCGCGGCGTCAGCGTGCACCGTCCCGGCTGCGCCGCGTTCGAGCGCCTGGCCGCGGCCCAGCCGCAGCGGGTGCTGCCGGTGGAGTGGGGGCGCAAGGGCTCCAACTACGAAGTCGATATCGAAGTGCTGGCCCTGGACCGCAAGTGGCTGCTCAAGGAAGTCACCAACGTCATCGCCCAGGGCAACGCGCACGTGCTGAGCATCCGCAGCGACGTCGAGCGCAACGGCGCGCAGGTGCGGCTGCGCTTCCGCCTGCGCGTGGGCGACTACGGCCAGCTGTCGAACCTGCTCGGCAAGCTGTCGTCGCTGCCGGGCGTGGAGTACGCGCAGCGCCAGTAAGCCGCGCGTCCTGCTCGCCGCGTTCTTGTGGCGGCGCTGTTGTGGGAGGGGCTTCAGTCCCGATGCTTTTCTTTCGGATTGCTTCGACCTGAGCCGAAAGCATCGGGCCTCAAGGCCCCCCACAAGCAGAGCTCCTCCCACAAGGACACGGATGAGGCGTCGGGGGGCCGCCTGTGGGAGGGCCTTCAGGCCCGACGCTTCGCGCTCCGGGCTGGACGACCCCGCCAACAACCCAAACCCTCGCCGCCGCCCACCGCCGCGCAATCGCGATCGTCATCCGCGCAGCGCTATCCTGTGCGCCGTGAATCCGCGCCCGCCCGCCACGCCCGATCTCGCCGCCGACCCGTCGGGCGGCGCGCGCATCGAACCGGCCGCCGGCGACTGGACCGAACTGGATTTCGACGCGCCGCACCGCCGCGACCGCGAACACGACGACAACGCCGACGCCGGCCTGCGCGGCTGGCTGCTGCGCCACTGGCTGCGCGTCGCGCTGATCCTGGCCGGCATCGCTGCGCTCGCCGCGCTGACGCTGTGGCGGCAGCCGCTGTCGGAATGGGTGTGGCCGGAAACCCGCCTGCAGCGCCTGCGCGACCAGGCCGCGCAGGCCTTGTCGGAGGGGCGGCTGAGTTCGCCCGACGGCCGCGGCGCGCGCGAGCTGTACGAAGCCGCGCTGGCGGTCGACCCCGACCGCGGCGACGCCCGCCAGGGCCTGGCCCGCACCGGCGAGGTCGCCTTGCAGCAGGCGCGCCAGGCCATCGACGGCGGCCATTTCGAATTCGCCCGCCAGCGCATCGCGCTGGCCCGCGACCTGGCCGTGCCGCGGGCCCAGGTCGAACCGCTGGCGCAGTTGCTGCGCCAGCGCGAAGCCGCTCACGCCGGCCTGGACCGCATGGTCGCCGCGGCCGCGGGCGCGCGCGAGCAGGGCCGCCTGGACGGCGCGCCCGACGCCGCGCTGCCGCTGTACCTGCGCGTGCTGGAGCTGCAGCCGCAGCGCAACGACGCGCTGGAAGGCCGCGACGACACCCTCGCCGACCTGCTGCAGCAGGCGCGCCAGGCGCTGGAGCGCGGCGAACTGGTGCGCGGCGCGCAGGGCATCGCCCGCGCCCAGGAAGCCGACCCCGGCCACGCCGACCTGCCCGACAGCCTGACCTTGCTGGAGCTGCGCCTGGAGCGGCGCCGCGCCGAAGCCGCGCAGGCCCTGCGCCGGCAGCGCCTCGACGCGGCGGTGGAGGCGTATCGCGATGTTTTGACGGTGCGGCCCGACGATGCCGCCGCGCGCGAAGGATTGATCGCCGTAGCCGCTGCCCATGCCGAACGCAGCGAACGGTTGGCCGCGGATTTCCGCTTCGCCGACGCCGAAGCAGAACTCGGCCTGGCGCGCGCGATCGCTCCGGCCGCGCCGGCGGTGGCGACCGCGCGCCAGCACCTGGACCGCGCGCGCGAATCGCGCAAACGCTTCGATCAGGAAGGCCCGGCGCACCGGCGCCAGTCTTTGCAGCGGCTGCTGGCCGAGGCCGCCGCGGCCGAGCAGCGCGGCGACCTGCTGACCCCGCCCGGCGACAGCGCTTACGACAAGCTGCGCGCGGCGCAGGCGATCGCGCCCAACGATGCGGCGGTGCGCGCGGCCGCCGCGCGCTTGCTGCCGGCGGCCAAGCGCTGCTTCGAGCGCGAGC
>NZ_LXSD01000267.1:0-29118 GCF_017168095.1 Lysobacter enzymogenes | reverse complement strand
GGCGACACCGCGCGCCGCGTCGCCCGCGGCGGCTCGGCCCACGCCGGCGGCACCGACGTGCGCCGCACGCCGGACCTGTCGCAGGAAAAACGCATCGCCGCGCAGCGCATCGCCCACGATCTGGTCGAGCGCATCGGCGCGCTGCAGGCGCTGGGCCTGGGCTATCTGGCGCTGGACCGGACCACGCCGACGCTGTCGCCCGGCGAACTGCAGCGCCTGCGCCTGGCCACCCAGATCCGTTCCAACCTGTTCGGCGTGGTGTACGTGCTCGACGAACCCTCCGCCGGCCTGCATCCGGCCGACAGCGAGGCGCTGCATCGCGCGCTGGACCAGCTCAAGGGCACCGGCAATTCGGTGTTCGTGGTCGAGCACGACCTGGACATGATGCGGCGCGCGGACTGGATCGTCGATGTCGGCCCCGGCGCCGGCCAGGAGGGCGGCGAAGTGCTGTACAGCGGCCCGCCCGAAGGCTTGCGCGCAGTCGCGGCTTCGCAGACCGCGCGTTATCTGTTCGCCGAACAGCGCCGCTTGCGCGACCGCGCGCGGCGCACGCCGGCCCACTGGCTGGAACTGCACGGCGTACACCGCAACAACCTGCACGGTGTCGATGCGCGCATTCCGCTCGGCGTGCTGACCGCGGTGACCGGCGTGTCCGGCTCGGGCAAGTCGAGCCTGATCAGCCAGGCCTTGATCGAACTGATGGGCGCGCACCTGGGCCACGAACCCGAAGCCGAGCCGGACGACGACGGCCCGCCGCAGCCCGGCGAACTGCGCACCACCGCCGGCCGGCTCGGCCGCGGCGCCGATGCGATCAAGCGCCTGGTCAACGTCGACCAGAAACCCATCGGCCGCACCCCGCGCTCGAACCTGGCGACCTACACCGGATTGTTCGACCCGGTGCGCAAGCTGTTCGCGCAGGCCCCGCTGGCCAAATCGCGCCGCTACGACGCCGGGCGGTTCTCGTTCAACGTCGCCAAGGGCCGCTGCGCGACCTGCGAAGGCGAAGGCTTCGTCCAGGTCGAACTGCTGTTCATGCCGACCGTGTACGCGCCGTGCCCGACCTGCCACGGCCGCCGCTACAACGAGAAAACCCTGGAAGTGACCTGGCGCGAGCGCAACATCGCCGAGGTCCTGGCGATGACCGTCGCCGAAGCGCTGGCCTTCTTCCACGACGAAGACAGCATCGCCCGGCCGCTGACGGTGCTGCGCGACATCGGCCTGGGCTATCTGCGCCTGGGCCAGCCGGCGACCGAACTGTCGGGCGGCGAAGCGCAGCGGATCAAGCTCGCCACCGAACTGCACCGCAGCCAGCGCGGCCACACCTTGTACGTGCTCGACGAACCGACCACCGGCCTGCATGCCGCCGACGTCGACAAGCTGATGGCGCAGTTGCATGGCCTGGTCGACGGCGGCCACAGCGTCGTGGTGATCGAGCACGAGATGCGCGTGGTGGCCGACAGCGACTGGGTCATCGATCTCGGCCCCGGCGCGGGCGAGGAGGGCGGCTCGATCGTCGCGGCCGGCACGCCCGAAGACGTCGCGCGCGCCAGCACGAGCCGGACCGCACCTTACCTCGAGCGCGCGTTGGCCTAGGCCGCGCCTGCGCATCGTCGCGGGCCGCGCGGCGGCTGCGTTCGCGGCCCTGATAGGCTGGCGCGCACGTCTTCAACCGCTTCGGGAACCCCCATGCTCGCGCTCTCGATCGTCGCTCATCCCAGCCCGACCAGCTTCAGCCACGCGATGGCGGCGCAGGCCGCCGCCGCGCTTCGCGCAAGCGGATTCGCCGTGCGCGAGCACGACCTCTACGCCGAAGGCTTCAACCCCGTCCAACCCGTCGTGGAAGCCTTGAACACCGCCTCGGACGACGAACTCGTCGAACGCCATTGCGCCGAACTGCGGCAGGCCGACCTGATCCTGGTGTTCCATCCCAACTGGTGGAGCCAGCCTCCGGCGATCCTGAAAGGCTGGATCGACCGCGTGTTCCGCCTGGACACCGCCTACGCCTACCCGGAGGGCGCAGGCCCGGACGGCGTGCCGGTCGGATTGCTCAAGGCGCGCGAGGCCTTCGTGTTCAACACCTCCAACACCCCGGCCGAGCGCGAGCGCGATGTGTTCGGCGATCCGCTCGAGCGCTTGTGGAAGACCAGCGTGTTCGAACTGTGCGGCGTCGCAACGGTGACCCGGCGCATGTACGGGCCGATGGCGGCGAGCGGGGCACAGGACCGGGAGCGCTGGCTCGGCGAGGTCGCTGCGTTGGTGGGTACGGCGGCGCGGTCGTTTCGCGAGCGCAGTGCGCGGTAACGCAAGCGCTCTGTTCGCCCGGCCGATGCGGCTGCCGGGCCGCCGCATCCGCATCGATCGGCGGCCGCGTGCTAACGTGCATGCCACCGCTGTTTCGAAGGGGTAAATCCCTGGTGATGCGCGCACCGTCACAGTTGATCGGCCCGCGATGAGCGCCGCAGTGCGGGCCGCGAAGTCCGTGTCCCGGCGGTCGATGGCCATCGCGGCGTTCTCCACGGTGGTGGAGTGGTACGACTTCACCCTGTATCTCTACTTCGCGACGACCCTGTCGCGGGTGTTCTTCGGAACCGACTCGTCTTCGCTGCTGCTGACCCTGGGCACGTTCGCCGTCGCGTATCTGATGCGTCCGCTGGGCGCGGTGTTCTTCGGGCAGTGGGGCGACCGCTACGGCCGCCGCTCGATGATGCTCGTGTCGATCGGCCTGATGACGACGGCGACCTTGCTGACCGCGCTGCTGCCGACCCGCGAAGACATCGGCCCCTGGGCCGGGATCGCGCTGATGGGCCTGCGCTGCGTCATGGGCTTTGCGGTCGGCGGCGAATACACCGGCGTGGTCGCCTACCTCATGGAAGGCGCGCCCGCCGCCCGGCGCGGCTTGGTGACGTCGATGGCCGCCGCGGCCAGCGAGGTCGGCGCGTTGCTGGCGGTGGGCGCCGCGGCGCTGGTGGTGAACCTGTTGCCGCCGTCGGATCTCGATGCCTGGGGATGGCGCCTGCCGTTCCTGTTCGGCGCAGGCATGGCCATGCTGGTGTGGATCTTCCGCACCGCGATGCAGGAGTCGCCGGACTTCCTGCGGCAACGGCGCGAGCGCAGCGTGCCGCGCGCGCCGCTCGCGTTCGCGCTCAAGCACCACCGCGCGGGCATCGCGCGCGGCTTCGCGATCTCCGCGCTCGGCTCGGTCACCTATTACGTCGGCATCGCCTACGTGCCGACGTTTGTCGTCTCGGTGAACGCGGCCTCCGAAGCGGCGGCCCTGAATCTGGCGGTGTGGGCGGCGTTGGCGGTCATCCTGGCGACGCCCGTGGCCGGCGCCGCGTCCGACCGGTTCGGGCGGCGTCCGGTGCTGCTGGCGCTGTGCCTGGGCAGCGCGCTGCTGCCGATCTTGTTGTTCGACCTCATGGCCGCAAGCTCGGGCGCGTTCGCCTGGTTGGGCGCGGTGGTGCTGGCCAGCGTCGCCGGCGGAGTCAGCGCCGTGGGCGCGGTGACCACCGCCGAACAGTTCTCCGGCGAAGGCAGGCTCAGCGGACTGGCGCTGGGCGCGACCGCGGCGACCGCGCTGTTCGGCGGTTTGACGCCGGTGCTGGCCGAGTACTGGGTCGGCCTGAGCGGCTGGCCGCCGTTGCCGGGACTGATGATCGCGGCGGTGGCGCTGGCGGTGCTGCCGGTTGTTTTGCGGATGCCGGAAACGGCGCCCGCGACGCGCTGAACGATGCGCTATCGGCAAGGTCGATTTCGCATCGCCCATCCTTTCGCTACGTCTTTGCGAAAAAATTTGCAGAACGGGGCGATCAATCCAACGCTTTATCGCTTTGGCTGAACCGATGGCCGAATCGGCGTAAATCGCGCTGAGGATGATCGTTGGCGGTCGCCGACGCACGAACCACATCGAAAAATCAGCGAAGGGTTGCGCACTCGCGGAAGCGGGCGAACCGCTGCGCCCGTTGTGCTGTGCAACATAGGAATCGCCGTCGCCGAACTGTTGCGCAATCGATTGCATACCGGAAGTTTTTGCGCTTTCATGCGGGCTGTGAGGCTCAGGGCGGATCGGTTTCCGCTCGATCGAGTCGATGCATCGAGCGGACGGCGAGCGTCCCGTCGCAGGGGCGATGTTTCGAAAGATTTTGTCCGAGCCGCCTTTCGGTTATGGCTTCAGGAACGCGCAGGTGAGCTTTATGAATCCGAAGATCAGCAGGCGAAACGCGATCCGCGCCGCGGCCATGGCCGGCCTGGGACTCGCCGCCGCCGCCGTCGCGCCCGCGATGGCCGCCGCAGCGCCGCGAGCAGGCGAGCTCAAGGGCCGGCTGAAGCAATCCGTCGCGCGCTGGACGTTCGCGAAGCAGTCGGTCGCCCAGTTGTGCCAGACGGTGAAGGACATCGGCTTTTCCGCCATCGACCTGGTCGGGCCCGAAGACTGGCCGACCCTGAAGGCGCACGGCGTATTCAGCTCGATGTGCAACGGCGCCGAGCTCGGCCTGACCCGGGGCTTCGCCGCCACCGAGTTCCACGATGAACTGGTGCAGCGCTACACCCGCCATATCGACCTGGTCGCCGATGCCGGCTACCGCAACCTCATCTGCTTTTCCGGCAACCGCAACGGCATGGATCCGCAGCAGGGGCTCGCCAACGCCGAGGCCGGAATCAAGCGCATTCTCGGCCACGCCGAAAAGCGCGGCGTGGTGCTGGTGATGGAGCTGCTCAATTCCCGGGTGGATCACCCCGACTATCTGTGCGATCGCTCCGCGTGGGGCGTCGAACTGTGCCAGCGGATCGGCTCGGACCACTTCGGCCTGCTGTACGACATCTACCATATGCAGATCATGGAAGGCGACATCATCGCCAGCATCCGCAAGCACCATGCGTTCTTCAAGCACTACCACACCGCGGGCGTGCCCGGCCGCAACGAGATCGGCGCCGACCAGGAACTCAACTATCCCGCGATCTGCCGCGCGATCCGCGACACCGGCTTTCAAGGGTATCTCGCGCAAGAGTTCTCGCCGAAGGCGGCCGATCCGGTCGCCTCGCTGCGCGAGGCGATACGCCTGTGCGACGTCTGAAGCCGATATCCACCTGAGGACACTCATGGCAGACAATCATTACGACGCGATCGTGGTCGGATCGGGCATCAGCGGCGGCTGGGCGGCCAAGGAGCTGACCGAGCGCGGGCTCAAGGTGCTGATGCTGGAACGCGGCCGCAACATCGAGCACGTCAAGGGCTACGTCAACGCGATGAAGGAAGCCTGGGACTACCCGCACCGCACCTGGGCGACCCAGGAGATGAAGACGGCGTTTCCGGTGCTCAAGCGCGACTACCCGCTGGCCGAAGACACGATGGGGATGTGGGCCGACGAGCAGGATTGTCCGTACACGGAAACCAAGCGCTTCGACTGGTTCCGCGGCTATCACGTCGGCGGCCGTTCGCTGATGTGGGGCCGGCAGAGCTATCGCCTGTCGGACCTGGATTTCGAAGCCAACCTCAAGGAAGGCATCGCCACCGACTGGCCGATCCGTTACGCCGACATCGCGCCGTGGTACGACCACGTCGAGAAATTCGCCGGCATCGCCGGCACGGTCGAGGGACTGGATGTGCTGCCCGACGGGCAGTTCCTGCCGCCGATCCCGCTGAACGTGGTCGAGAAAGACGTGGCGGCGCGGATCAAGAAAGCCTTCGGCGGTACCCGCCATCTGATCCACTCGCGCACCGCCAACATCACCCAGCCCAAGCCCGAACAGGGCCGGGTCAATTGCCAGTACCGCAACAAGTGCATCCTGGGCTGTCCGTTCGGCGCCTATTTCTCGACCCAGTCGGCGACGCTGCCTGCGGCGATGAAGACCGGCAACCTGACCCTGCGCCCGTTCTCGATCGTCAAGGAAGTGCTTTACGACAAGGACCGCAAGCGCGCGCGCGGGGTCGAGATCATCGACGCCGAGAGCGGCCAGACCTATCAGTACACCGCCAAGGTCGTCTTCCTCAACGCATCGGCGTTCAATTCGACCTGGCTGCTGATGAACTCGGCCACCGATGTCTGGCACGGCGGGCTGGGCTCGTCGTCGGGCGAGCTGGGGCACAACGTCATGGACCATCATTTCCGCGTCGGCGCCTCCGGCACGGTCGAAGGCTATGAAGACAAGTACTACTTCGGCCGCCGCCCGTGCGGTTTCTACATTCCGCGGTTCCGCAACCTGGGCCGGGAAAAGCGCGATTACGTGCGCGGCTTCGGCTACCAGGGGTCGGCGAGCCGCACCGGCTGGTCGCGCGACATCGCCGAGCTCAACATCGGCGCCGAGCTCAAGGACGCGTTGACCGTCCCGGGCGACTGGGTCATCGGCATGACCGGCTTCGGCGAGATGTTGCCGCATCACGACAACAAGATCGGCCTGGACCGGCAGCGCAAGGACAAGTGGGGCTTGCCGGTGCTGGCGATGGACGTGAGCCTGCGCAAGAACGAGCTGGCCATGCGCAAGGACATGGGCGCGGACGCGGCCGAAATGCTGGAGGCGGCCGGGGTCAGGAACGTCAAGGTGCACGAGAACGATTACGCGCCGGGCATGGCCATCCACGAGATGGGCACGGCGCGGATGGGGCGCGACCGCAAGCATTCGGTGCTCAACGCGCACAACCAGGTCTGGGATGCGCCGAACGTCTACGTGACCGACGGCGCCTGCATGACCTCCAGCGCCTGCGTGAACCCGTCGCTGACCTACATGGCGCTGACCGCGCGCGCGGCCGACCACGCCGTGCGCGAACTCAAGGCAGGGAACCTGTGATGGAACGTCGCGAGCTGTTGAAGATGATCGCCGCCGCCACCGGCGCGGCCATGATCGGCGTGCCGGCGTTCGTCTACGGGCAGGCACCGGCTGCGAGCGGGAGCGGCGCGTTCTCCGAGGCCGAGGTGGCCCAGCTCGACGAGATCGCCGACACCATCCTGCCGCGGACCAGGACGCCGGGAGCGAAGGACGCGGGCACCGGAGCGTTCATGGCGACATTCGTGAGCGATTGCTACACCCCTGAGTATCAGGCCATCTTCCGCGCCGGCCTGGCCGACCTCGACAAGCGCGCGGGCGGCCGCTTCGTCTCGCTGTCCGCGCAGGCGCGCACCGAGTTGCTGCGCGCGCTCGATGCCGAAGCCCGGCAGCGGATCAATTCGATGGCCATCGCCACCGGCGGCGGCAACCCGAAGGCGCTGAAGCCGCATTACTTCACCATGATCAAGCAGCTCGCGCTGTTCGGCTTTTTCACCTCCAAGGCCGGGGCGACCCAGGCGCTGCGCTACGTCGCCGTGCCGGGCCGCTACGATGGCGACGCGGCCTACGAGCCGGGCACGCCCGCTTGGGCCACCTGATTGATGCGCCGGCGCGATCGCGCTGCTGTTCGTGGAGGAACGATGGGCAAGCCGACTGTGATCAACGCGATACTGATGGCGCCAGGCCTCATGGCCGCGGGCTGCGCGGCCGCGCAGGCGCCGACCGATGCGCAGCGCGATCCGGCCAGGACCGAAGTCTGGAAGCCGGTGCCCGCGGTGGTGGCCACGCCCAGGGACGCCGCACCTTCCGACGCGATCGTGTTGTTCGACGGCAAGGACCTGTCGGCCTGGGAAGCCGAGCAGGGCGGCGACGCTCCGTGGAGCGTCGCCGGCGGCGCGGTTACCGTGGTGCCGGGCAGCAAGGGCATCCGCACCAGGCGGCGCTTCTGCGACATCCAGTTGCATATCGAGTGGCGCACCCCGGCCAAGACCCAGGGCTTCGACGGCCAGCATCGCGGCAACAGCGGGATTTTCCTGCAGGAGCTTTACGAACTGCAGGTGCTCGACAGCTACGGCAATCCGACCTATGCCAACGGCCAGGCGGCGTCGATCTACAAGCAGGCGATCCCGCTGGTCAACGCCTCGCGCGCGCCGGGCCAATGGCAGGCCTACGACGTCATCTGGAAAGCGCCGCGCTTTTCCCAAGGCGGCGGACTGATTTCGCCGGCGCGCATCACCGTGCTGCACAACGGCGTGCTCGTGCAGGACGACACCGTGCTGGCGGGCAAGACCGAATACATCGGCGCGCCGTCCTATTCGCCGCACGGCTGCGCGCCGATCTATCTGCAGGACCACGACGCCAAGGTCAGCTACCGCAACATCTGGGTGCGCGAGCTGTAAGCGACGGGCGCGGCGCGGGCCGCCGCGCCGGCGTCCTACTGTTTCAGGAAGACCGCGATGTCTTCCAGATCCTTCTCGGACAATTGGCCGAACGGCGGCATCAGCCCGCCGCCGGCCTTGATCCGTTCCTTGATCTTCTTCGCATCGAGCCGCTTGCCCACGTCGGTCAGGGCGGGAAAGGTTTCGCCCATGCCCGCGCGGTCGGCGCCGTGGCAGGACGCGCAGTTCGCGGCATAGAGCTTGGCGCCCGCGGCGGCATCCTGGGCGACGGCGGGCGCGGCGGCGAACGCTGCGACGAACAAGGGCAGGGCGGCGATCCGGAGCGATTTCGACATGGACGTTCTCCGCGATCAGCGACCTGCGCCCGCGGGCAGGTGTTGGTTGAGGTAGGCGGCGCCGGCCTGGACGACGGCGGCGGGATCGAGCGGATGGTCGTGTTCGATGATGTACCAGCGCACGCCCGCGCGCGCGGCGGCGGGAAGGATCTTGTTCCAGTCCAGCACGCCCTGGCCCAGCGCGGCGAAACCGTCCTCGTCCTTGCCCTGGCCGGGCGGCGCGTTGTCCTTGGCGTGCACGGCGAACACGCGGCCGCGGAACGTGTCGAGCAAGGTCGCCGGGTCGCGTCCGGCGCGCGCGATCCAGGCCAGGTCGAGCTCGGCCCGCAGTTGCGGGCCGGCGCCTTCGAACATCAGCTCCAGGCCGGTCTTGCCGCCGAAATCGGCGAGCTCGAAATCGTGGTTGTGGTAGGCGAGCGTCATGCCCTTGGCCCGGACCTTGTTCGAGATCGCGCCCAGTTCCTTGCCCAGCGCGGTCCAGCCGGCGGCGTCGGTCGGGCGCTCTTCTTGCTTGAGGTAGGGCACCACCAGCACGGTGTTGCCGATCGCCTGGTTGAACGCCACCACGCCGTCGAGATCGCTGCGCAGGTTGGCCAGTTGCGCGTGGGTCGAGATCGCCTTGATCGAATACTTGTCCAGCAGCCGCTTGAGCGTCTTCGCCGACACGTCCTGGGTGCCGACGGTCTCCACCGCGCGGATGCCGGCGTCGTGCACGATCTTGAGCTGCTGCTCGAGCGAGGCGACGTTGCGCAGCGTGTACATCTGCACGGCGATGGGCCGGGGCTGGGATTGGGCCTGTTGCGCGAAAGCGGGCGCGGCGGTCAGGAACAGAAGCGCGGCGGCCGCAAGGCTGCGCGCGATGGCGATCGTCATGGTGTCCTCCCGGTAAGTTCGATGGCTGCGGGCGAGGCGACGGCGCGGGCATGCGAGGGCCGGCATCTCGTCGTGGCGGGTGTTTGGCTCAGGCGGTACGGCGCTCCTGGTCGTGCGCGCCGCCGATGTCGGTCCAGGCGCGCGTGCGGGCCGAGGCGATCACGCGGTCGACGATCAACGCCGAGCGCAGTCCGTCGTCGAAGCTCGGTAGCCCGTCCGGCGCTTCGGCGTCGATGGCGCGATAGCTGTCGGCGACGAAGGCGTCGAAGCAATGGCCGTAACCTTGCGCGTGGCCGACCGGCAGCACCGACAGCCGGCGTTGCTCCGCGCTTCCTGCCGCCGGGCCGCGCACGAAGATCTCTTCGCGCTGGTCGGGCAGGCCGATCCACAGCCGCTCGCTGTCTTCCTGATCGAAGGCGACGCTGGCGCGGGCGCCGTCGATCTCGAACCACAGGCGGTTGCGGCGCCCGGCCGAGACCTGGCTGACGGTCAACGTGGCCAGGGTGCCGCCGGCGGTCTTGAACAGGGCCGCGGCGACGTCTTCGCTGGAGACCGCCTGCATCGCGCCGTCGGCGGCCGGGCGGGCGTAGCTGTGGCCGCTGGCGGCGCTGCGCTGCGCGATGACGGTTTCGAAAGCGGCGCTGACTTCGGCGAACCGCTCGCCGCTGACCCATTCCACCAGGTCGCACCAGTGCGAGCCGATGTCGGCGAACACGCGCGAGGCGCCGCCCAGCGCCGGATCGACGCGCCAGTTGTTGCTGGCCGGGTCCAGCAGCCAGTCCTGCAGGTAACTGCCGTGGATCAGCCGCAGCGGCCCCAGTTCGCCCTGGGCGATGCGCGCGCGCGCCTCGCGCACGACCGGGTGATAGCGATACACGAACGGCACCGTGGCCACCAGTCCGCTGCTCGCGGCCAGCGCCGCCAGGGCCCGGGCGTCTTCGAGCGTCGTCGCCAGCGGCTTTTCGCAGATCACGTGCTTGCCGGCCTGCAGCGCGGCCTGCGCCATCGCCCGGTGCAGATGGTTGGGCGTGCACACGTGCACGACCTGCACCTGCGGGTCGGCGAGCGCTTCCTCGATATCGCGATAGGCGCGCGGCACGTTCCAGTCGGCCGCCACCTCGCGCGCGCGCTGCGGCGAGGACGCGCTCACGCCGACGATGCGCGCGCCCGCCAGGATCGCCGCGCGGCGGTGCACGTGGCCGATCATGCCGGTGCCGACGATGGCGACTCCCAATGCGCTCATCGCTGCGCGTCCTCAATGGAGGAGGGCATCGCAGACGCCGCGGCCGGCCGTTCGCGGAACAGCAGCACGAACGCCGCCAGCACGATCGCGGCGACGCCGGCCGGGAACAGCCAGATCTGCTGCCAGTCGCGGCCGGCCGCCGTGGTGTAATGCTCCACGACCGCGCCGGACAGGAAGCTGCCGATCAGCATGCCGACGCCGTAGGTCGCCAGGGTGATGAAGCCCTGCGCGCTGCTGCGGAACGCCGGCCCCGCGTGGGCGTCGGTATAGATCTGGCCGGTGACGAAGAAGAAGTCGTAGCAGATGCCGTGCAGGACGATGCCGGTCACCAGCAGCGCGAACCCGGCGCCCGCATCGCCGTAGGCGAACAGGACGTAGCGCAGCACCCACGCCGCCATGCCCAGCGCCAGCATGGTCTTGACCCCGAGCCGCGCGAACAGGAACGGCATCGCCAGCATCAGCAGCACTTCCGACACCTGGCCTAGCGATTGCAATCCGGCCGCGCCGCGCACGCCGAGGTCGTTGAGATAGGGATTGGTGAAGTTGTAGTAGAACGACAGCGGAATGCAGATCGCGATCGAGGCCAGGAAGAACACCAGGTACGAACGCGACTTCAACAGGCGCAGCGCGTCCAGCCCCAGGATCTGACCGAGGCCGGCGTTGCGTTGCCGCTCCAGCGGCGGCGTGTCGGGCAGGGTCAGTGCATACAGGCCGAGCAGCAGCGAGGCCGCCGCGGCCATCTTGAAGGTGAGGTCGAGCCGATGCGCCTGTTCCCAGCCCAGCCAGCCGATCAGCACGCCGGCGACGATCCAGCCGATGCTGCCGGCCACGCGCACCGGCGGGAACTGCTTTTCCGGCGAGCGCATGTGCCGCATCGCGATGCTGTTGGCCAGCGCCAGCGTCGGCATGAACAGCAGCATGTAGGCCATCACGCAGGCCGAGAACGCGCCGAAGCCGGTCGCCGCGGAGGCGCCCCACATCAGCGCCGCGCCGGCCAGATGCAGCAGCGCCAGGATGCGCTGCGCGGCGAAGTAGCGGTCGGCGACCAGCCCGACCAGGAACGGCGCGACGATGGCGCCGATGGACTGGCTCAGGAACGCGGTCGCCACCTGGCTCGCGCTAGCCTGCAGCGGCCCTTGCACCAGGTAAGTGCCCAGGGTGACGAACCACGCCCCCCAGATGAAGAACTGAAGAAACATCATCGCGCTCAGGCGCGGCATGGTGAACGTCATGGCTTCCCCTTGCTCATCAGCGTCAGGCTCATCGGCATCAGGCTCATAGGCGTCAGGCGGACTGGCGTGCGATCAAATCCCCAGCACGCGCCGCATCGTGTCGGCGCCGGCGCCGCTGTCGGCGAAATCGTCGAACGCGCGCTCGGTGACCCGGATCAGATGGTCGCGGATGAAGGCGGCCCCCTCGCGCGCGCCGTCTTCCGGATGCTTCAGGCAGCACTCCCACTCCAGCACCGCCCAGCCCGGGAAATCGTATTGGGCCAGCTTGGAGAAGATCGCCTTGAAATCGATCTGGCCGTCGCCGAGCGAGCGGAACCGGCCGGGGCGATCGATCCAGTCCTGATAGCCGCCGTAGACGCCGCTGCGCGCATCGCTGCGGTACTCGGCGTCCTTGACGTGGAAGATGCCGATGCGCTCGTGATAGCGGTCGATGAAGCCCAGGTAATCCATCCGCTGCAGCAGCAGGTGGCTGGGGTCGTACAGGATCTTTGCGCGCGGATGCCGGTCGACGGTTTCCAGGAAACGCTCGAAGGTCGCGCCGTCGTGCAGGTCTTCGCCCGGATGGATCTCGTAGCACACGTCCACGCCGCAGGCGTCGAACGCATCCAGGATCGGGCGCCAGCGGCGGCCGAGCTCGCGGAAGGCTTCCTCGACCAGGCCGGCCGGCCGTTGCGGCCAAGGGTAGAAGTACGGCCAGGCCAGCGCGCCGGAAAAGGTCGCGTGCGCGGTCAGGCCGAGGCGCCGGCTGGCTTGCGCGGCCAGCAGCAACTGCTCGACCGCCCAGGCCTGGCGCGCGGGCGGATCGCCGCGCTTTTCCGGCGGGGCGAAACCGTCGAACAAGATGTCGTAGGCTGGATGCACCGCGACCAGTTGCCCCTGCAAGTGCGTGGACAGCTCGGTGATGCGGATGCCGTGGCGGGCGAGAGTGGCGGCGACCTCGTCGCAATAGGCCTGGCTGCGCGCGGCTTCGGCCAGATCGAACAGGTGCGGCGCGTTGGTCGGGACTTGTACGCCACAATAGCCCAGGCCGGCGGCCCATTCGGCCAGCGTGTCCAACCGATCGAACGGAGGCTTGTCACCGATGAACTGGGCGAGGAACAGCGCTGGACCCTTGAGCGTTTTCATGGAAATCCGCCTGATGCAATCGATTGCAATTCTAGCATGGGGTCGCCAGGATGATCGTTGTGCAACGCAGCGAGGGCCGATGGACTGAGGCATGGCGACCATTTACGACATCGCAAGGCAGGTCGGCGTCTCGGCCGGCACCGTGTCGCGCGCGCTGTCGCGGCCGGAGAAGGTGCTGCCGGCCACGCGCCAGCGCATCGAGGAAGCGGCCGCCGCGCTGGGCTACGTGCCCAACACGGTGGCGCGCACGCTCAAGACCCAGCGCAGCGGCAAGATCCTGGTCACCGTTCCGGACATCGCCAACCCGTTCTTCGCCCAGATCCTGCAGGGCGCCGAAGAGGCCGCGCAGGCCGCCGACTACGCCGTGCTGCTCGGCGATACCCAGAACCGGCCGGACCGGGAAGAACGCTACGCGCAGATGTTGCCGCGCAACGAAGCCGACGGCCTGATCGTGCTGGGCCACCGGCTGCCGCCGACGGCGCAGGACATCGTCAAGCGGCTCGGCGCCGCCGCGCCGGTGGTCAACGGCTGCGAGTTCGATCCGGCGCTGGGCATTCCCAGCGTCCACATCGACAACGCGGCCGCTGCGCGCACCGCGATGGAACATCTGTATGGATTAGGCCATCAGCGGATCGCCGTGGTCGGCGGGCCGCCCGACAATCCGCTGCATCGACAGCGCCTGGAAGGCGTGGAAGCCGCCGCCAGGGCGCGCGGCCGTTTGCGTCAGCTGAAAATCGCCCCGGGCGACTTTTCCATCGAATCCGGCTACGCCGCCGCGAAAAAGCTGCTGGGGCAGCAGACCGCGCCGACCGCCGCGTTCTGCTTCAGCGACCAGATGGCGCTCGGCGTCCTCGCCGCGTGCAGGGACCTGGGCATCCGCGTGCCGCAGGACTTCTCGATCGTCGGCTTCGACGACCTGGCCTCGTCGCGCTATCTCAACCCGCCGCTGACGACGATCAGCCAGCCGATGCGCGAGATCGGCGTACGCGCCGTCAACCTGCTGCTGGCGATCATCGAGGCGGTGGAGGTGCCGCACCAGCAGACCTTGGATTTCGGCTTGATGTTGCGCGGGTCGACGGCCGCCGCTCGCTGATGGATCGCTGCGGCGATGCAGGGAAAGCGTCGCAGCCGGCGCGACCACGGCATAACGGCTGATCGCCAAAATACATCCAAGACGTTGAGGCCGAGGCTGGCGTGCCGCCCTTGGGGGCTGACGCCGCCAGCCTCGGCGGTGCCGCGGCCGCGATCACACCGGCGGGCGGCGTCCGCGGAAGAACGAAACCACGGCGAGGATCAGGAACACGACGAACAGGATCCAGGCGATCTGGCTCGCGGCGCCGGCGATTCCGGTAAAGCCCAGGACGCCGGCGATAAGCGCGACGACCAGGAAGATCAGTGCGTAATGAAGCATGGGCTAGCTCCTTGAGCAGTGTCCGCTGCGTTTGGATCAGCGGATACGCATGCGATCGGAGGTATCGGAGGTAGCGGCGAAGGCCGCCAAGCGTTCCGTCCTGGATTTTTTCTGGCTCCAGATGCGCACCCACACCGCCGCGACGACCTCGCGCGCGCGAACCCAATCCAGGCGGGAGTCCTTGCCGGTGCGGCGATAGCGGGACTCCAATTCGTCCAGCATTTCCACCACATCGCGGCCGTTGGCCTTCAGGCAGGCGTCGATACCGATTTGCAGAGCGGGCTTCACATCGTCCCAGCGCATGTACCGGCAATGCGGCAGGTCCCGGTAGCGCGTGCGCCAGTGCGCGATCTCGGCGTCGGCGTCCACTACAAGCGCGGTGTGGCGATCAGTCTCGTACGCGTGCATTCCCATCGTTTGCGGCCTCGATTGGCTGAAGAGAGGGTGGTCCCCTGAGGCGGTCGAACCTAGGTGAGCCGACGTAGGCGCAACGTGAACTTGCTGAAGTTGTAACGGACTTCTTTTTTTGACTTAACCGTTTAATTCGAATTCGCGATTTTCATCACATAACGCATTGAGGAATGAGCGCTGGGACGTTTCGGCTGCGCGCTGATCGAATCGTCCGGATCTCTCGCGCGATGGTCGAGCGCCAAGCGCCCGCGGACAGCGGTGAGTGCGGTAAAGGGACGAGCTCGGCCTTGATCGCTGGGTCGCCCCGACTCGCGGGCGACGCCAACCTCGATGCGGCAACCGCGTCGAAATGAGTGCAGACCATTCCGGCCGATCGAGTCCGCCGACGCGATGCCGAGTTTTCCTGCGCGGGTGCTCTCGCCGAACGGCGGCTGTTTATCGATTCGCGAAAAGCTGCCGGCCGATGAGGTGCTCACGTCGCCGGCGGCTCGCAGTGGCGAGGGACGACGCGGTGACGATCCGGATCTGACGATCGGGATCCGGCCCAACTGCCGGATTGCGACAATTGCAGGCTATTGCCATGTCCCGGCGCTTGGTCTCATGATTGAACGCTGTGCCCTGGGGAGGGACGCATGCAGCGCGCAGCGTGCCCCAGGCGGAACCTTCCACACGTGAGCGCCACCCAACGACACCCGGTCGCGGCATGGCAGGCGGGCGCGCTTGCGCTCGTGATCGCGTTGACCGTGATCGTTCCGGCGCTCGTCCTGCGCGGCGCCGGCGATGCGGCCAAGCGCTCGTCGGATATGGTCCGGCATACCCTGGAAGTCGATGCGCAGGCGCAATCGCTCGCGCTGCACGTCCGCGACACCGAGGCGGCCGCGCTGTCGCTCGCCGCCGGCGTCGACACGCCGCGCCTGCGCGAGCGCCTCGCCGCCAGCCGCCGACAGATCGGCGTGGCGATGGCCGCCTTGCAGCGCCTCACCGAGGACAATCCGGAACAGCAGCGCAGACTGGGCGAACTGCAGAACCAGGTGAGCCTGCGCCTGGGCAATATGGACGTGGTGGCGCAGGCGGGGCGGGCCGCGACCCACGCCCAGGTCGACGCCGCCGTGCGCCAGTACCCGGTCGGCGATCTCATCGCCAAGGTCATCGCCGAGGAGCGCGGCCTGCTGGCCCGGCGCGCGCAGCAATACCAGCAGCGCAGCGCCGTGACCGAACTCACCCGCTGGCTGGCGGTCGCCGTCCAGGTGCTGCTGCTCGGCTTGGCCGCCGGTTACGCCGTGCGCCAGCTGCGCCGGCGAGTCGGCGCCGAGCGCGATGCCGCCGAGGCCAACGCGCATGCGGCGCTGGTCCTGGATACGGTGCGCGAGCCGATCGCGGTGGTCGACGACCGCTCTCGCCTGGTGTTGTTCAATCTCGCTTTCTCCGAACTGTACGGATTGCCGCCCGACGCGAACGGCCGCGCGCTCGCCCAGATCGAGGGCGGCGCCTGGGCCGATGAGGAGACGGTGCGGCGGCTGGGCGACGTCATGTCGCGCGGCCGCGAAATGTGGGACTACGAGTGCGAGCAGACCACCGCCGACGGGGTTCGCCGCACCATGCTCATCAACGCGCGCCGGATGCCCTCGGGCGAGCATCGCGACCGCACGGTGATGATCGCGGCCACCGACATCAGCACGCGGCGGGCCAGCGAAAACCGCATCCACGAGCTCAATCGCCAGTTGGAAGGCAAGATCGAGCAGGTCTCGGAAGTCAACCGCGAACTGGAAGCCTTCAGCTATTCGGTGTCGCACGACCTGCGCGCGCCGCTGCGCCATACCGCGGGCTTCGCCGACAAGCTGCAGCGCCACCTGGGCGAGGCCGCGGACGAGAAGAGCCGGCATTATCTCGGGGTGATTTCGACCTCCGCCAAGCGGATGTCGCATTTGATCGACGACCTGCTGGTGTACTCGCGGCTCGGGCGCAGCGCCTTGCGCTTGCAGTCGGTCGACATGCAGACGCTGGTCCAGGACACGCGCTCGATGCTCGACGCGAACCTGAAGCTCGACCAGCCCGAGCGCAACGTCGAATGGCGGATCGGCCCGATGCCGGTCGTGGTCGGCGACGAAAACATGCTGCGCCAGGTCTGGCTCAACCTGCTGGGCAACGCGGTCAAGTACAGCGCCCAGCGCCAGCCGGCGACGATCGAAGTGAGCCACGCGTACGACGCCGACCGCAATCACCTGTTCACCGTGCGCGACAACGGCGCCGGCTTCGACATGGCGTATGCCGGCAAGCTGTTCGGCGTGTTCCAGCGGCTGCACTCGGCGACCGAGTTCCCCGGCACCGGCATCGGCCTGGCCACCGTGCGCCGCGTGGCCTCGCGCCACGGCGGCCGCGTCTGGGCCGAGGGGCGTCCCGACGAAGGCGCCAGCTTCTTCCTGCTTCTTCCTGCTTCCGACCAACCCATCACCGAGCGGCTGCCTGCATGACCGAACTGCGTACGATCCTCCTGGCCGAAGACAGCCCGTTCGATGCCGAAATGGCCATCGACGCATTGCGCGACGCCAATCTGTTGAACCCGGTGGTCCACGTCAACGACGGCGTCGAGGCACTCGATTACCTGTATCGGCGCGGCGCGTTCGCCGGCCGCACCGATGGCGACCCGTCGGTGGTCCTGCTCGATATCAAGATGCCGCGCATCGACGGGCTGGAGGTCTTGGCCGAGATGCGCAAGGACGACAAGCTGCGCATGTTGCCGGTGGTGATCTTGTCCTCGTCGCGCGAAGAAGCCGACCTGGTGCGCAGTTGGGGCCTCGGCGTGAACGCCTACGTGGTCAAGCCGGTCGACGTCGACCAGTTCTTCGACGCCGTCAGGACGCTGGGACGTTTCTGGGCGGTGCTCAACGAACCGCTGGAAGCCAACTGAGGCCATCGGCATGACCTGGCGCCTGCTGTTCGTCGACGACACCGAAGAGGACGTCGAATTGGCCGAGTTCGCGCTGGGCGAGTTGCCGGCGCCGTGGACGCGGCGGCGCGTCGCCACCCGCGACGAGCTGATCGCCGCCCTGCGCGACTACGACCCGCATCTGGTCCTGTGCGACCTGAACTTGCCGGGCTTTTGCTGGCAGGAGGCCCGCCAGATCGTTTTCGCCGCGGCGCCCGCGCCGCAGTTCGCGATTCTGACCGGCGCGGTGGAACAAGCCGAGCACCTGTCCGGGCTGCCGATCTGGGACAAGAACCGCCTCGATCGGCTGCCCGTCGATGTATCGGAATTGCTCATGCCGTCGCCGGCCGCCGCCGCGTTGACGGCATAGCCGGCCCGGGCCCGGCGATATCGCGGCCGGCGACTCGATCCGCACCACCCGAAGCGTCCGCTACGCGCGCCGGATTCGGGCCGGGATTTACGCAGGCTCTTCGGCCGGCTCGAACGAGGGCAGGACGCGCAAGCCCAGCGCGGCGGTGAAGGTCGCCCCGGCCTGCCACGAAGCCAGCCCGGCCCAGGCGCGCTCGACCACTTCGTTGACCAGGGCCAGATCGCTCAGGTCGCCCTTGATGACCAGCGCGTACAACTCTTTCGCGCCGTCCGGCGCCGGCAGCCGCGCGGCCTCTTCCAGCACCGTGCCGAAGGTCGCGTAGGGGTAGCGCGCGGCCAGTCCGGTCACCAGCGCCAGATGCATGGCGAAGGTGCCGGCGATCATCGCGTGCGGCGCGGAGCGGTTGCGCAGCTTTCCGATCAGTTCGTACAAGGTGCCCGAGACGATCCGCGCCATCGCCCGTTCGACCATGTCCGGATCCGGATGGGTGGCGACCTCGCGCAACCGGGCGAGCAGGTTTTCGTTGCCCGGCGAAGCCCACACCACGTGCGAGTAGACGAACTTGCCGCGGCTGATCGGCCAGCTCTCGTCGACCTCGCGCGCCAGCGCTTCGGCGGCGCTGCGCGAGAGCAGATACACCAACGCCTTGCCGGGGCCGTAGACCCATTCGACCGGCTTCTGGAACTTCGCCCCGTACACCTCGTCGTCGATGACGCCCCACAGGTCGATGTCCGAGTACGGGCGCGCTTCGCCGCGCGCGGTCGAGCCGTACAGGACCAGATGCTGCAGGCGTTCGCCGAAGCGTTCGCGCATGGACTCGATGATCAGCGCGTACAGCGCGTTGCGTTCGTCGGCGCTGACCGCGCGCGGCCCGGAAAAGACGTCGTCCAGTCTGCCGATGGGGAGTTGGTATTCCATAAGGTGATCGATCTTGCTCCATGGGATGCGGTTGCGAACTTGCGTTTCGATGCTGGCAGGTGCCCCGTGCGCGCCAAGCCCGTCCACGTCGGCGTTCGCGCAGTTGTAACGATGGCTTTCGCTGCTGCGACGGCGCGGCCGGCTCAGCCGCGCTGCTCGCCCAGGCTGCGTTCCCACGCCAGCGAACTGGCGACGATCAAGTCGATGTCGTCGCAGCGCGGCGCCCAGCCGAGCAGCTCGCGGATCCGGTACGCATCGGCGATCAGCGAAGGCGGATCGCCGGCCCTGCGCGGATGCTCGACCACCGGGATCGGCGCGCCGTGCACGCGTTCGAGCGCGCGCAGCACCTCGCGCACCGAGGCGCCGCGCCCGTATCCGCAGTTGAGCACGACCGGGTCGCCGCCGCGGCGCAGGTAGTCCAGCGCATCGGCGTGGGCGCGGGCGAGGTCGTCCACGTGGATGTAGTCGCGCACGCCGGTGCCGTCGGGCGTGGCGAAGTCGGTGCCGTACACCGCGATGCTCTCGCGCTTGCCGGTGGCGACTTCGCACGCGGCCTTGATCAGCAAGGTGGCGTTGCGGGTGGAATGGCCGATGCGGCCGCGCAGGTCGCTGCCGGCGACGTTGAAATAGCGCAGCACCGCGTAGCGCAGTCCGGTCGCTGCGGCGAGATCGCGCAGCATCCACTCGCTCATCAGCTTGGACGCGCCGTAGGGATTGATCGGCGCGGTCGGAGTGTCCTCGCGCGCGATCCCGGAGGCCGGCATGCCGTACACCGCCGCCGACGAGGAGAACACGAAGTTGGCCACGCCCGCCTGCGCGCAGCAGCTGAGCAGGGTGTGGGTGGCGCAGGTGTTGCCGGCGTAATAGCGCAGCGGATCGCGTACCGACTCCGGCGCGATCGTGCGCGCGGCCAGGTGCAGCACCGTATCGACGTCGTAGTCGCGCAGCACCCGCGCGACGGTGGCGGCGTCGCCGACGTCGCCCACGACCAGCTCGGCGCCGAGCACCGCCTGGGCGTGGCCGGTGCTGAGGTCGTCGAGCACGACCATGCGCTCGCCGCGTTCGGCCAGTTGCAACACCACGTGGCTGCCGACGTAGCCGGCGCCGCCGGTGATCAGGATCGCTCCGCCGCGGCGGGAGGAGGGCGTCGCGCTCAAGCCGGCCGCTCCGCGGCGCGGCCGGCAGCGGGCGCGCCGATCGGCTCGGACGACGGTGTCGGCAGCGGGCGGGATGGTTCGATCGTCGCAATCACCGCGGGTCCCCCTCCATGTGTCGACGCGGCCTTCCGTCGCGCCGCGCGACAGCGAGACTAATCCAGTCCTCGCCGCCGCGCGAGCCCCGCCGGCGGCTGCCGCGGCGCGGCTTGACCGTCTAAACGGTCGTGCTAGAGTCGGCTGGCGCTTGGGGAGCGCTGCGGCGGGGGCCTGGTCGCGATCCGTGCCGAAGGCGGGCGCCGCCGAAGGAAACGCTGCGAACACTCGACGAACGACCGTGCGCACCCGGTGCCCGCGCGGTCGTCGCGTCTGCGCGCTCGGCGCCGCACCGGATCGAACCGCCCGTCGCGCCGTCCTTGCTGCAGCCATTCGGAGAAGGCCTGCATGTCCCAGGCACCGCTGTCGTTGGATCGCTACCTGCGAGAACACTACGAGGCCGTGCCGGGCATGTCGTCGGCGTTCGCCGCGCGCGCCTGCGCGAGCTTGATGCAAGTCCAGGCCGGGCAGGGCTGGCGCGGCGACGTCGCCGAAATCGGCGCGTTCGAAGGGCGCTTCCTGATCGCGCTGACGCTGGGCCTGCAGGCCGGCGAGCGGGCGCTGGCGATCGACCGGTTCGACTGGCCCGACATCCACGTCGGCCTGCGGCTGAGCGAACGCCTGCGCCGGTTCGGCCTGACCGACCGGGTCGAGACGATCTGCGCCGACAGCCGGCGCCTGCGCCCGCACCGGCTCACCGGCCCCGACGGCGCGCGCGCGATCCGCCTGTTCCATATCGACGGCGACCATCAGGCCTCGTCGCTGGCCCAGGACATGGCGCTGGCGTTCGCGTGCATGGCGCCGTGGGGCGTGGTCTGCCTGGACGACATGCTCAGTCCGGCGTATCCCGAGCTCGGCATCGCGGTGGCGCAGGCGCTGCAGGCGCATCCGCAATGGACGGTGTTCTGCGTGCTCGACCGCGAGGACATCGCCGCGGCGGCGAAGTTCCTGCTGTGCCGGCAGGACTACGCGCAACCTTATGCAGACGCTTTGACGCAGAGTTTCCCCCATCGCGTTTGGGGCATGGCCGCACAGTTCTCGCAGCATCGCGCGCTGGTGCTGTCGCCGCAGCCGCGACTGACGCGCTTCAACCCCGGCGGCAGCGTCGATCGCATCCAGTGAGACGGCGTCGGCGGTGCGCGCATACGTCAGCGCATGCTGTCGGCCGCGCGCTCGCGCGACCGTCGCCGCGGCGCTGAATGCGCGGCCATGTCGGCGCGAATTCGCACGATTTACGCAAGGACAAGCATGAACAGGAGCGCGCGGTTGGCGGCGTTCGAACGCGCGCGAAGCGGTCGGGCAATCGACGCGTCGACACGCCTTGACGAAGCACCGGCAATCGTACGAGGATGCCAAACGTTGTAGCGTAGCGTGCCATTGCATGCCGCCTTCAATGCATGCTGGCTCAGGGCGCGTCACGTCAGTTCTCGACATGGACCACAGGATGTCTGCGCAGCGATGTTTGAACTCCCGCTCGTTCCATCGCCTGCGCGCGTCTTCGACGGCCGCGCCCGCACGCTGCGATCGCAAGCGCACTCAGGCCGCTCGCGGACCTGTCAAAACCGACAGGCGAGCCGGATCGGCGCCCGCCGCGGGCCGTTACACTCGTGCGCGCCGCGCCGCCGCGGCGAATCCGTTTCCGCGCATCGAGCGACGGCCCCGTCCGGCCAACCCCGCAACGACTGAATTTCCCACGGCGTCGCGGTCGCGACAGCGACCTCGCCGGCGTCCGCGCCGGCACAACCGCCGCGGGCCCGGGGCGGGACGCGACGCGTAGGGCACGCCCGCGCCAGCCTGTGCGGGATCGATGGGATCGATGGGATCGATATTTGGTCGTACCGGGAGTTTCGAAGGATGCGGAACCAGCGCTCTTACATCATCTGCACGACCATGCGCAGCGGCAGCACGATGCTCGCCAGCGGCTTGCGCGAGACCGGCATCGCCGGACGCCCGGACGAATACTTCGCGCCGCCGGTGCGCCTGCCGCAGGCGCAGGTGTTCGACATGCAGCCCGAGCGCTACCGCGAACTGCTGGAAGAACAGCGCCGCGCGCATCCGGCCGAACAGGTGCTGCGCGAAATAGTGGAAGCCGGCACCACCGACAACGGCGTGTTCGGCGTCAAGATCCACTTCCAGCGTCCGTTCTCCGATTTCCATAACGCGGTGGAAGTGCTGCAGGCGTATTTCGGCGACAAGCTCGCATCGCCGCATGAACTGTTCAGCCGCGCGTTCCCGCGCCTGTCCTACATCTGGCTGCGCCGCGCCGACCGGGTCGCGCAGGCGGTGTCGCTGTTCAAGGCGATCAAGACCAGCGAGTTCGTGCGCGTCGCCGGCAGCACCGACCCGGTGTTGCCGGTCGCCGCGGAAGATTTCGACTTCGCCATGATCCGGCGCCTGGCCGACTGGCTGCAGAGCGGCGACGACGGCTGGCGCGCGTTCTTCAAGCGCCACCGGATCGAGCCGATGATCGTCGACTACGAAGACCTGGCGGCCAATTACGAACCCACGCTGCGCTCGGTCCTGGATTACCTGAATCTGTCGGCGCAGCGCCCGGACATCGCCCGCACCCGCCATCGTCGCCAGGCCGACGAGATCTCCGAACAGTGGGCGGCGCGCTATCGCGAGATGCATGGGTGACTGAGGACGCACACGATCCTGCGCCCGCCAGCGACAACGCCGCGACCGGCCCGAGCGACGAGGCCGCCGCTGCGCCGTCGCTGGTGGAGCGCTTCGAAGCCCAGGCCGCGCGCTCGCCCGACGCGGTAGCGCTGGTCTGCGGCGACGAGCGCGTCAGCTATCGCCAGTTGCAGGCGCGCGCGGCGACGCTGGCGCGCTGCCTGCAACACGCCGGCGTCGGCCCGGGCGACATCGTCGGCCTGTGCCTGGAGCGTTCGCCGATGCTGGTGGCGGCGACCCTGGCGGTGCTGCGCGCCGGCGCGGCCTATCTGCCGATCGACCCGCGCACGCCGCCGGCGCGCATCGCCTTCATGCTCGAGGACTGCGCGGCGCCGCTGCTGCTGACCGAGGCCGACCTGTGCGCGCAGCCGCAACCGTCCGGTCGCCGCGTGCTGCGCCTGGACCGCGATTGGGAGCAGATCGAATCGGCCGCGGCCGCCGCGCCGGCGCGGCCGTTCGCGGCCGGCGAACTGGCTTATGTGATCTACACCTCCGGTTCGACCGGCCAGCCCAAGGGCGTGCCGGTGCCGCAGGCCAACGTGACCGCCTTGTTCGACGCCGCGCAGCCGCGCTTCGGCTTCGGCGCGCACGACGTATGGAGCCTGTTCCATTCCTACGCCTTCGATTTTTCGGTGTGGGAACTGTGGGGCGCGCTGCTCTACGGCGGCCGCCTGGTGCTGGTGCCGGCGCAGGTCGCGCGCGATTCGCAGGCGTTCTACCGGCTGGCCAGCGACGAGGGCGTCACCGTCCTCAACCAGACGCCGTCCGCGTTCGCCCAGTTCGCCGCGGTCGACGAATCGATGCGCCTGCCGCTGCAGTTGCGGCTGGTGATCTTCGGCGGCGAGGCGCTGCGCTTCGGCGAGCTGCGCGGCTGGTTCGAGCGTCACGGCGACGCGCGGCCGCAACTGGTCAACATGTACGGCATCACCGAGACGACCGTGCACGTCACCGAGCGCGACGTCGCCGCGGCCGAAGCGGTGCGTGCGCCGGCCAGCCTGATCGGCCGCGCCTTGCCGCACCTGCGCCTGTTCGTCCTCGACGAGTCGCTGCGCCCGGTCGCCGACGGCGAAGCGGGGGAGTTGTGCGTCAGCGGCGCCGGTCTGGCCTGGGGCTATCTCAACCGCGCCGCGCTGACCGCGGCGCGCTTCGTCGCCAGTCCGTTCGGCCACGGCGAACGGCTGTACCGCAGCGGCGATCTCGCCCGGCGCACCGCCGACGGCGATATCGAATACCTCGGCCGGCTCGACCAGCAGGTCAAGCTGCGCGGGTTCCGGATCGAACTGGGCGAGATCGAGGCCGCGCTGCTGCGCCATCCCGGCGTGCGCCAGGCGGTGGTGACCAAGCGCGACGGCGACGGCCAGCCGCGCCTGGTCGCCTACGTCGTCGCCGAACCGGCCCAGGCCGAGGGCGCGGCCGCGCGCGCGGACGACAGCGTCGGCCAATGGCAGGCGCTTTACCAGGACACGTACCGGCCCGAACAGGACGCCGATTTCCGTCCCAGCTTCGTCGGCTGGCACAGCAGCTACACCGGCGCGCCGATCGAACTGGCGCAGATGCGGCAATGGCTCGACGCCACCGCCGAGCGGGTGCTGGCGCGGCGGCCGCAGCGCCTGCTGGAGATCGGCTGCGGCGTCGGCCTGGTGCTGGAGCGGCTGGCGCCGCATTGCCGGTCGTATGTCGCCACCGATCTGTCCTCGGTCGCGATCGGCCGCCTGCAGCGTTGGCTGGGCGCGAGCGAAGGGCTGGAGCACGTGCGCCTGTCGGCGCAGCCCGCCGACGATTTCGCCGGCCTGCCCGACGGCTTCGATACGGTGGTGCTGAACTCGGTCGTGCAGTACTTCCCCAGCGCCGACTATCTGATCGAGGTGCTGCGCCAGGCCAGCGAACGGGTCGTGGCGGGCGGACGCATCTTCGTCGGCGACGTGCGCCACCACGGGCTGATGCGCGCCTTCCACGCCTCGGTGCAGTTCGCCAAGGCCGACGACGGGGCCGACGCCGCACGACTGCGCGCGGCGATCGAACGCGGCATGCGCCAGGACAAGGAACTGCTGCTGGGGCCGGAATTCTTCCGCGCCTTGCCGCAGCGGCTGGCCAACATCGGCGCAGTCGAAATCCTGCTCAAGCGCGGCGACGCCGACAACGAGCTCAACCAATACCGCTACGACGTCTGGCTGCACGTCGGGCCGCGCGCGGCGGCGCCGCCGGCCGAACCGTGGCGCGCGCAGGGCGACGACGCGCTGGCCGAACTGGATGCGCATCTGGCGCGGCAGCGGCCGCCGCGGTTGCGGGTCGAGTTGGTCAACGCGCGCCTGAGCGCGGATCTGCGCCGCCTGGCCCTGCTCGACGAAGCCGCGCCGACGCTGTCGTGGCGCGAATTGAACGAACGCGCCGGCGCGTCGGCCGTCCCCGGGGTCCAGCCCGAAGCCTTGTGGCGCCTGGGCGAACGCCACGGTTACCGGGTCGCGATCGCCTGGTCCGAGGATTCGCCGGGGCAGCTGCGGGCGACGTTCTGCGACCCGGACGCGGCCGGGCAGGGCGATGCCGGCCAGGGCGCCGAGTGCGCCGAGTTCGCCGAGCCGCTCGATGCGGACCCGCGCGCCTACGCCAACGACCCGCTCGCCGCCGCCGCCCAGCACGCGTTCGTGCGCGGCCTGCGCGAGCACCTGCGCGGCATCCTGCCCGAGCACATGCTGCCGGCCGCGACCGTGGTGCTGCCGGCATTGCCGCTGACGGTCAACGGCAAGGTCGACAAGGCGCGGCTGCCGGCGCCGGAAGAGCGCCCCGACATCGCCGACTACGCCGAGCCGCATACCGCGCTGCAGCGCAGCCTGGCCGGCATCTTCGCCGAAGTGCTGCGGCTGGACCGGGTCGGCCTGCACGACGACTTCTTCGAACTCGGCGGCCATTCGCTGCTGGCGATGCGGGTGATCGCGCAGTTGCGCGCGCAGTTGGCGCTGGAGCTGCCGCTGCGCGCGATCTTCGACCACCCCACGGTCGCCGCGCTGGAACAGGCGGTCCTGGAGCAAGCGCCGCCGTCCGCCGGCGCCGCGCCGCCGCTGACGCCGCATCCGGACCGCGAATCCATCGCCCTGTCGTTCGCGCAGGAGCGGCTGTGGTTCCTGGAGCAGCTCGGCACGGTCGGCGCCGCCTACCACGTGCCGCTGGCGTTCCGGATCCGCGGCGCGCTCGACCGCAACGCGCTCGACGCGGCGCTGGCGCAGTTGCTGCAACGCCACGAAATGCTGCGCACGCGCTTCGTGCTCGACGGCGAGGAGCCGCGCCAGAAGATCGATCCGGCGCCGACGCAGCCGCTGTCGGTCGAGGACCTCAGCGCACTGGATCCGGCCCGGGCGCAGGCGTTCGTGGACGACCGGCTGGAGCGCGAAGCGCTGCACCGCACCGACCTGGAGCGCGGGCCGCTGTTCCGCGCCCAGTTGCTGCGGCTGAGCGAGCGCGAGCACGTGCTGATCCTGGCCGCGCACCACATCGCCGCCGACGGCTGGTCGCACAGCGTGCTGCTCGGCGAGCTCGGCGCGCTCTACGAGGCGCATGCGCGCGGCGCCGAGCCGGCGCTGCCGCCGCCGCGCCTGCAGTACGCCGACTACGCCATGTGGCAGCGCCGCTGGCTGCAGGCGCCGCAGCTCGCGCAGCAATTGCGCTACTGGACCGCGCAGCTCGCCGACGCGCCGGAACTGATCGCGTTGCCGAGCGACCGGCCGCGTCCGCCGAGCGCGAGCTTCGCCGGCGCCGTGCACCGCTTCGAGCTGCCCGCGGCGCTGGCGCGGCGGCTGCCGGGCTTCGCGCGCGAACACGGCGCCACCGCCTTCATGGTGCTGCTGGCCGCGTTCCAGGCGCTGCTGGCGCGCTGGAGCGGAAGCGGCGACATCGTCGTCGGCACGCCCACCGCCGGCCGCACCCATCGCGACACCGAGCCGCTGATCGGGCTGTTCATCAATACCCTGGCGCTGCGCGCACGGGTCGACACCGGCGCCAGCTTCGCCGCGCTGCTGGCCCAGGCCAAGGACGCCGCGCTGGCCGCGTTCGCCCATCAGGAGCTGCCGTTCGAACAGCTGGTGGCCGCGCTCAAGCCGCATCGCGACCTGTCGCGGCAGCCGATCGTGCAGGTGATCTTCGCCCTGCAGAACACTCCGCCGACCGCGCTGCGGCTGGCCGGCGCGCAGACCGAGCGGATCGACCTGCCGAGCCGCAGCGCCAAGTACGATCTGACCTTGAACCTGATCGAGGCGGACGGGCGGCTCAGCGCCGAGATCGAATACGCCACCGACCTGTTCGATGCCGCCACCATCGTCCGCCTCGGCGACATGTACGCGGCGCTGCTGGACGCGGCGATGGCCGACCCGGCGCAAGCGGTGTCGCGGCTGCGCCTGGGCGCCGCGCCGGCGCCGGTGCGGGCCGCCGCGACCACGGACGCGACCGTCTGCGACCTGTTCGCGGCGCAGGCCGCGCGCACCCCGGATGCGCCGGCGCTGGAGTCCGCCGGCGCGCGGCTGAGCTATGCCGAACTGGACCGGCGCGCGCAGCGCATGGCGCGGCACCTGCGCCGGCGCGGCATCGGCGCCGGCGATCTGGTCGCGGTAGTGTCCGATCACGAGGTCGACACCTTCGTCGCCTTGCTCGCCACGCTCAAGGCCGGCGCGGCCTATCTGCCGCTCGATGCCGCGGCGCCGGCCGAACGCCTGCGCCATGTGCTCGACGACGCGCGGCCGGGCCTGGTCCTGGCCGACGCGGCGGCGCTCGCCGCGCTGCCGCAGCCGTTGCCGCCGGCGCTGTCGTTGCAGGCCTGCGCCGCGGCCGACGACGCCGACGCGCAGCCGTTGCCCGGCCCGGCGCCCGGCGATCTGGCCTACGCGATCTACACCTCCGGCTCGACCGGGACGCCCAAGGGCGTGCTGATCGAACACCGCGGCCTGCGCGATCTGGCCCTGGCCCAGATCGAGCGCTTCGCGCTCGCGCCGCACAGCCGCCTGCTGCAGTTCGCCTCGCTCGGATTCGACGCTTCGGTCTCGGAAGTGTTCACTGCCTGGTGCAGCGGCGCCTGCCTGTGCCTGCCCGGGCGCGCGCACGCGCTGGCCGGCGACGAACTGGCGGCGGTGCTGAACCAGCGCTCGATCAGCCACGTGACCCTGCCGCCGAGCGTGGTGCCCGGCCTGGTCGAGGCCGGCGGCGCGCCGGCGCTGCAGACCCTGGTGGTCGCCGGCGAGGCCTGCCCGGCGGCGATCGTGCGCAGCTGGCCGACGCCGGTGCGCTTCGTCAACGCGTACGGCCCGACCGAAACCACCGTCTGCGCCACCAGCCACGAATGCGACCGCGCCGATCCGCGCGATCCGCCGGTCGGCCGGGGGCTGGCGCACGCGCCGGTGTACGTGCTCGACGACGCCCTGCAGCGCGTGCCCGACGGCGTGGTCGGCGAGATCTTCATCGGCGGCAGCGGCGTGGCCCGCGGCTATCGCGGCAAGGCCGCGCTCACCGCCGAACGTTTCCTCGCCGATCCGTTCGCCGGCGCCGGCGCGCGCATGTACCGCAGCGGCGACCGCGGCCGCATCCGCGCCGACGGCCGCCTGGAATTCCTCGGCCGCATCGACCGCCAGCTCAAGGTCCGCGGCTATCGCATCGAGCCCGGCGAGATCGAGGCCGTGCTGACCGCCGACGAGCGCATCGCCCAGGCCTATGTGCTGGCCCAGGGCGAGCTCGATGGCCGGCGCCTGGTCGCCTACGCGGTGCCGGCGCGGCGTCCGCTCGACGCCGAGGCGGTACTGGCCTCGCTGCGCGGCCGCCTGCCGGCGCATCTGCTGCCGTCGGCGCTGGTGCTGCTGGAGCGCTTCCCGCTGACCGCGCACGGCAAGATCGACCCGTCGGCGTTGCCGCCGGCCGTCGCCGCAGCCAGCGACGACGCAGCCGCCGAGCACCTCGCCCCGCGTACGCCGACCGAGCGCGCGATCGCCGCGATCTGGGTCGATGTGCTCGGCTGCCGTCCGCCCGGACTGCGCGACCGCTTCTTCGCGCTCGGCGGCCATTCGCTGCTGGCGACCCGCGCGGTCGGACGCATCCGCCGCGCCGCCGGGGTCGAGTTCGGCCTGCGCGAGTTCTTCGCCGCCCCCACCCTGGAAGAACTCGCCCGCAGCGTGGACGCGGCGCGCGCCCGCGCGCCCGCGGCGACGCTCGCAG
>NZ_LXSD01000266.1:0-12099 GCF_017168095.1 Lysobacter enzymogenes | reverse complement strand
CGGGCGACATTCACGCCCGCCGCCGTCTCGCCGGCTGCGACCGGCGCGCGCCGCGTCGCGCGACCGCCGGCGCAAGCCGCCGCGATCAAGCGCGGCCCGCGCCACACCGGCGGATTGATCTGGCGCAAACCGCACCCCGCCCGGTGCTGCCATCCTCCCCGGCGCGTTCGGTTCCGCAATCTCCAATCCCCGCTTTTGTTCCCGCTCCTTCCCCCCCCACACGCCCCAGGAGGGCCCGTGTCCGCCCAGGACCAGTACTACGACCTGCAGCAAAGCTACGGCCGCTGCCTCATCCGCAAGGGCTTCATCGAACGTTTCTACGAAATCTTCATGGCCAGCCATCCCGACGTGGCGCCGCTGTTCGACCGCACCGACTTCCAGAAACAGCGCCTGGCCCTGCGCCGCGGCATCAGCGTGGCGATCTTCTACGCCGCCGGCAGCGCGGTGGTGAAGCGCACCAGCGAGCAGATGGCCGACGTGCACGCCCGCACCGGGCGCACGCCGGTGCGGCCGGAGCTGTATCCGTACTGGATCGACAGCCTGCTGCGGGCGGTGCGCGAGTTCGACGAACAGGCCGACGAGGCCCTGCTGGCGCGCTGGCGCCAAGCCATGCAGGCGGTGACCGAAATGTTCGGCGGCCGCTACTGACCGCGCCGGCGGCGCGTGGCGCGGGCGTCGTCCGCGATCGGCGGCGCGATTGAAAAACCGGCCCGCAGCCCCGTCCCGTGTACCGTCTACACAAGCCGTGCGACCCGATGGACCGACCGTTCAGCCCCTGGCGAGGCGGCCGGCGCTAGGGTTCGCGGCGTCGCGGCAGGGATGCCCCGGCCCGCCCGCGGACCGGGCGCCCGTCCCGGTTCCGGTCATTCCACTTTTTGGAGGTATGCCATGAAGATCCGCAAGCTGCTGCTCCCCGCCGCCATCGTCGCGGCCCTGGCCGTGCTGGTCGCGCCGAGCGCGTTCGCCCAGCAGGATCCGCAGGCCGACAAGAAGGCCGAAGAGGCCAAGAAGGCCGACGACGCGAAGAAGGCCGAGGCCAAGAAGAAGGCCGAGGCCGAAAAGCGGCAGAAGTCCGGCGACCGCGGGGTCGAGCCGGAGGAAGAGGGCAACAAGTAAGCCGCCCGCGCCGCCGCGGCCGCGCAGCGGCCTCGAATCAGCATCGCAACGCCCCGGCCAGCGCCGGGGCGTTCTTTTTGGCCCGGCGTAAAGGCTAGAGTAGGCGAAACCCAGCGCAAGGAAGGCCGATGCGTACGCTCGGGGCAGGGACGGTCGCAGTGCTGATGGCGGCGCTGGCCGCTTGTGCGCATTCGGGCGCGCGAGCGCCGCGCGTCGACGACGCGCAGGCGCAGCCTGTTGCGGTGAAGGGATGCTCGGGCGTTCCGTCCGATCCGTCGACGCCGGCCGGATTCGTCCGCGCCGGCGCCGCGACCCACGGCCCCGGGGCGCCGGGCGCGCCGATGCGGATGGCTCTGCGGTGGCCGCCGGACGGCCTGGACTATCTGCCGCCGCTGTACGTGTTCGACCCGGACGCCGGCCTGATTCACCGCTTCGACGGACGCGACCGGCAAGCCGGCGACATCCCGCTGGAATGGATGCAGGAGGCGGAGTTCGTCGCCGCGGAAGACGACGCCTATTGGGGCGAAGTGGTCGATCGCAGTTATTTCCGCATTCCGTGGCTCGGCCCGTGCCAGTTGGCCGAACTGCTGCCGCCGCCGGCCGAACTGGCGGCGCCGCCGCGCGGGCTGCTGTTCCTGCAATTCGTCTCGCCGCGCTGCCGCGATTGCGCGCGGCTGTCGCGCGCGATCCAACGCACCCTCGCGCGGCATCCGCAACGGCCGATGCGCTGGGTGCAGGTGGAGACCGACCAGGCGGTCGGCGGCCGCTGATCGGGCGTTGCGGCTAGGATGGCCGTACTTTCGCCAGGATCGATCTTCGATGCGCCGTGCCGTCGCCTGGATCTGCCTCGCCCTGGCTTCGCTGCTCGGTCTGCCCGCGGCCGCGCGCGAGCCGCGCTACACCGTGCTGCGGATCGACACGCGCAGCCAGCCGCTGGCGCTGTACTTGAACGATGAGCGCGGCCGGCCGTTCCACCGCTTCAAGGATCTCGACGCCTGGCTGCAAGCGCGCGGCCAGCGCCTGCGCTATGCGATGAACGCCGGCATGTTCGAGCCGGATTACTCGCCGGTCGGCCTGTTCGTCGCCGACGGGCGCGAGCGCGCGCCGCTGAACCTGCGCGCGGGCGAGGGCAACTTCTACCTCAAGCCCAACGGCGTGTTCTTGCTCGATCGCGACGGCAAGCCGCACGTGGTCGAAGCTTCGCGTTATCCCGACCTCGCCCGCGGCGCGCGGCTGGCGACACAGTCGGGGCCGCTGCTGGTCGAAGGCGGTCGCATCCATTCGGCGCTGGACCCGCAATCGCGCTCGCGCCACCTGCGCAACGGCATCGGCATCAACGGTGATGAGGTGATCTGGGCGATCAGCGACGGCAAGGTCAGCCTGTACGAATTCGCGCGTTACTTCCGCGACGAACTGGGCTGCCAGGACGCGCTGTACCTGGACGGCACGCTGTCGTCGCTGTACGCGCCGCAGCTTGGGCGCCGCGACCGGCGCGGCAAGCTCGGGCCGATCCTGGCGGTGGTCGAGCCCGCCGCCGCGCCTTGACAGGGGCGGGGCGCGGATCGAGCATCGCGCGAAACCGTCGCGCAGGGGCGAGGGTATCGGCCAAGGGGATAGCGATGGGCCAATGGCGCGAACATGCGAGGCTCAAGGGGCGGTTCCTGCCCGATTATCCGGACGATCTTCAGGTGATCGCGCACGACGGCGGGCCGCGCATCGCGCACGCGCCGCCGGAGCTGATCTGGGTGCGGGTGGTCGCGGCGTCCGGCGATGTGTTCGACGGGATCGTGCTCAACCAGCCGCACGGCTTGCGCAGCGTCGCCGAGAACGGGCCGATCCGTTTCCTGGCGCCGGCCACCGCGCCGCATCCGGTGATGGTCAGCGACAAGTACCTGCGCGAGCGCGCCGACTGGACGATCTCGCCTTGCGATCGGTGCGGCTTCGACGAACTGTTCGATGCGCCGTCGGACCTGGTGCGTGCGGTGTTTCCGGACGTTCCGCGGGACGCGGTCATGGAGATGTTCACCGCCAAATGCCCGCTGTGCGGCGGGATCCAGGGGCTGGAGGCGGTGGCGTCGCGCGACGCCGGGCCCGCCACCGCGCGCAAGCCCTGGTGGCGATTCTGGCGCTGAGCGGCGCATCGGGCGGGAGCGAATCATGGCCATCCACATCGTTCGTCTGGGCACGCCGCGGCGGCGCGGCGAAGGTTTGCGCATCGGCACCGTGCGGCGTCCGCCGCGCGGCGTGCCCAAGTCCGAATTCGCCCGCCGGGACTGGTACGACGTATGGTTTCCGACCCTCGCGCCGAGCCTGGAGACGATGAAGCAGGCGCAGGCCGCGCAGACCCCGGCGCAGTGGAACGCGTTCGTGCGCAAGTACAAGGCCGAGATGAAGAGCCACGAAGCCCGGCAAGCGCTCGACCTGCTGGCGGCGATGTCGGCGCACAGCGATTTCTCGGTCGGCTGTTATTGCGAGGACGAATCGCATTGCCACCGTTCGATCCTGCGCGAGCTGCTGGCCGAGCGCGGCGCGCGCATCGCCGGCTGAGCGCGCAGGTCGGCGGCGTATCGATCTGCAGAGCCGGTCGATCCGCAGAGCCGGCGGCCGACCGGGCGTGGCGGCCGGACCGGTCGCGGACGCCGGCTGCGGCCTGCAGCCCCCCGCCGCGGTGTTGCGGCGCACCGCCCCGGACGGATCCGCCGAATCGGCGCAAACCCTTGCCCGGCAAGGCTTTGCGCGGCTTCACCACGGCCCGCCCCGGTGTCAAGCAGTCGCGGGTTCACGCGCCAACCTGTAAACTGCGGCTTTCCAGCGGCTGCAAAATCCATGACTCCCCTGATCTTCGTCACCGGCGGCGTGGTGTCCTCGCTTGGCAAGGGCATCGCGGCGGCCTCGTTGGCGGCCATCCTCGAAGCGCGCGGGCTGCGCGTGACGATGATGAAGCTCGACCCCTACATCAACGTCGACCCGGGCACGATGAGCCCGTTCCAGCACGGCGAGGTCTACGTCACCGACGACGGTGCCGAGACCGACCTCGACCTGGGTCACTACGAGCGCTACCTGCGCACGCGGCTGAGCCGCAAGAACTCGATCACCACCGGCCGGATCTACGAGAACGTGATCCGCAAGGAACGCCGCGGCGATTACCTCGGCGGCACCGTGCAGGTGATCCCGCACATCACCGACGAGATCAAGCGCCTGATCGTGGAAGCCACTGAAGGCTTCGACGTGGCCCTGGTCGAGGTCGGCGGCACCGTCGGCGACATCGAGTCGCTGCCGTTCCTGGAAGCGATCCGCCAGCTGCGTACCGAGCGCGGCCCCGAGCACGCGCTGTTCATGCACCTGACCCTGGTGCCGTTCATCGCCGCCGCCGGCGAGCTCAAGACCAAGCCGACCCAGCATTCGGTCAAGGAACTGCGCTCCATCGGCATCCAGCCCGACGTGCTGCTGTGCCGCAGCGAGCAGCCGCTGCCCGACGGCGAGCGCCGCAAGATCGCGCTGTTCACCAACGTGCCGGAAAAGGCGGTCATCTCGGCCGTCGACCTGGACAACATCTACAAGCTGCCGCAGTGGTTCCACGAGCAGGGACTGGACGCGATCGTGCTCGACCGCCTGCGCATCCAGGCCGGTCCGGCCGACCTGAGCGAGTGGAACGAAGTCGTCGACGCCACCACCCATCCGGTCGATGAAGTCACCATCGCCGTGGTCGGCAAGTACATCGACCACCAGGACGCGTACAAGTCGCTGGCCGAGGCGCTCAAGCACGGCGGCCTGCGCCAGCGCACCAAGGTCAAGCTGAAGTGGCTGGAATCCAGCGAAGTCGAACGCCACGGCGTGGACGCGCTCGGCGACGTCGACGGCATCCTGGTGCCCGGCGGCTTCGGCGACCGCGGCTTCGAAGGCAAGGTCGCCACCGCCAGGTACGCGCGCGAAAACAAGGTGCCGTACTTCGGCATCTGCTACGGCATGCAGGCCGCGGTGGTCGATTACGCCCGCCACGTGGTCGGCCTGGACGGCGCCAACAGCACCGAGAACGACAAGCACAACCCGCATCCGGTGATCGGCCTGATCACCGAATGGCGCACCGCCACCGGCGAAGTCGAGCGCCGCAACGAAGCCAGCGACCTCGGCGGCACCATGCGCCTGGGCCTGCAGGACCAGCGGATCAAGCCCGGCACCCTGGCGCGCGAGCTATACGGCAAGGACGTGGTCGGCGAACGCCACCGCCACCGCTACGAGTTCAACAACCGCTACCGCACCCAGCTGGAAGACGCCGGCCTGGTGATCTCGGCCAAGTCGATGGACGACCTGCTGGTGGAAATGGTCGAGCTGCCGCGCAGCCAGCACCCGTGGTTCCTGGCCTGCCAGGCGCACCCGGAGTTCCTGTCCACGCCGCGCGACGGCCATCCGCTGTTCGTCGGCTTCGTGCGCGCCGCGCGCGAGGCCAAGGCCGGCGGCAAGCTGCTGCGCGAGGTCAAGCAGTAGCCGACCGCGCTTACCGATGGGCCGGCGCGTTGCAGGCGCCGGCCTTGTCGGCGGCGGCGCGCGCCGCCATCTGATCGCCCAACGAACGCAACCGGAACTCAAGCATGAAACTCTGCGGTTTTGACGTAGGCCTGGACCAGCCGTTCTTCCTGATCGCCGGCCCCTGCGTGATCGAATCGATGCAGTTGCAGCTCGACGTCGCCGGCCAGCTCAAGGAGATCACCTCCGCGCTCGGCATCCCCTTCATCTTCAAGTCCAGCTTCGACAAGGCCAACCGCACCTCGGCGACGAGCTTCCGCGGCCCGGGCCTGGAGGAAGGCTTGAAGGTGCTGGCCGAGGTCAAGCGCCAGATCGGCGTGCCGGTGCTGACCGACGTGCACGAATACACCCCGATGGCCGAGGTCGCCTCGGTCGTCGACGTGCTGCAGACCCCGGCCTTCCTGTGCCGGCAGACCGACTTCATCCAGAACGTGGCGCGCGCCGGCAAGCCGGTCAACATCAAGAAGGGTCAGTTCCTGTCGCCCTGGGAGATGAAGCACGTCACCGCCAAGGCCAAGGCCACCGGCAACGAGGCGATCATGGCCTGCGAGCGCGGCGCCAGCTTCGGCTACAACAACCTGGTCAGCGACATGCGCTCGCTGAGCGTGATGCGCGACACCGGCTGCCCGGTGGTGTTCGACGCGACCCACTCGGTGCAGCTGCCCGGCGGCATGGACGGCAAGTCCGGCGGCCAGCGCGAGTTCGTGCCGGTGCTGGCGCGCGCGGCGATCGCGGTCGGCGTGTCGGGCGTGTTCATGGAAACCCATCCGCGCCCGGAAGAAGCGCTGTCGGACGGCCCCAACGCGGTGCCGCTGCCGAAGATGCGCCGGCTGCTGGAGACCCTGGTCGAGATCGACCGGATCACCAAGAAGAACGGGTTCCTGGAGCAGGATTTCTGATGCCCGACCCAGCGCGGCCCGCCACGACCGCGAGCGCGGCCCCGGCATCCGCCGCGGCCGCCGCCTTACCGCTTTCCCGCCGCCGCCGCCGCGCGCGACGGCGCGCCTGAGCCGGCGCCGATGGCCTTTTCCGACCCCGAACGCCAGCGCCTGCTCGCCCTCAAGGGCGTCGGCGAAACCGTGATCGCGCGCCTGGAGCAGGCGGGCTACGGCTCGCTGAACGCGCTCGCCGGAGCCGACCCGGCGCGCATCTGCGCCGACGTCGCCGGTATGCTGCGCGCCAGTTGCTGGGGCAACAGCCCACAGGCGCGCGCCGCGATCTCGGCTATCGTTGGCCTGGCCCGGGCTTCGACCCTTCCCACTTCCCACCCTCCCTGACCCCTCCGACATGACCTCGATCACCCAGATCCACGCCCGCGAAATCCTCGACAGCCGCGGCAACCCGACCCTGGAAGCCGAAGTGACCCTGGCCGACGGCAGCTTCGGCCGCGCGATGGTCCCCTCCGGCGCCTCCACCGGCAGCAAGGAAGCCGTGGAACTGCGCGACGGCGACAAGACCCGCTACCTGGGCAAGGGCGTGCGCAAGGCGGTGGAGAACGTCAACACGACCCTCGCCCAGGCGCTCAAGGGAATGGACGCGACCGACCAGGCCGCGCTGGACAAGCGCATGATCGACCTCGACGGCACCGAGAACAAAGGCCGCCTGGGCGCCAACGCGCTGCTCGGCGTGTCGCTGGCCAACGCTCACGCGGTGGCGGCGAGCAAGAAGCTGCCGCTGTGGAAATACCTCGCCGGCGACCGCGCCCCGGTGCTGCCGGTGCCGATGATGAACATCATCAACGGCGGCGCCCACGCCGACAACAACGTCGACCTGCAGGAATTCATGATCCTGCCGGTCGGCGTGCCGAACTTCGCCGAGGCCCTGCGCGCCGGCGCCGAGGTGTTCCATGCGCTCAAGTCGGTGCTCAAGGGCCGCGGCCTGAGCACCGCGGTCGGCGACGAGGGCGGTTTCGCCCCGGACCTGCGCAGCAACGAAGAGGCGCTGGAAACCATCCTGGAAGCGATCGGCAAGGCCGGCTACAAGGCCGGCGAGGACATCCTGCTGGGCCTGGACGTGGCTTCCACCGAGTTCTACGACAACGGCAAGTACCACCTGGTCGGCGAAGGCAAGCGCCTGACCAGCGAGCAGTTCGTCGACTTCCTCGCCAACTGGGCCGCGCAGTACCCGATCATCACCATCGAAGACGGCATGGCCGAGGACGATTGGGCCGGCTGGAAGCTGCTGACCGACAAGATCGGCAACAAGGTGCAGCTGGTCGGCGACGACCTGTTCGTGACCAACCCGAAGATCTTCGCCGAGGGCATCGACAAGGGCGTGGCCAACGCGATCTTGATCAAGGTCAACCAGATCGGCACCCTGACCGAAACCCTGGAAGCCATCGCCATGGCCGACCGCGCCAGGTACGCCGCGGTGGTCTCGCACCGCTCCGGCGAAACCGAGGACACCACCATCGCCGACATCTCGGTCGCCACCACCGCGACCCAGATCAAGACCGGCTCGCTGTGCCGCAGCGACCGCGTCGCCAAGTACAACCAGTTGCTGCGCATCGAAGAGCAGCTCGGCTCGGCGGCGCGCTACGCCGGCCGCGACGCGTTCGTGTCGCTGCGCCGCTAAGGCGAGGCCGACGGAGCCGGTATGGCGGAGAAGTCGCGCAAGGCGTGGCTGGGCGTGGTGGCGCTGGCGCTGCTGGCGCTGCTCGCGCTGCTGCAGTACCGGCTGTGGTGGGCCGGCGGCGGCGGGGGCGGCAGCGTCGCCGCGCTGCAGGCCCAGGTCGACGGGCAGACCCGCGAGAACCAGGGCCTGCAGCAACGCAACGACGCGCTCGCCGCCGAGGTCGAAGACCTCAAGTCCGGCGAGGCCGCGGTCGAGGAGCGCGCGCGCAGCGAGCTGGGCATGATCAAGCCCGGCGAGACCTTCTACCGCGTGGTCGAAGCCAAGCCGCAGGCGCCGGGCCCCAACGCCGCGGCCGCGGTCAGCGCGGTGCAGAACGGCACCGCCGCCGGCCAGGACGCGGCCGACGACCAGCCCTCGCTGGAAGAGCAGGTCGACGAGCCGCCGACCGAGGTGCCGCCGTCGGCGCCGGAACCGCATCCGATGCCGGCGCCGGTGCAGCATTGAACGCAGCGTCCCTTACCCGCGAAGCCTGCCGATGATCTGGGCCGTACTTCCCGCCGCCGGCCGCGGCCAGCGCTTCGGCGGCGACGTTCCGAAGCAATACCTGCGCATCGCCGGCAAGCCGCTGATCGAACACGCGCTGAGCGCGCTGCTGGCGCATCCGCGCGTGGCCGGGGCGATGGTCGCGCTGTCGGCCGACGACGCGCTGTGGCCGGGCTGGAGCGAACTGCTCGGCAAGCCGGTGCTGCGCTGCACCGGCGGCGGCGAGCGCGCCGACTCGGTGCTGGCGGCGCTGCGCGCGCTGCCGGCGCAGGCCGGCGACGACGCGCTGGTGCTGGTCCACGACGCCGCCCGCCCGAACCTGCGCGGCGAAGACGTCGGCCGCCTGATCGCCGCGGCCGAGGCCGCGCCGGACGGCGCCATCCTCGGCGCGCCGCTGCGCGACACGCTCAAGCGCGCCGGCCGCGGCCGCATCCTCGGCACCGAGCCGCGCGACGGCCTGTGGCGCGCGTTCACCCCGCAGGCGTTCCGCCGCGGCGCGCTGACCGCGGCGCTGAGCGAGGCCGCCCGCGCCGGCGTCGTCGTCACCGACGAGGCCGCGGCGATGGAACGCGCCGGCGCGCAGCCGTGGCTGGTGGAAGGCCGCGAGGACAACCTCAAGGTCACCACGCCGGCGGATCTGGCGCTGGCGGAATATCTGATCGGCAAGGGCTGAGGAAATAGCGAACAGGAGATAGCGAATAGGAGATGGGAGATAGCGAAAAGCGGGCGTGCACGCCGTTGTTCCGCTTCTGCTCTGGCTATCTCCTATCTCCTATCCGCTAACTTCCGGCTTAAGGTTTTCACTCATGAACATCCGCATAGGCCAAGGCTACGACGTCCACGCATTCGGCGACGGCGACCACGTCGTCCTCGGCGGCGTGCGCGTGCCGCACGAGCGCGGCGTGATCGCCCATTCCGACGGCGACGTCGTCCTGCACGCGCTGTGCGACGCGATGCTCGGCGCGCTGGCGCTGGGCGACATCGGCCGGCATTTCCCGCCCAGCGACGAGCGTTGGCGCGGCGCGGACAGCCGCACGTTCCTGCGCCACTGCAACGCGCTGATCGCCCAGCGCGGCTACGCGGTCGGCAATTGCGACGTCACCGTGGTGTGCGAGCGGCCCAAGGTCGGCCCGCACGCGCAGGCGATGCGCGAGGCGATCGCCGCCGACCTGGGCATCGCGGTCGACGCGGTCAGCGTCAAGGCCACCACCTCGGAAAAACTCGGCTTCACCGGCCGCGGCGAAGGCATCGCGGCGACCGCCGTGTGCCTGTTGGTCGGCGCATGAGCGGCGCCGACGAAGCGGGCCCGGACGAGCTGCCGCGCGCGCACGGCGCGCCGGCGCTGCGCGCGCGCATCCGCAGCGCGCCGGAGGATTTTCGGGTCGAGGAACTGCCCTCGTTCGCCGCCAGCGGCAGCGGCGAGCACTTGCTGCTGACCGTGGAAAAGCGCGGCATGAACACCGCCTTCGCCGCCAAGCGGCTGGCGCAGTGGGCCGGGGTAGGCGAGGTCGCGATCGGCTACGCCGGGCTCAAGGACCGCCACGCGGTGACCGTGCAGCGCTTCAGCGTGCACCTGCCCAAGCGCGTGGCGCCGGATCTGGCGTCGCTGGAAAGCGACGAGCTGCGCGTGCTCGAACACCACTGGCACGCGAAGAAACTGCCGCGCGGCGCGCTGGCCGGCAACCGCTTCGTGCTGGCCTTGCGCGAGGTGGAAGGCGAGCGCGATCGGATCGAACAGCGCCTGCAGGACATCTGCGCGCACGGCGTGCCCAATTATTTCGGCGAACAGCGCTTCGGCCGCGACGGCGACAACGTCGCCAATGCGCTGGCGATGTTCGCCGGCCGCCGCGTGCGCCGCGAGCAGCGCAGCCTGCTGCTGTCGGCGGCGCGTTCGGAACTGTTCAACCGCGTCCTGGCCGCGCGCGTGCGCGACGGCAGCTGGAGCGGATTGTGCGACGGCGCCGGCCTCGACGGCGAGGTGTGGTCGCTGGCCGGCAGCCGCAGCGTATTCGGGCCGGAGCCGTGGAACGAGGCGCTGGCCGAGCGCCTGGCGCGCTGCGACATCCATCCCAGCGGCCCGTTGTGGGGCCGCGGCGAATTGCGCAGCGCCGGCGCGGTGCGCGCGCTGGAACTCGACGCGCTGCAAGGCGAACAGGCGCTGGCGCTGCGCGCCGGGCTGGAAGCGGCCGGGATGGACCAGGAGCGGCGCGCGCTGCGGCTGCGCGCCGAGCAGATGCAATGGCGCTGGCGCGACGACGGCGCGCTGGAAGTCGGGTTCGTCCTGCCGGCCGGCGCGTACGCCACCGTGGTGCTGGCCGAAATCGGCCGGATCGACGGCGCGCGCTGACGGCCGTTGGTGCGGGCGCGGGCGCGCGCCGCGCCGTCGTCCGCAGCGGCCTGCGCGCAGGCCGGATTGGCTCCTTCGCCGCGACCGCTCGTCGGGTGGTATCGCGCGGCACTGGCCGGCGCTTGCGGCGCGCGTATAAGCCGGAAGCGACAGTCGGCACCGGCCGGCTGCGCCCGCCGCCCGCGGCGGGACATCACGTCAGGGAGCCGAAGTCATGAATGCTTTGCGCACCGCCGTCGCGTCGTTGTCCGTCTGCGTCCTGGCCGCCTGCGCCGGGCACCAGAGCAAGAGCGCCTACGTCGCGCCGTCCGATCCGTCGCTGCCGGCGACCTTGTCCAAGCACCAGGTCGAAGGCATGGACCGCGACAACGCCTACGTCTCGGCGGTCGAGCGCCTGGCCCTGCGCCGCGGCATCGAAGTGAAGTGGGTCAATCCGCCGGACCGGCGCCGCCTGGCCGATACCGAGCAGCGCTGATTGAACGACGGGCGCGGCGCGCTCAGCGCCGCCGCCGCGCCAGCAGCACCAGCACCGCGCCGGTGCCGCCTTGCGCGCTCGGCGCGGAGTGGAAGGCCAGCACGTCCGCGCGTTGGCGCAGCATGCGGTCGACCAGATTCTTCAGCACCGGCAGGCCGCGGCTGTCGACGAAGTCGTTGCCGCCGCCGCGGCCCTTGCCGTGGATGACGCGCACGCAGCCGACTTCGTGGGTGCGCGCGTCGTTGAGAAAGGCGCGCAGCAGCGCCTCGGCCTCGCGCACCGGGCTGCCGTGCAGGTCCAGTTCCTCCTGCGCCGAAATCTCGCCGCGGCGCAGCCGCGCGAACACGTTCGGCGGCAGTTCGTCGCGGCGATAGCTCAGCGCGTCGCCGGCTTCCAGCAGTTGTTCGTCCAGGGCGTGGCGGAATTCGTCGCGCGCCTGCGCCTCGTCGCGCTCGGCCATGCGCGGGCGCGGGCGCGGCTTCGGCGCGGCCGGCGGCAGCGCGGCTTCGGGCAGGCGGCG
>NZ_LXSD01000265.1:0-6914 GCF_017168095.1 Lysobacter enzymogenes | reverse complement strand
CTGGGCCTGGCCGTCGCGGCGCACGCGCCGGCGCAGCGACGCCTGCTGCCGGCGTCGAAGCCGGCGCCGCCGCCGTGCGTGCAGGTGCGCATCGGCCGCGACGAAGCCGGACGCTGGGATTGCATCAACGACGCGATCAAGTCCGAGGTGGACAAGGTCGCGCCGGCCGACGCCGCCGATTCGCCGGGCGAACGCCTGGCGCCGATCGGGCAGGGCCTGGCGGTGCCGGCGGCGACGCGGCAGCGGCTCGGCGACCAGTACGGCAAGTCGGTGGTGCCGCAGCGGCCCGAACGCCATTTTCCCGCCACGCCTCTGTCGCGGCCGCCGGGGCACTGAGCGATGCTGCGCGCGCCCGCGGCCGACGGCGATTGCGGCAGCGCCACGGCGCCGGGCGCCGCGACGTCGAGCGTCGCCGCGCCGAGTCCGTTCGTATCGGATCCGTTCGTATCGAGCCCGTTCGTGTTGAGCCCGACAGCGCAAGCGCCGACGACGCTCGCAGCGGCGCATCCGCGCAACGATAAATCCGCACCGCGCAATCGTTGCATGGCCGCATCCCGCATCGCCCGCGGTCGCGCCACCCGCAACACCGCGCAGTTTCCATTCCATCGCGACGCCGTTGCCGGCGCCGCCTCCGCCGCGTCGCCGCGACCCGCGCCAAGGAAGCCGTCATGACCCGCAAGCCTCTCGCCCGCATCGACTCCGCCCGTCCTTCGCCCGCGCGGCTGCGCCTGCTGGCGCTGAGCGCGGCGATCTCGCTGGCCCTGGTCGGCGGCGGCGCCCATGCCGATCCCAATCCGTTCGCGCGCCGCGCGGTCGACCCGGCCGCGCAGGCCGCGCGCGCGGTGCAGCAGCAAGGGCTGCAATCGGCGCAGGCGCAGCAGATGGCGCAGCGCTCGCTGGCCGCCTTCGCCCAGGCCTCGCGCGTGCGCTCCGCGCTCGACGCGGCGCAGGTGGCCGCGCGCGCGGCCGCGGCGGCTTCGGCCGCGGCCAATCAAGTGCCCGACGGGCTCGCGCAAGGCGGGCTCAAGGTCGCCAGCGGCGTGCGCTTCGAGCCCGGCGCGATCGCGGTGGAAGACCCGCGCCTGAACCAGTCCAAGCTGTGGCTCGGCGCCAAGGGCCCGAGCCAGAACAGCGACGCGAGCGGCAGCGTCACCGTCACCATCGAGCAGACCCAGAAGAAGGCGATCCTGAGCTGGGAGAGCTTCAACGTCGGCCGCCGCACCACGGTGCATTTCGACCAGCGCGCGGGCAACCAAAGCGGCGGCGGCAACGACTGGATCGCGCTCAACCGGGTCGAGGATCCCAGCGGCCGGCCCAGCCAGATCTTCGGCCAGATCAAGGCCGAGGGCAGCGTCTATCTGCTCAACCGCAACGGCGTGATCTTCGGCGGCACCAGCCAGGTCGACACCCGTTCGCTGTTGGTGTCGTCGCTGAATCTCTTCAGCAACGACATCGCCCAGAGCAACCGCATCTTCATCGGCGAAGGCGTGCGCCGGGCCAAGGCCGACCTGGCGGTGCTCACTTCCGAGCTCGCCGACTACGCCGGCGGCGCCGCGCCGCGTCCGCAGGCCAGCGGCGATGTGCGCATCGAGGCCGGCGCCCAGCTCAAGACCGCGCCGGGCGGTTTCGCCCTGGTCGCCGCGCCCAACCTCAGCAACGCCGGCAGCGTGATCGCCGAAGACGGGCACGCGCAGCTGGCCGCGGTGGTCGGCGCGTACTCGACCCAGGCGCCGACCGGCGCCAGCAACGAGCTGAGCCTGCGCTACGCCGGCGTGGCGCCGCAGGCCAGCGCGGCGGTCGCCGGTTACGGGCGCCTGGACAACACCGGCATCGTCGCCAGCAAGCGCGGCGCGGTCACGCTGACCGGTTACGAGCTGCATCAGGACGGTTACGTCGGCACCACCACGTCGGTCAGCCGGCCGGGGCGGATTTCGATCGTCGCCGCCAACCACGCGCGCTCGGCCGGCATCGACCGGCCCGAAGACCTCAGCGGCAGCGTCGGCGGCTCGCTGAGCTTCGGCAACGGCTCGGTCACCGCGATCCTGCCCGAGCGCGACGGCGAGACCACGACCTCGGCGCCGACCGCCGACAAGGCGTTCCAGCCGCCCAGCGCGGTGCTGGCCGCGGCGCAGATGCGCATGCAGGAAAACTCGCTGATCCTGATGCCCGGCGCCCGGCTCGACCTGGTCGGCATGGACCCGCTGCGCGACGGCGCCAGCAAGCCGGCGATCGCGCGCATCCAGATCGACCGCGGCGCGCAGATCAACGTCGCCGGCCTGGCCGACGTGCTGCGGCCGATGTCGGACAACTTCATCACCATCGAGCGCGTCGGCGAGAACGAACTGGCCGATTCGCCGCTGCTGCGCGGCGGCGCGTTCTACCGCAAGAAGGTCGTGCTCGACGCGCGCGAGCGCGGCGTTACCGACGACGGCCGCGCCTGGGTCGGCAGTCCGCTGTTCAATGCCGGGGGCTACGCCGACCAGCGCCCGCGCGGCATCGACCAGATGCTGATCGACGGCGGCACCATCAATGTCAGCGCGCGCGAGTTCGTCGCCCGCGGCGGCTCGGTGATCGACGTCAGCGGCGGTTTCCTGCATTACCAGGGCGCCATGGTCGAGACGCCGCGGGCGATCGGCGCGGACGGGCGCACCTACCGCCTGGCCGGCGCCGATCCCTCGCAGTCCTATCGCGGTTTCGCCGGGCAGTTCTCGCTCGCGCACCAGCGCTGGAACGTCGACGAGTATTTCCAATCGGCGTTCGGGCGTTCGGACCGCTATTACGAATCCGATTACGTACAGGGCGGCGACGGCGGCCAGCTCAACATCAATCTGCGCCAGGACAGCGGCGCCGACGCGATCCGGGTCGATACCGGGTTGGTGCTGGCCGGCGATCTGCACGCCAATGCGGTGTCCGGCCGCGACCAGCGCGAGCGCGGCACGCCGGCCCTGGGCGGACGCCTGGGCGTCAATGTGAGCGGCGGCGGCTACGGCCTGTGGACCCTGCAATCGGCGCCGATCCCCGACGTGCCGGCGGACTTCTCGCTGCAGCAGCGCCTGCCGCAGGGGCAGGGCGGCGTCTTGTCGACGCAGTCGCTCGACCAGGCCGGCTTCGGCACGGTCGAGCTCAACGACCGGCTCTCGCGCATCGAAGTCGCAAGCGACGCGCACCTGCAGGTCGACGCCGGCGGCCGCATCGCCCTGAGCGGCGCGAGCATCGACGTGGCCGGCACCTTGCAGGCCGATTCGGGCGAGATCGCGCTCAGCGCGACCAGCGAGAACGACCCCAACCCCGAAGCCGGCGCGCGCCGCGGCATCACCGTGCGCGACGGCGGGCGCCTGCTCGCGCGCGGGCAGTGGGTCAACGACCGCGACCGCGTCGCCGACGAGCGCCAGGGCGGCGCGCACATCGACGGCGGCCGCATCAGCCTGGGCGTGTCGGAGTATCCGCTCTTGAACAGCGGGGGCCCGGACGGCGCCGGCGGCGGTCGCGACGCGAGCGGTTCGATCCTGCTCGATCCGGGCGCGCTGCTCGACGTGTCCGGCGGCGGCCGGATCCTGCCCAACGGCCAGCTCGCGGCCAAGGACGGCGTGCCGCTCGGCCGCGGCGGCGATATCGCCTTGAAGCTGTACCAGCCGCGCGAAGGCACCCAGACGCTCAATCCGTTCCTGCCGGCCTCGCACTTCGCGGCCGAACCCGGCGCCGGCGAGCTGCGTTTCAGCGCGCAGAACCTGCGCGGCGGCGGTCTCGCCGGCGGCGGCACCTTGACCCTGCACGCGCGCGATATCCTGATCGGCGCGGAGGCGAGCGATGCGCTGGCCGCTGATGCGCGCACGCTGCAACTGGACGCGGGCTTTTTCCGCGACGGCGATTTCGGCGCCTACGACCTGCTCGCGCGCCACGACGCGCGCATCCTCGCCGGCACCCGGCTCAGCGTGTCGCAGCGCAATTTCCTGCCCGATCTCGATGCGTTGCGCGAACTGCGCAGCGGCGGCGATCTCTACGCCGGGCTCGATGCCGGCGGCGCCGGCCGCTACGGCGCGTTCGGCCGCCTCGACGATTACCACCGCGACGCCGCCGACTTCTTCCTCGAAGCCGGCGCCGCCACCGGCCGCACGCTGCCGAACGTGCCGGGAGTCGATCAGGTGCGCGACACGCTCACCCTGGAACGCGGCGCGCAGTTGCAGGTCGATGCCGGCGGCGCGGTGCGGCTGGGCTCGCGCGGCCAGCTCACGGTGCTCGGTTCGGTGAGCGCGCACGGCGGCAGCATCGATCTGTCCGGCGACACCTCGGCCAATGCGCTGTCGCCGTCGCACAGCCCGTCGCAGGTGGACTACTGGCGCGCCGACAAATCGGTGTGGGTGGGCTCGGAAGCGGTGCTCGACGTGTCCGGCATCGCGGTGCTCGATCCGTTCAAGGCGCCGCTGCCCAACGGCGGCGCGGTGCCGCGCGACGGCAAGGTGCTCGACGGCGGCCGCATCCGCCTGAGCAACGACGGCGGGTGTGTGGTGGTCGAGCAGGGCGCGCGCCTGGATCTGTCCGGCAGCCGCGCGGTGTTCGACCTGCCGGCCGCCGCCGGCGCGATCGGCCAGGCGCCGCTGCAGCCGCGCGCGGTCTGGAGCGACGGCGGCGAGCTGGTGCTGGCGGCCGCGGGCGGGCTGTTCTTCGACGGCCGCATCCAGGCCGCCGGCGGCGACGCGCAGGCGCGCGGCGGCAGCGTGCAGCTGCTGACAGCGCAGAGCGTGCGGCCGCTGGACGTGGCCGGCGGCCGCGCGCCGCTGGCGACTTCGCAGATCGTGTTCCATCAAGGCGGAAGCCGCCTGGATCCGTCCGCGCGCGCCGGCGGCGCGATCGAGCCGGGCCGCGAACAGCCGTCGGGTGCGCTGCATTTCCAGGCCGATACGCTTGAGGGTTCCGGCGTCGACACCTTGCTGATCGGGATCGGCGAAGACGGCCTGATCCGCGGCCCCGGCGTGGTGCCGGTGGTGTTCGACGGCGAGGTGACGCTGTCGCCGGCGCGCGCGCTGATGATCAACGCGCGTTCGCTTCAGGCGGGCGGCGACAGCGCAGCCGCGCGCCTGCGTTCGGCCTATGTGTCGCTGCAAGGGCTCGGCGGCGACGCCACTGCGGCGCTGCCGGAGCCGGGCCGGCCCGGCGCGGCCACGCTCAGCGTCGAGGCCGGCTTCGTCGATATCGGCGGCCGCGTGGCGCTGCGCAATTTCGCCGAGGCCGCGTTCGACAGCCGCGGCGATATCCGTTTCCACACCCCGGGCATCTACCAGAGCGCGACCATCGCCAACGAATTGCGGCTTGTGCCGGGCGAGCTGCTGACCGGCGGCAACCTGTCGCTGCGCGCCGCGCAGATCTATCCGGCCAGCGGCGAGACCTTCATCGTGCGCGCGCTCGGCGCCAAGGACGCCAGCGGCCGGCGCGCCGACACTTCGATCCGCATCGCCGGCAACGGCAACGCCGCGCCGCTGCCGCTGTCGGCCGGCGGCAAGCTGCTGCTGGACGCGACGCAGATCGAGCAGGCGGGAACGCTGCGCGCGCCGGCCGGGCAGATCGTGCTCGGCGCGGCCGACGCCGAGAATCCGGCCACGCGCGCGCTGTTCAACCAGCTCGCGCTGACCCCGACGCGCAAGGTGACGCTGGCGCCCGGCAGCCTGACCTCGGTCTCGCTCGACGGCCGCGTGCTGCCGTACGGCAAGACCGTCGATTCGCTGCAGTGGGACGGCAACGAGGTCGAGCAGCGCCTGACCGCGCCGCCGCTCAAGCGCATCTCGCTCGACGGCGCCGAGCTGTCGCTGCAGGGCGGCGCGCGCGTCGATCTGTCCGGCGGCGGCGACCTGCAAGCCTTCGAATGGATCGCCGGCACCGGCGGCAGCCGCGACCTGTTGTCGAGCTATGCGGTGAGCTACGCCGACGGCGGCAGCGGCAGCCGCGCGCCGCTGTATCCGGACGGGCGCGAGGTCTACGCGATCGTGCCGGGCGCGCAGTCGCCGCTGGCCGCGAGCGACCCGCTGCTGAGCCAGGGCGCGGGCGGCGGCCAGGTCGGCAAGTCGGTGTACCTGTCCGGCGTGCCGGGCCTGGCCGACGGCGTCTATACCTTGCTGCCGGGCCGCTACGCGACCTTGCCCGGTGCGTTTCGCGTGGTCCAGCGCAGCGGCGGCCAGGATGCGCTGGCGAGCCAGAACCTCACCGCGCCCGACGGCACCCACCGCGTCGCCGGCTATTACGTCGATGCGCTCAGCGGCGCGCGCGATGCGCGCAGCCAGCTGTTCGACGTGCAGTCGGCGGCGGTGTGGGGACAGTACTCGCAATACCAGCTCAGCCGCGCCGGCAAGTTCTTCTCCGAGCAGGCGGCCAAGGCCGGGCGCTTCGCGCCGCAGTTGCCGCGCGACGGCGGCCAGCTGGTGCTCAGCGCGCAGCGCGCGCTGGAACTGGCCGCGCGCCTGGACGTGGCCGCGGCCGACGGCGGCGCCGCGGCGCAGATCGATCTGGTCGCCGACGCGATCCAGATCCGCGGCGCCGGCCACGCCGCGCGCGAGGGTTATGTGCAGCTCGACGCCGGCCAGCTCAGCGCGCTCGGCGCCGGCAGCCTGCTGATCGGCGGCGTGCGCGAGCGCGGCAGCGACGGCACCGCGATTTCGGTGCGCGCGCGCGACGTGCTGGTCTCCAACGATGCGGCCTCGCCGCTGCAGGGCCCGGAAATCGTGCTGGTGGCCAAGGCCGGCGACGGCGGCCAGGGCGTGCGGGTCGAAGACGGCAGCGTGGTCCAGGCGCGCGGCGCGCTCACCGGCGCCGGCGACCTGCGCCTGACCATCGGCCAGGACGCCGACAGCGCCGCCAATCGCGCCGCGGTCAGCGGCGACGGCGCGCTGCTGCGCGTGTCCAACGCCGGCGCGGCGACGCTGCAG
>NZ_LXSD01000264.1:0-7344 GCF_017168095.1 Lysobacter enzymogenes | reverse complement strand
CGTTGCGCGCACAGGCCGATGCGCGCGTCGGCGCCGGCGCCGCAAGCGCGCAGGCGCCGCGCCAGGCGCTCGGCGCGGGCGTCGAGTTCGGCGTAATCCATGCGCCGCTCGCCGTGGATCAGCGCGATCGCGTGCGGCGTCGCGCGCGCCTGGCGTTCGAACAGGCGATGCACGCAGTCGGGCGGGGCCGGCTGCGCTTCGGGTTCGCCGCGGCCGAGTTCGTCGAGCAAGTGCGCGCGCTGCGCGGCATCGACCAGGGCGATGCGCGTGGCCGCCTGCTGCGGCTGCGCGCACATCGCGTCCAGCGCCGCATGCAGGCAGCCGAGCTGGCGCGCGATGGTGGCGGCCTCGAACAGTTCGCTGGCGTAGCCCAATTCGCCGACCAGTTCGCCGTCCTGCTCGCGCACGTGCAGCTCCAGCTCGAAGCGCACCGCCGCGAACGGCTGGCTGGCGCGCACCTCAAGGCCGGGCAGGTCGAAGCGGCCGGTTTCGTTGCTCTGCCAGGCCAGCAGCGCCTGGAACAGCGGCGTGCGGTCGGCGCGGCGTTCGGGCTGGGCGAGTTCGACCACCTGCTCGAACGGCAGGTCCTGGTGCGCCTGCGCGCCGAGCGCGGCGGCGCGCACGCGCTGCAACAGCTGCGCGGTGTCGGGCTCGTCGGCGAGGTTCACGCGCAGGGCCAGGGTGTTGACGAAGAAGCCGAGCAGGGGCTCGATCTCGGCGCGCTCGCGATTGGCCGAGGGCGTGCCGATCGTCACCTCGTCCTGTCCGGACAGGCGCGCCAGCACCACCGCCCAGGCCGCGGCGACGGCCATGAACAGGCTGCAGCCGTGGGCGCGGCACAGCTGTTGCAGGCGCTGCACGCGCGTGGCGTCCACGCGCAGCGGCAGCGCGCCGGCGGCGTGCGACGGCCGCGGCGGGCGCGGGCGGTCGCTCGGCAGGGTCAACAGGCCGGACGCGCCGGCCAGCGTTTCGCGCCAGTACGCGGCCTGCGGCGCCAGGCGCTGCGCATCCAGCCAGCGCCGCTCCCAGGCGGCGTAATCGGGGTATTGCACGCGCAGCGGCGGCAGCGGATCGGGCGCGCCGGCGCGTTGCGCGGCGTACAGCGCGCCGAGCTCGCGGCCGAGCAGATGCAGCGACCAGCCGTCGCAGACGATGTGGTGCTGGACCAGCATCAGCACGTGGCGGCGCGCGCCGGTGCGGATCAGGCGCGCGCGGATCAAGGGCCCGGCGGCCAAGTCGAACGGCGTGCGCGCGTCGATTTCGCACAGCTCGCGCAAGCGCGCCGCGGCATGGTCGGCGCCGCGCAGGTCGTGCTCGGCCAGCGCCAGGCCGGCCGCGGCCGGCAACAGCCGCGCCCGCACCTCGCCGTCGACCGCGTCGAACACCGTGCGCAGCGCCTCGTGGCGTGCGAACACCGCGTCCAGGGCGCGCCCCAATGCGGCGCGGTCGAGCGCGCCGTGCAGGTCCAGGCGCAGCGGCATGTTGTAGCTCACCGCGTCCGGATCGAGCCGGTGCAGGAACCACAGGCGCTGCTGCGCGTACGAGACCGCGAGCGCGCCGTCGCGCGGCGCCGGTTCGACCGGCGGCAGCGGCGGCTGCGCATCGCCGCCGTCGTGCGCGCGTTGCCGCGCGATTTCCAGCGCCAGCGCGGACAGCGTGGGGTGATCGAACAAGGCCTGCATCGGCAGGTCCACGCCGCTGCGCTCGCGCAGGCGCACGCGCAGGCGCGCGCCGGTCAGCGAATGGCCGCCGAGGGCGAAGAAGTCGTCGTCGCGGCCGATGCGTTCGATGCCGAGCAGTTCGCGCCACAGCTGCGCCAGCGCGGTTTCGTCTTCGCCTTGCGGCGGCCGGTAATCGGTATGCGCGCGGTCGGCGTCGCCGGGCGCGGGCAGCGCGGCGCGGTCGAGCTTGCCGTTGCCGGTCAGCGGCAGCGTCGGCACCGCCACGAACGCGGCCGGCAGCATGTAGCCGGGCAGGCGTTGCGCGAGGAAGGCGCGCAGCGTCGCCGGTGCGGCCGCGCCGGCGTAGTAGGCGACCAGACTCGGTTCGCCCGAGGCGTCCGCGCGCGCCACCACCGCGCATTCGCGCAGTTGCGGGTGTTCGCTCAGGCGCGCCTGGATCTCGCCGAGTTCGATGCGATAACCGCGCAGCTTGATCTGATCGTCGTTGCGACCGAGGAACAGCAGCGAGCCGTCGGCGAGTTCGCGCGCCAGGTCGCCGGTGCGGTACATGCGCGCATCGGCCTCGCCGGCGAACGGATCGGCAAGGAAACGTTCCGCGCTCAGGTCCGGCCGGCCCAGGTAACCGCGCGCCACGCCGGCGCCGCCGACGTGGATCTCGCCGGTTTCGCCGCGCGGCACCGGCCGGCCGTCGGCGTCGAGCAGGTACACGCGCACGCCGGCGAGCGCGCGGCCGATCGGCACCGGCGCATCAACGAGCGCATCGGCTTGGGTTTCGCCATCCGGCGCGGTCCATTGGGTCGCGCACACGGTGATTTCGGTCGGACCGTAGGCGTTGACCACGGTCGCCTGCGCGCTCAGTTCGCGCACCAGCGCGGGGCTGGGCGCTTCGCCGCCGAAGATCAGCACCGGACGGCGGGCGAAGCGCAGCGCGCGGCCCTGCGCGAACGCCGGCGGCAGCAAGGCGTGGGTGAGGCGTTCGCGTTCGAACCAGTGGTTGAACGCCTCGGCGCTGGCGCGCTGCGCGCGCGTGGCCAGATGCAGTTGCGCGCCGTGGGCCAGGGCCATGACCAGTTCCAGCACGCTGGCGTCGAAGCCCGGCGATGCGAACTGGGCGACCCGGCTGTCGGCGTCGATGCCCAGCCGCGCCAGGTCGGTCGCGCACAGGTGCGCCAGGTTGCGGCGTTCGATCATCACGCCCTTGGGCGCGCCGGTGGAGCCGGAGGTGTAGATCACGTAGGCCAGGTGCTGCGGGCGCGAGGCGTTCGCCTGCGGATCGCGCGCGGACCAGGCGCGTTCGTCGTCGCATACCGAGTCGGCGAGCGGATCGAACACGCGCAGCGGCGCCAGCGCCTGCGCGCCGAGCGCGGCGCGGCCGGCGGCGTCGCACAGCGCGATCGTCGGCGCGGCGTCGGCCAGCATCGCGGCCAGCCGCGCCGAGGCGTGGTCGGGATCGAACGGCACGTAGGCGGCGCCGGCCTTGAGCGTGGCCAGCACCGCGAGCGGAAGGGCGAAGCCGCGTTGCGCGCACAGCGCGACCAGCCGGTCGGGGCCGGCGCCGGCTTCGATCAGCGTCTGTGCGAGCCGGTTGGCGCGCGCGTTGAGTTCGCCGTAGCGCATGCGCCGGCCGTCGTGAACCAGGGCGATCGCATCGGGCCGCTGTCGCGCATGGCGTTCGAACCGCTGCTGCAAATCGTTCGCGGCATCGTCGCGCGCGTCGCCAAGGTGCGGCGCGGGCGACGGCGCAGGGGTCAACGGGGAAGCGGATTCGAGTCGGGACATGGGCGCAGCGGGCTCCGGAGACGTCGACAGGCGAGGCCGCCCGACGGCGACCGGGTCGCGATGCGACAGTCCGGTGGCAACGTCGCGACGGGCGACTCGTGAACAGGGGGCGAGAACAGGCGGTAGAGAACGGGCATCGAGGCGGACGCGAAGACGATCGGTTCGCGACCGGGTTGGGGCGGCGCGACGGCCGCGGAAACATCGGGCATCCGTTCGCGTTGAAATGAACGTGATCGAATTCCGTTTCCGCGGTCGCCGGCGTCGTTCATCGCGTGCCTGTGGGCGGCCGCGCCGGCGCAGTCTGGCAACGAACGCGAGGCTTCCGAAGTGAGGGTTGTCATGGCCGGTCAGCTTGGCGCGGGCGCATCCCACGGGCTGAGAACGCGGATGCGGCCGCGGCGATTGCGCGCGCGGTCACGCTTCGCGTTTCGCTGCCGCGTCGACCTTGCTGCGCAAGCGCTTTCGCGGCGGCTGCGCGCGCGCATGCCGCATGATGCGCGCGTCGCATGACGCAGCCGATCGCTGCGATGTTCGCGATCCGGCGTTTGCGCTCGCGGCGTTTGCCGTTTCGCCGTATACGCTTCGCGCTTGCCGCGCGTCGGCGACGAAGCGCGCGCTCGCGCGCGCAGCGCATGCGAGACTGTGCCGCCGCTGCCCTGGATTCATCGATATGAACGATTCCGTCGACGCATCGGCGTCCCCTCCGGACTTCGCCGTGCTCGCGTTCGGCGCCGAGCGCGTGCTGTTGTGCGCGCAATACGGCGCGCCGATCGCCGACGCGCGCGCGGCGACCGACCTGATCGGCGAAGCCTCGTTCGCCGGCGCGACGGTGTTGGCGTTGCCGGTGTCGCGCCTGGACGCGGCGTTCTTCCGCCTCGCCAGCGGGCTGGCCGGCGAGATCGCGCAGAAGGCGGTGAACTATCGCTTGCGCCTGGCGGTGGTCGGCGACATTCAGGCCTACCTGCAGCGCAGCCAGCCGTTGCGCGACTGGGTGCGCGAGTGCGGCGAGGGCCGCACGCTGCTGTTCGTCGCCGATCTGGACGAACTGGCGCGCGCGCTGCAACGCGGCTGAGCGGCGCGCCGGCTCGGCGCGCCAACGCGCGGCGCTGGAGCAATCAACGCATCAACGCATCAACGATCAGCGAGGTTCGAACAAGGCGTTGAGTTCGCCGTAGCCCATCGCCGCGGCGGCCAGCGGCTGGCTGTCGCCGTCGCGCAGGAAACCGGCGGCGAGCCGTCGGGTCAGCGCATGCGCCGATTGGGCCAGGTCGGAACCGGCGCTGAGCCGGCGCACGCCCCAGTCGCGCAGTCGCGCCGCCGGCGGCAGCGCGGCGCGGGCGAGCAGGTTCAGCGGCAGGCCGCAATCGGCGGCGATCGCGCGCACCTGGGCTTCGTCGGTCAGCCCCGGCACGAACAAACCATCGGCGCCGGCCTCGCGGTAGCGCGCGGCGCGCGCCAGGGTTTCCTCGACGCGGCGCGCGTCCGGCGCCAACCCGCGCAGATAGACGTCGGTGCGCGCGTTGACGAATACGGCAACGCCCAGCCGCGCGGCCGCGCGCTTGATCCGCTCGATCTTGGCGCACAGCGCGTCGGGCGCGCCGCCGCCGTCTTCGAGGTTGATGCCGACCGCGCCGACCTCGATCACTCCGGCGACGTGGTCGGCGACGGTGTCGGGATCGTCGGAATAGCCGCCTTCCATGTCCACGCTGAGCGGCACCCGCACCGCGCGGGCGATGTCGGCGACGGTGGCGATCAGGCGCGGCACCGGCAGGCGGTCGCCGTCGGCGAAGCCGTGCGCCCAGGCCACGCCGGCGCTGGTGGTGGCCACGGCGGCGGCGCCCAGGCTCTCGATCAGGCGCGCGCTGCCGGCGTCCCAGGCGTTGGCGAGCAGCAACAGGCCGTCGGCGTGCAGGCGGCGGAATCGGTCGGCGCGTTGGTCTTGCGCGGTCATGGGGCGGCTCGCGGCGGGAGGGGAGACCCAGCATCGCATGTGCGCCCAGGCGCGACCGGCCGCTTTCGGACGGAGACACCCTGGGGCCGCGATCGCCTGGGGCCGCAGCGCCCGACGCGTGCGCCAGCGCGGTTTTTTCCCGGTTTGCGCGCGCGATTGCGTTCAATCGCGCGGCGCTGAGATACCATTGCCGCGCGCTCGCACTAGCAACGCAGCCTAGGGATTGCCAAGTTGTGACCCAGTTCATCGGTTGCGGGCGGCGTGGCATCGGGCGTGCGCCTTTTCGGCGCGGCCGATGCAGGACTCGGTGCGGACGCGGTGCGGCTCAGGGCGTCGGCGGTGAGCCAATAAATATCAATGCCTTGCGCGGCCCCCTGGGCGCCGCGTAGCCTCGTTGGCGTGGGCTTCAAGGCAGTTCTGGGGACGGTATGACCATCCGTGTATTCATCGTGGACGACCATGCGCTGGTGCGTACGGGCATGCGCATGATCCTCTCGGCGGAGACGGATATCGAAGTGCTCGGCGACGTCGAGAGCGGCGAGGAAGCGCTGCCGCAGATCCGCAAGCTCAAGCCCGACGTGGTGCTGTGCGACCTGCACCTGCCCGGCGTGAGCGGGCTGGAAGTCACCGAGCGCATCGTCAAGGGCGACCACGGCACCCGCGTGATCATCGTCTCCGTGCTCGAAGACGGGCCGATGCCCAAGCGCCTGCTCGAAGCCGGCGCCTCGGGCTATGTCGGCAAGGGCGGCGACGCCAGCGAACTGCTGCGCGCGATCCGCGACGTGGCGCGCGGCAAGCGCTACCTGGCCAGCAACATCGCCCAGCACCTGGCCTTGTCCACGCTCGACGGCGGCGCCTCGCCGTTCGACGAGCTCTCGCCGCGCGAGCTGGAGATCGCCTTGCTGCTGGTGCAGGGTTTCCGCCAGGAAGAGATCGCCAAGCGTTTGAGCCTGAGCGCGAAGACCGTCAACACCCACAAGACCCGGTTGTTCGAGAAGCTGACGATCACCGACACCATCGCCCTGGCGCGGTTGGCGGCGCAGTACGGCCTGGCCGATCCGGCGCATTCGTTGTAACGCGGGCGGGCGATCCGGCGCGTTCGTCCGGCGCCGGGCGTGCGCAGCGGCGGCGGGTAGCGAAGTCGGCGGATAGCGAAGCCGGCGGATAGCGAAGCCGGCGGTGGGTGGCGGGCTCGCTCAGGCGGATATGCGCGACCGCGGCGATCGCAGGTCGGGCGGGTAAATCAATATGGATTCCGGCTTTCGCCGGAATGACGGCTGGAAGGTCGTTAATGCCGGCTGCAAGGTGGTTAATGCCGGCAAGAAGGTCGTTATGACGGCGAGAAGGTCGTTGTGACGGCAAGAAGGTTGTTGTGGCGGCAAGAAGGTCGTTGTGACGGCAAGAGGGTCGTCAATAACGGCAAGAAGGTCGTTAATGGCAGCAAGAAGGTCGCTAATGACGGCTGGAAGGTCGCTCGCGCGCTTCCCCAATCCGTCATTCCGGCGAAAGCCGGAATCCATTTTGCCGTCGCACGCGCTCGTACCCGCGCCTGTGCTGCGCCTGTACCCATGCAAGCCCCGCAGTACGGACTTTCGCGCGCGGCAGCTTTCGCTGCGGCCCCATCTACGCCGTCCATCTACATCGGCGGGCATAAAAAAACCGGCCGCGCGAGCGGCCGGTTTTTCGTTTTCGCAGCGAGGGCAGGGCGGCCGCGTCGCAGCCGCCCCGCGATCAGGCGCGATGCGGCTGCGAGCCGTCGGCCTTGTCGTCTTCCGCAGGCTTGCTCTCGCCGTCGGCCGCCGCTTCGGCGTTGTCGGCGACCGGCGCCGGCGCGACCGGATGCGGCAGGCCGTCGAACAGGCCGGCGGTGCGCGGCAGCAAGGGCGAAGCGGGCTCGCCGGCAGCGGGCTCGGCGTCGACGGCCGCTTCGGC
>NZ_LXSD01000263.1:0-12728 GCF_017168095.1 Lysobacter enzymogenes | reverse complement strand
GGACGCGCCGGCCGCGGCGGCCGCGGGCGAGAGCGCGGTCGCGGCCAACCAGCGCGGCGAAACCGCCTACCGCAGCGGCGACCTCGCCGGCGCCATCGCCGCCTACCAGCAGGCGATCGAACTCGACCCCGGCTACGCGCTGGCCTTCAGCAACCTCGGCCTGGCCTATGTGCGCAAGGGCCGCGCGGCCGAGGCGATCTGGGCCTCGCGCCGCGCCATTGCCCTGGCCAAGGGCGCGGGCGCGGCGACCATCCGCGCCGGTGCGTACTACAACATCGGCAAGCTCTACGAACTCGACGGGCAGTACGAGCGGGCGATGTCGAACTATCTGGCGGCGCGGCGCGAGAAGCCGGACAAGAGCTACGACGAAGCCTTGCAGCGGGTCAGCGGCTATTGAAACCGCCGACGCCGCGGTGGCGCGCGAATGCCTCCACGCATTGATACGTTAATACGTCAATGCATTAACGCATCAATGCGCTGTCGCACTAACGTGTTAACGCACTAACGCACGAATCGAGCAGGCCGAGAAACCCTATGGAGAGGAACCCAATGGAAACGATGCAAGGACGCCAACGCGTCTTCGCCGGCCTCGTCGCGCTGTGCGCGCTGCTCGCCGCCGCGCCGCTGTACGCCGCCGGCCCGACCGAGATCGCCAGCGCCGACCGCGCCCTGTGGCCGCAGCCGATCGATTCGCCGGCCGCGTTCGACCGCGCCTCGCGCGCGGAGATCCTCGCCTTCGCCCACGAACTGGCGTTGTCCGAACCGCTCGACGACGCCGCGCTGGCGCAGCGCCTGCGCCTCAAACAGATCGACCGCGCCAGCCTCGACAAGATCCGCGCGCGCTGGTGGCGACGACTCGCCGACAACTACCGTCTGGCCGCGCGCGCCTGCGCGCCGCGCGAGCCGTTCTGCGCGCCGGCCGCCGACGCCGCCGCGCTGCGCACGCTGGCCGCCGGCGTCGATGCCGCACCGACGCCCGCGTTCGCGGCGTGGCGCAGCGATGCCGCGCGCTTCCACCGCATCTATCTCGACGAACAACTGCGCCTGGCCGCGCTGTTCCCGCGCACCAGCAGCGAGATCGACACCTACTCGGCGCAGGAAATCGACGGCAGCGAACTGCCCGACCGCCAGTTCCTGCTGACCTTCGACGACGGCCCGACCGCGCCCGGCGGCAGCACCGACGCGCTGCTGCGCACCCTGCGCGAGCACAAGCTCAACGCGACTTTCTTCGTGCTCGGCGAACGCCTGCAACCGCGACTGGCCGCCGAAGCGCCGGCCAAGACCTACGCCGGCATGTGCGTGGCCTCGCACGGCTGGCAGCATCAATCGCATTCGCGCTGGCCGCAGTGGCAGGACTCGGTGATCCGCAGCGACGCGCTGGTGCGGCGCGAGGCCAGCGCCCTGTACCGCCCGCTGTTCCGCCCGCCCTACGGCCAGCGCCGCGCCGACAGCGGCGAATTCTTCCGCGAGCAGGGCCTGCGCGTGGCGTTGTGGACGATCGACTCGCAGGACTGGAACGCCAAGGTCGACGCCGGCCAGGTCCAGGGCCGGCTGCTGAGCCTGATGCTGCTGTGGCGGCACGGCACGGTCCTGTTCCACGACATCCACGACAAGGCGCGCACCGCGCTGCCGTGGGTGCTGCGCCAGACCCGCGGCGCGGGCGTGCAGTGGCTCGACTGCCGGCGTTATCCGTTGCCGGAGTAAGCCGTACGCAGCGGGCCGCTCAGGGCAATGAGCCGGTTTCCGGTCAATTTGCGAGTGAAGTAGCGGCGGCGCAACGCATGCGCCGCCGGTCGCGCGTTCGGCCACGGCGCAGCCGCCGGCCGGGCGCGGACCCGATCATCACTCTCAGGGACATCCCATGCGCCTTATCCGTAGCCTTCCCCTGCTCGCCGCAGTCCTGACCGCCGTGCCGCTGGCCGCGCTCGCATCGCCGCCGCCGAGCGACTGGCAGAACGCCCCCGTGTGCAACGGCAAGTACAGCGCGCAAATGAAGCACACCTTCTACCAGACCGCGACCACCGCCGGCGTGCGCACCGAGGTCGGCGTCGTCCGCCATCCCTTCGCGCAGGGCACGGTCGCGAACCCGAGCTATTACCTGATCAAGGCCGAAATCTCCAGCCGCAACGATGCGAATCCGAAATGGACACTCGACAGCCGCGAGCGCGACGGCTTCGACAGCTACTCCGGCGAACCGATGCAGCTCGGCACGGTCGTGTTCAAGAGCCCCGGCTGCAAGTTGATGGCCAGCGCCCAGGTCAGCGTCAAATGCCCGGACAGCACGGAGATGGAACACAAGACCTTCACCCGCAGCTGGGACGGTTGCGGCCAGTAAGCGCGCTCGCACGGGCGCCGCCTTCGCCGCGACGGCGAAGCGGCGCCCGCGGCGGCCTCAGGCCAGGGCCGCCTGATGCACCCCCGCCACCGCGCGCCCCGACGGATCGGCCGCGTTGGCGAAGGCCGCGTCCCAGGCGATCGCCGCCGGCGACGAGCACGCGATCGACTTGCCGCCCGGCACCGTGTTGGCGCAAGCGTCGCCCGGGAAGTGGCGCTCGAAGATGCTGCGGTAGTAATACGCTTCCTTGGTCTGCGGGGTGTTGATCGGAAAGCGCACCGCCGCCGCGGCGAGGTCGCGGTCGCTGACCTGGGCCTCGGCGTGGGCCTTGAGCCCGTCGATCCAGCCGTAGCCCACGCCGTCGCTGAACTGCTCCTTCTGCCGCCACAGGATCGAATCGGGCAGATAGCCTTCGAACGCTTCGCGCAGGATCGACTTCTCGATCTTGCCGGCGGCCTTGTCGACCATCTTGGCGCGCGCGTCGATGCGCATCGCCGCGTCGAGGAACTCCACATCCAGGAACGGCACCCGCGGCTCCACGCCCCACGCCATCATCGACTTGTTCGCGCGCAGGCAGTCGAAGCTGTGCAGCGCGTCGAGCTTGCGCACCAGCTCTTCGTGGAACTCGCGCGCGTTGGGCGCCTTGTGGAAATACAGGTAGCCGCCGAAGATTTCGTCGCTGCCCTCGCCCGACAGCACCATCTTCACCCCCATCGCCTTGATCCGCCGCGCCAGCAGGAACATCGGCGTGGACGCGCGGATGGTGGTGACGTCGTAGGTCTCGATGTGGGCGATCACGTCCGGCAACGCGTCCAGGCCTTCCTCGAAGGTGTAGGTGAAGCCGTGGTGCACGGTGCCCAGCGCCTGCGCGGCGACTTCGGCCGCGGCCAGGTCGGGCGAGCCGTCCAGGCCGATGGCGAAGGAATGCAGGCGCGGCCACCAGGCTTCGGACTGGTCGTCCTCCTCGATCCGGCGGCGGGCGAAGCGCGCGGCGCAGGCGGCGACCAGCGAGGAATCCAGGCCGCCGGACAGCAGCACGCCATAGGGCACGTCGCTCATCATCTGCCGGTGCACGGCGCGCTCGAAGGCTTCGCGCAGTTCGCGCTTGTCCGCTTCCACGCCCTGCACCGCGGCGTAGTCGCGCCACGGGCGCTGGTAATACTTCACCGGCGCGCCGACGTCGCTGTCGTAGTAATGCCCGGGCGGGAACGGCGCGACGTCGTCGCACAGCCGCGCCAGCGCCTTCATTTCCGACGCCACCCACAGGCGGCCGTCGGCGTCGTGGCCCCAGTACAGCGGGCACACGCCGATCGGATCGCGCGCGATCAGGTAACGCCCGCGCGCGCCGTCCCACAAGGCGAAGGCGAAGATGCCGTTGAGCCGGTTCAGCAGCTCGGCCGGCGCCAGGCCTTCGCGATAGAGCGCGTTGACCACTTCGCAGTCGGACTTGGTCTGGAACGCATACGGCCGGGCGAGCTGTTGCTCGAGCTCGCGGTGGTTGTAGATCTCGCCGTTGACCGCCAGCGCCAGCTCGCCGTCGGCCGAGCGCAGCGGCTGCGAGCCGCCGCTGGGATCGACGATGGCCAGGCGCTCGTGCACCAGGATCGCGCGCGGTTCGGCGTGCACGCCGGACCAGTCGGGGCCGCGGTGGCGTTGCCGCGCCGACAGCGACAGCGCCAGGGGTCTGAGCGGACGCAGGTCGGCGCCGGCGCGCAGGTCGAACAGTCCGAGGATCGAGCACATCGGGGAATCTCCAGGAAGGTTGCAGCGGTGGGATGGGAGTTCGAAGGCCTGAAACGACGAAGCCCGCGCTGGTCGGCGCGGGCTTCGTGAGCGAGTTAGCGTGTGTTGCGCGCGCTAATCGCCGGCCCGCGGGAGGCTGGCGTTATTGCGGTTATTGTTGTTGGCGCGCAGGTTCGACACGGCCTGGCGCGCGCGGCCGGCGGCGGCGGCGCGGCGGAATTCGGCGGTGGCGAAGCGCGAGGTCATGGGCCGATCCTGCTTGAGGACCGGACCGGATGCAAGCGCCGCCGGTCGAATCGGCGGCGGCCGCCTCGGTTTGTCCGCTGTTGTGGGAGGTTGGCCGCTGTTGTGGGAGGGCCTTCAGGCCCGATGCCTTTGTCTCAGATCGCTGCGATCCGAAAGAAGGGCATCGGGCCTGAAGGCCCTCCCACAAAACAGCTGCAGCCCCCATCGAGCTGGTTTCATGAGACGGCGCTGCCGCTACGCCGCGGCAGCGCATACGCACCCGCATCGGCTAAGCTCGCGGGCAACGGAGGACCTTCATGGCCAAATGGATCAAGCGCGCCGTGCTCGCGCTGTTTTGCCTGTTCCTGCTCGTTGCCGGCGGCGCCTGGTGGTTGCTGCGCGGCAGTCTCCCGCAACTGCAAGGCACGCCCGCGCTGAGCGGACTGTCGACGCCGGCCCAGGTCCAGCGCGATGCGATCGGCGTGGTCACCATCGACGCGGCCAGCCAGATCGATGCGATGCGCGCGCTCGGCTACGTCCACGGCCAGGAGCGCTATTTCGAGATGGACCTGCTGCGCCGCACCGCCGCCGGCGAGCTGTCGGCGCTGTTCGGCGAACGCGCGCTCGATTACGACCGCCGCCATCGCGTGCACCGCCTGCGCGCGCGGGTGCAGGCCGAACTGGCTGCGTTCGAAGGCGACCAGGCCGCGTTGCTGCAGGCCTACGCCGACGGCGTCAACGCCGGGTTGAACGGGCTGTCGCGCAAGCCCTGGCCGTATCTGCTGCTGCGCGCCGACCCGCAACCGTGGACGAGCGCGGACTCGGCCCTGGTCGGCTACGCCATGTATTTCGACCTGCAAGGCGGCGACAACGCGCGCGAGCTGGCGCTGTGGCGGATCCAGCCGCACGTGCCGCCGGCGCTGTTCGCGCTGCTGACCAATCCCGGCAGCACCTGGGACGCGCCGCTGTACGGCGCGCCGTTCGGCGACGCCGCGCTGCCGGGCCCCGACCAGCTCGACCTGCGCACGCTGCCCTCGCAGCCGCCGGGCACCCTGGTGCCGCTGCCGTTCCTCGACGAAATCGGCAGCAACAACTTCGCCGTCGCCGGCAGCCTGACCAAGGACCGCCGCGCCATCGTCGCCGACGACATGCACCTGGGCCTGCGCGCGCCCAACATCTGGTTCCGCGCGCGCCTGCGCTATCCCGACCCGCAGGCGCCCGGCGGCAAGACCGACGCCGCCGGCTTCACCCTGCCCGGCCTGCCGGCGGTGGTGGTCGGCAGCAACGGCCACGTCGCCTGGGCCTTCACCAACAGCTACGGCGACTGGGCCGACTGGTCGCTGCAGCCGGGCTGCGCGAGCGACGCCAAGCCCGGCGCCTGCGCGGGCCTGAAGACCTTCGAGGAATCCATCGCCGTCGCCGGCCGCGCGCCGGAGAAACTGCTGGTGCGCGAAACCGCCTGGGGCCCGCTGCTGCACGACAACCCCGACGGCAGCGCGCTGGCGCTGCGCTGGAGCGCGCACCTGCCCGGCGCGCTCAACCTGGGCCTGACTGGCCTGCTGCGCGCGCGCTCGGTCGACGACGCGCTGCAAGTCGCGCGCGGCGTCGCCCTGCCGGTGCAGAACCTGGTGGTCGGCGACCGCGACGGCAAGATCGCCTGGCGCCTGCTCGGCCCGATTCCCGAACGCGAAGGCAGTTGCTCCACCGCGGCCCTGGTCGAAAACGCCGACGCCGCCGGTCGCGCGCTGCCGGCGCCGACCTGCCCGCCGTGGGCGATCCAGACCGCCGACGCGCCGAGCCTGGTGGCGCCGCCGTCGGGACGGCTGTGGACCGCGAACACGCGCACGCTCGAAGGCCTGGAACTGGAACGCATCGGCCAGGGCGACTACGTGCTCGGCGCGCGCGCCGGGCAGATCCGCGACGGCCTGTTCGCCAGGCAGCGCTTCGACGAACGCGACCTGCTGGCGATCCAGCTCGACGATCGCGCGCTGTTCCTCAAGCATTGGTGGGAGCTGCTGCAAAGCGAAGGCGCGAAGGCCGCGCAGGCCAAGGACCGGCCCGCGCTGGCGGCGCTGGCGCAGGCCTCGCAGCGCTGGGAAGGCCGCGCCGAACCGGGTTCGGTCAGCTACCGCCTGGTCCGCGACTGGCGCCGCGCGGTGTTCACCCGCATCGCCAACGGCCTGACCGCGCCGGCGCAATCGGCGCTGGGCGCGCAGTTCGAAATGCCCGACCTCAAGCAGATGGAAGGCGTGATCTGGCCGCTGCTGACCCAGCGCCCCGCGCACCTGCTGCCGCGCAACGAACAGTCGTGGGACGGCCTGCTCGAACACGCCGCGCAGGACGCCCTGGACGGCCTGGGCGTGAAGCCCGGCGCCGGCGCCGCCGCGCAACTGGCGCAGCGCACCTGGGGCGAACACAACACCGCCTCGATCTGCCACCCGCTGGCCTCGGCCCTGCCCGGCTTCGCCCGCCGCGCGCTGTGCATGCCGCCGGACCAGTTGCCGGGCGACGCGGCCATGCCGCGCGTGCAGCGGCCGAACTTCGGCGCCTCCGAACGCATGGTGGTGTCGCCCGGCCACGAAGCCGACGGCATCGTGCACATGCCCGGCGGCCAGAGCGGCCACCCGCTGTCGCCGTTCTGGGGCGCCGGCCACGACGACTGGGTGCACGGCCGGCCGACGCCGTTCCTGCCGGGCCCGGCGAAGTACACGATGACCCTGGAGCCGGCGAAGTAGGTTTCGCCGCGCCTCCCTGTAGGAGCGGCGCGAGCCGCGACCGCGACAACACAACTACGGCGCAACTTTCGACGTAGCTGCAATGTCGCGGTCGCGGCTTGCGCCGCTCCTACAGGGGGCAAACGCGGCCGCGCTCAGCGCATCAAGCGCTCGATCAACGCCAGATACAGATCCGGCAACGCCTCCAGGTCCGCCAACGCGACGTTCTCGTCGACCTTGTGGATGCTCGCGTTGACCGGTCCGATCTCGATGCACTGCGCGCCCAGCGGCGCGATGAAGCGCGCGTCCGAGGTGCCGCCGCCGGTGCTCTCCTCCGGCGCCGCGCCGGCGAAGCGCGCCAGCACCTCGCGCGCGGCCGCGCGCAGCGGGCCTTCGGGGGTGTAGAACGGTTCGCCGCCGCGGAACCAGGCGATGTCGTACTCCAGCCCGTGCGCGCGCAGGATCGCCTCGCATTCGCGCTCCAGCCGCTCGGCGTTCCAGCTCGGGTTGTAGCGCAGGTTGAACAAGACCTGCAGCTCGCCCGGGATCACGTTGTTGGCGCCGGTGCCGGCGTGGAGGTTGCTGATCTGCAGCGAGGTCGGCGGAAACGTCTCGTAGCCCTCGTCCCAGCGCCGCGCCGCCAGTTCCGACAGCGCCGGCATCGCCTGGTGGATCGGATTGCGCGCCTTGTCCGGATACGCGACGTGGCCCTGCACGCCGATCACCTTGAGCGTCGCCGACAAGGTGCCGCGACGTCCCACGCGAAGCAGATCGCCGAGCTTGCGCGTGGACGAAGGCTCGCCGGTCACGCACCAGTCGATGCGCTCGCCGCGCGCGCGGAAGGTCTCGGCGACGCGGCGCACGCCGTCGATGGCGTCGCCTTCCTCGTCCGAGGTCAGCAACAGCGCGACCCGCCCGGGATGATGCGGATGCGCCGCGGCGTAGCGTTCCAGCGCGACCACGAACGCGGCCACGCTGCCCTTCATGTCGGCCGCGCCGCGGCCGTACAGCACGCCGTCGCGGATCTGCGGCGCGAACGGATCGCTGGCCCAGCTTTCCGCCGGCCCGGACGGCACCACGTCGGTGTGGCCGAGCAACACCAAGGTCGGCCCGTCGCCGTCGCCGTGCGTGGCCCACAGGTTGTCGACCTCGCCATGGCGCAAATGCTCGCAGACGAAGCCCGCGCGCTGCAGGCGCTGGGCGATCAGTTCCTGGCAGCCCAGATCCGCCGGCGTCACCGACGCGCGCGAAATCAATTCGCAAGTCAGCGCCAGCACCTCGCTCGGCGCACCGGTCGCGCTCACGCGCCGATCCCGAAACGCTGCTTGAACCCGTTGTCGCTGAAGCCCTGGGTCACCTTGCCGTCGTCGGTGACCACCACCGGCCGGCGGATCAGCTGCGGGTATTCCTTGAGCAGCAGCTTCCACTCCGCGTCCGACGCCGGCTCCTTGCGGTTCGGCGGCAGCGTGCGCCAGGTGGTCGAGGACTTGTTGATCAACGCCTCCCAACCGCCGAGCTGGGTCTTCCACTCGATCAGCGTTTCCGGCGTCTGGCGGTTGTCGCGGTAATCCACGAAGGTGTGGGCGACGCCGAAGCGGTCTAGCCACTTGCGGGCTTTCTTGCAGGTGTCGCAGTTGTTGAGGCCGTACAGGGTGGTCATGACAGATCAACCTTTGGATCGGTAAAAGTCTGCGCGCAACGCGCGCGATCGCGATGGCCGACGGACGCGCGCCGGCTCACGTATGCAGACGCAATAGCTGCGCGCGTGTCCTGAGCTCATACGCCAGCGGATGCTCGACGTAAGGAAACCATCGAATCCCCTTGGGAATGAATGCGATCGTATCGCCCAGCCGTCCCGGCCGGCGCAGCGTCAGGATCAGGCGCTCGGGATTGTTGCCGAAGCCGCGGCGCACCGCCGCCACGTCGCGCAGCATGACCTTTTCTTCGATCCCGTCCGAGCGCACCAGCAGATGGTCGCCACCGTCGACGACCTCGTCGGCCAGATGCCGCGCCATCGCCCTTTGGATCAGCACCGTCAATGCGACCAGGCCCAAGGCGACGATCACGCTCGCCGGCTGCAGGGGACGGCTGAAAACGCCGCCCACCAGCATCACCCCGAGCACGGCCAGGGCCATGCCCGGGAACGGCTTTTTCACCAGCCGGGTCATGAACGCATTCGACAGGCTCGACGCCGCGGGCGCGCCCATGCTCAGTCCGCCAGGCCGCGCAGCAGTTCGTTGATGCTGGTCTTGGCCATCGTCTTCGCATCCACCTGCTTGACGATCACCGCGCAGTAAAGCGAATGCGACCCGTCCTTGGCCGGCAACTGCCCGGACACCACCACGCTGTACGGCGGCACGTAGCCGTAGCTGATCTCGCCGGTGGCGCGGTTGTAGACGCGGGTGCTCTGGCCCAGGAACACGCCCATGCCGATCACGCTGTGGTGGCCGACGACGAAACCCTCGACCACTTCCGAGCGCGCGCCGATGAAGCAGTGGTCTTCGATGATGGTCGGCGAGGCCTGCAGCGGTTCCAGCACGCCGCCGATGCCGGCGCCGCCGGACAGGTGGCAGTGCTTGCCGATCTGCGCGCACGAGCCGACCGTGGCCCAGGTGTCGACCATGGTGCCGTCGCCGACGTGCGCGCCGATGTTGACGAAGCTCGGCATCAGCACCACGTCCTTGCCGATGTAGGCGCCGCGGCGGGCGATCGCGCCGGGCACCACGCGCGCGCCGAGCTTGCGGAAATCGGCCTCGCCATAGCCTTCGAAGCGCGCCGGCACCTTGTCCCAGAACGGCGCCGGATCGGCCTCGACCACCTGCATGTCGTTGACCCGGAAGTACAGCAGCACCGCCTTCTTCAGCCACTCGTTGACCTTCCAGCCGCCCTTGCCGTCCGGCTCGGCGACGCGGAACTCGCCTTGCTCCAGGCCCGAGATCACCCGCTCCACGGTCGGCCGGGTCGAGCCTTCGACCTCGTCCGGGGTCAGCATGGTGCGGCGCTCGAAGGCGCTGTCGATCATGAACTTGAGTTCGTCGGCGCCCGGCGCCTCGGGCTTCTTCTTGACCGACTTGGCGGCCTTCTTGGTCGTCTTCTTGGGGGCGGGACTCATCGGCTTTCTCCTTCGAGGCAGGCCAGCAGCGCATCGCGCAGGGCCTGCTGTTGCGTTTCGTCGAGCGCCAGGTCGCGCTCGTCGGTGATCTGGAACACGTCCTCGGCGCGCTCGCCGAAGGTGGCGATGCGCGCATCGTAGACGCGCAGGTTCTGCCGGCGCAGGGTCTGGGCGACATCGGCCAGCAGCCCCGGGCGGTCGGTGCAAACCAGGCTCAGCATGGTCCGCGGCCGCGCCTGGCCGTCCTTGTAATAAGCGGAAAACTCGATCTGCGGGGCGATGCGGAAATGGCGCAGATGGCGCGGCTGCGCGCGCCGCGCCGGACGGATCTTCTCCAGCGGCCCGGCCAGCGCCGCGGCCAGCCGGCGCTCGACGTCCTCGGCGCTGGGCGGCTGGCGCGGATCGGTCGGCACCACTTCGAAGGTGTCGAAGATCGCGTTGTGCGGGCCGTCGAGCACGCGCGCCTGCTGGATCGCCAGGCCGAGCCGGTCGAGGGTGGCGACGATCGCCGCGAACAAGCCGTCGCGGTCGGGCGAATGCACGAACACTTCCAGCGCGCCGGCATGCGCGCCGCCGTGCGCGCTGACCGGCCGCGCGCGCACCCGGGTGTCGCCGAGCGCGACGCCGCGCAACGACGCCGCCTGCCACGCGATCTGATCGGGGCGGCCGCGCTGGAACGCGATCTGCGGCATGCGCGCGAACAGCGCGGCGATGTCCTCGTCGCGCGCGCCGAACGCGGCCAGCATCGCGTGCGCGGCCTCGCGCGTCTCGGCCGCGCGCTCGGCGCCCGCGACCGGATGTTCCAGGCCGCGGCGCAGGGCCAGCCGGGTGGCGGTGTACAGATCGGCCAGCAGCCGGTCTTTCCACGCGTTCCACAGCTTCGGCGAGGTGCCGGCGATGTCGGCGCAGGTCAGCAGATACAGATGATCCAGATGCTCGCGGTCGGCGACCTTGCTGGCGAAGCGATGGATCACCTCCGGATCGGCGATGTCCTGCTTCTGCGCGGTCACCGACATCAGCAGATGCTGGCGCACCAGCCACTCCACCAGCGCAGTGTCGGATTCGCTCAGGCCCATGGTCGTGCCGAACGCGCGCGCATCGTCGCCGCCGAGTTCGGAATGGTCGCCGCCGCGGCCCTTGGCGATGTCGTGGAACAGCCCGGCCAGCAGCAGCAGTTCCGGCTTGCGCAGGCGCGGCCACACTTCGTGGGCGATGCTGAAGCGCTCGTCGGCCACGCCGGAGGCGAAACGCGCCAGATTGCGCAGCACCGCCAGGGTGTGCTGGTCGACGGTGTAGACGTGGAACAGGTCGAACTGCATGCGCCCGGAGACTTTCGAGAACGCCGGGATCCAGCGCCCGAGCACGCCCAGGCGCGCCATGCGTTCCAGCGCATGCACCGGATGCGGGCCGCGCAGGATCTTCAGGAAACGCTCGCGCAGCGCCGGCTCGGCCGCATCGAAGCTCGGCACCTTGGTCAGCGCTTCGGCCAGCGCGCGCGCGGTGCGCGAGTGCAGGCCGCGGATCTCGTCGTGCGCGGCCCAGGCGGCGAACAGGCCGAACACGTCGTAAGCGTCGCCCGGCCACAGCGGGTCGCACGCGGCGATGTAGTCGCGGCGCAGCTCGAAGGCCTCGTACGGCGCGCCCAGCGCCACCGGCGCGGCCTCGCCTTCGATCTGTTCCTCGAACCGCTGCAGCAGGCGCTCGCCGACGCGCTGGACCAGCGCGGCGCTGCGGTAGAAGCCCTGCATCATCTGCTCGACGGCGAGGTTGTCGGCGCTGTCGACATGGCCCAGTCGTTCGGCCAGCAATTTTTGATAATCGAAGCGCAGCCGCTCCTCGCGCTTGCGCGCGACCAGATGCAGGCCGAAGCGCAGCCGCGACAGCGCGCGGCGCTCGCGTTCCAGCGTGGCCCATTCGTCGGCGCCGAGCTGGCCGATGGAGACCAGCGATTCCAGGTCGGCGGTGCCGATGATGCGCAGCGCCATCCAATGCAGGGTCTGCACGTCGCGCATGCCGCCCGGGCCTTCCTTGAGGTTGGGCTCGAGGTTGTCGGCGGTGTCGCCGTAGCGCGCGTGGCGCTGGCGCAGCTCGTCGCGCTTGGCGGCGAAGAACTCGCGCGCCGGCCACACCTGCGAGGGCGCGATCGCCGCCTGCAAGGCCATGCGCGCGACCGCGTCGGCGGCGATCGGGCGCGCCTCCAGCATCGCGGTGAGCACGGTCAGGTCGCTGCCGGCCTCGGTGCACTGCGCGGCCGAACGCACCGCGTGGCCGACCGGCAGGCCGGCGTCCCACAGGCTGGCGAAGAAGCAGCCCAATTGCTCGGCCTGCGCGGCCTGCGCGTCGGGTTCGGCCAGCACCAGCAGGTCGATGTCCGATTGCGGGAACAGCTCGCCGCGGCCGTAGCCGCCGACCGCGAACAGCGCCAGCGGCGCGTCGCCGGCGATGCAGGCGCGCCAGGCCGCGCGCACCTGCGCGTCGACCGCGTCGGCGCGCGCACGCAGCAGCTTGTCGATGTCGGCGTCGCCGCCGTTGTCGAAGCGCTCGGCCAGCGCGGCGTCCACCGCCGCGAGCGCGGCGCGGACCGCGGCGGGACTGCCGG
>NZ_LXSD01000262.1:0-4785 GCF_017168095.1 Lysobacter enzymogenes | reverse complement strand
AGCGCGTGGCGCACGGTGCGCGGGCGGCGCGGTGCGCGATCGCCGTCGCCCAGCGCCGGCTGCGCGCCGTCGAGCGTGCGCAGCCAGTAGTCCAGCGCCGCCTCGCCGGCGGCGCTGGCGACGTAATCGCGTTCCCAGCGCACGAAGTCGGCGAAGCCGGCGGCCGTCGTCGCCGTCGTCGCCGTCGTCGCCAGGTCGGCTTGCGCCGCGCCGCCGGCCGCGCGTTCGTAGGCCGCGCACAGGGTGTGCATGAACGCGTCCACCGAGCCGCCGTCGAAGGCGATGTGGTGGACGACGATCAGCAGCGTCCAGGAATCCTGGCCGCGCGCGTACAGGTCGGCGCGCATGAACGGGCCGCGGTCGAGGGCGAAGGGCTCGCGCAGGCGCGCCGACATCGTCTCGTGCAGGTCCGCCTCGCTCAGCGTCCGCGCGTCGTGGAGCGCGAACGGCAGCGTTTCGGCGGCGACGCCGCGGCGCTGCGGGCGGCCGTCGCGCTCGACCACCGCCGCGGCCAGCGCCGGGTGCGCGCGCAGGGTTTCGATGCAGGCCGCCTGCAACGCCTGCGGGTCGAGCGGGCCGCTGAGCCCGAGGCAGATCGGGATGTTGTAGGCGTAGCTGCGCGGCTGCGCGGACTGCAGCATCCACAGGCCCTGCTGGCCTTCCGACAGCGACGTGTCGGCCGCGCCGCCGCCCTCGCCCAGCGACTGCAGGCGCTGGCGCAACTCGGCCCGCGACAAGTCGCCGCGCTGGAACGCGCTCAGCCATTCGCGCAGGCTCATCGTGCGTCCTCCGCAGCGTCGGCCGGCATCTGCGCGAGCCGGGTTTCGATCAGTGCTTGCATGGCGTCCAGGTCCAGGCGTCCGGACTCGAACCGGTCCAGCAGCGCGTCCAGCGGGTCCGAGGGTTCGGCAGCCGCAGCCGGCGCGGGCGCCGAGGCCGTACGGGCGGCGAGCCGGGCGCCGATGTGCGCGCACAGCGCAGCGACCGAGGGATGTTCGAACAACTCGCGCCCCGACACGTCCAGGCCGTAACGCTGGCCGACCGCGCGCATCAGCCGCATGCTCACCAGCGAATCCGCGCCGAGGTCGTGCAGGTCGGTGTCCGCCGCCAGTTCGCCCGGTGCGAGCACCAACGCGGACTGCAGGAAGTCGGCGATGAAGTCGTGCAGGTCTTCGGCTGCGCGTCCGGCGTCGCTGTCGTTGGCGGATGTCGGCGCCGGCGCGGCTGGGCTCGCGCCAGAATCGGCGCCAGCGTCGGCGCCAGATTCGACGGCAGATGCGGCGGTCGCGACGGCGCCGGGCGGCGGGTCGATCCAATAGCGTTCGCGCGCGAACGGATAGGTCGGCAGCGCGATCCGCCGGGTCGCGCGCTCGAACAGCCCGGCGAAGTCAGGGGTACCGCCGCGCACGAACAGTTCGCCGAGACGGTGCAAGGCGCCGCGGCGCTGCGACGCCTGCGCCGCGGCCTGGATGCACTGCGCCGCATCCCGGCCGAGCGCGTCGAGTTCGCGCGCGCTCGGCCGCGCCGGCGCGGCGGCCGCTTCGGCGGCGAGCGCGGCATCCAGCGCCGCGACCGCTTCGGCGATGCTGGCGGCGACGCAGGTCCAGCGGTGCTCGAAATGCTGGCGGCCCTGCAGCAAGGTGCAGCTGACCTGCGCGCAGTCCAGGTCCTCGCGTTCGCGCAGCGCGTCGAGCAGGCGCCGCTGGCTGAGGCGCAACTGCTCGGGCGTGCGCGCGGAAAGCGCGATCAGCTGCGGCAGCGTTGCGGCCGTGGCCGCCGCCGGCGCCGGCGCTTGCTCGATCACCAGGTGCGCATTGGTGCCGCTGAGCCCGAAGGCGCTCAGGGTGGCGCGGCGCGGGCCGCGTTCCGGCGCCGGCCAGTCGCGCAGCGCGGTGTTGACGTAGAACGGGCTGTCGGCGAAATCGATGTGCGGATTGCCGTCGCGGAAATGCAGGCTCGGCGGGATCTGCCGGTGCTGCAGCGCCAGCAGCACCTTGAACAGCCCGGCCATGCCGGCGGCCTCGGCGGCGTGGCCGAGATTGCTCTTGACCGAGCCGATCGCGCAGTAATGCGAGCGCTGGGTGCGCTGGCGGAACGCGCGGGTCAGCGCCTGGAACTCGATCGGATCGCCGAGCGCGGTGCCGGTGCCGTGGGCCTCGGCCATCTGGATCTGGTCCACGTCGATGCCGAAGCGGTCGTAGACCTCCCGCTCGAGCTGTTCCTGCGCCAACGCGCTCGGCGCGGTCAGGCCGTTGCTGGTGCCGTCCTGGTTGATCGCGCTGGCGGCGATCACGCCGACGATGGGGTCGCCGTCGGCCAGCGCCGCGGACAGCTTCTTCAGCACCACCATGCCCACGCCGTCGGCGGGAACGAAACCGTCGGCGCGCGCATCGAAGGTGAAGCAGCGGCCGTGCGCCGAGAGCATGCCGGCGCGGCTGCCGATCAGATGGAACCAGTGCGTGCACTGCACATGCACGCCGCCGGCGATGGCCAGTTCGATCTCGTCCGTCCACAGCGCCTGACAGGCCAGGTGCACGGCGACCAGGCCGCTGGAACAGGCGGTGTCCACGGTCATCGCCGGGCCGCGCAGATCCAGGTGATAGGCGATGCGCGAGGACAGCAGCGCGGTCGAACTGCCGTGCATCGCCGCCGCCGGCAGTTCGCCGCCGGCGAGCTGGCCGGCGAGCAACTGGGTGTAATCCTCGCCGCTGCAGCCGACGTAGACGCCGCACTTGCGCCCGGCGACCGCGCGGCCGGCCAGCCCGGCCGCCTCCAGCGCCTTCCACGATTCCTCCAGGCACAGCCGCTGTTGCGGATCCATGTAGGCGGCGTCGGCGCGCGAGATGCGGAAGAACAGCGGGTCGAAGCGGTCGACGTCGCGGATGTAGCCGGCGTGGCGGCACAGCGGCTCGCCGTCGGCGCCGCGCAGGGCCGCCTCGGGCCAGCGCGAGGCCGGCTCGATCAGGTCGCGGCCGGCGGCGAGGTGGCGCCACAATTCGGCGCTGTCGTCGGATTGCGGGAAACGCCCGCTCATGCCGATCACCGCGATCGGTTCGCGGCGCAACGCGCCCGCGGCTCCGACCGCCGCCGGCGCCGTTGCGGACACCGCCGCCGCCGCGACCTGCGCGACCTGCGCGACCTGCGCGGACTGCGCCCGTTGCGCGTCGGCGCGATGCGCCTGCGCCACGTGCGCGGCGAGCCGTTCCAGGCTGGGATGATCGAACAGGCAGGTCGCCGGCAAGCTCAGGCCCAGCGCTTGATTGACCGCGCGCACCAGCCTGAGGCCGACGATCGAGTCCACGCCGTAGTCGGCGAACATCGCCTGCGCGTCGAGCAGGGCGGGATCCATGCGCAGCGCGGCGCACAACTCGCGCGCCAGCGCCGCCTGCACGAATTCGCCGAGGGCGAACGGATCTTCGGCGGCCGCGGCCGGAGCGGGTCCGCCGACGGCCGGCGCGCCCGCCCTGCCCGCGTCCGGCGCCGCCGCGGCGATCCGCTCCACGCGCGCGCCGTCGATGCGCAGGCGCTGCTGCGGATGCAGGCCTTCCACCGCCAGCGGCCGCTGCGTGCGGATCAGGCCGAGTTGCCGGTACGGACCGCACAGCAAGGCCTGCAAGGCGGCGCCGCCGCAATCGGCGTCGATGAACTCGATGCCGATCTCGCTCAGTTCCTGGCTGCGGCGCGGGTCGTCGATGGTCCAGTAGCCCCAGTTCGCCACCCTGACCGGCGCGCCGCAGCGCCGTTCGAGCAGGCGCGCGAACGCGTCCTGCCAGGCGCAGGCGGCGGCGTAGTGGCTTTGCTCGCGGTTGCCGATGAACGCGACCAGCGAGGAGAAGAACACGATGCCGTCGCGGGCGTCGCCGGCGAAGGTCCGGGCGATGCGCACGGCCGGCGCGGTCTTGGCGTCGAACGCCGCGCGCAGTTCGGCCGGCGACAACGACGCCGCCGGGGCCAGCGAGAAATACGTGGTCGCCGCCAGCACCGCGTCGATGCGGCCGTGCCGCGCCAGCACCGCATCGCGCACCTGCCGCAAGGCTTCGGCGTCGGCCGCGTCGGCCTGGTGATAGAACGGCCGTCGCTGCGGCGCGAACGCCGACAGCGATGCTTCGACCTCGGCGGCGCAACGGCGCCCGACCCAGATCACGGTCGCAGCGTATTCGCGCAGCAGGTAGTCGCTGACCTGGCGGCCGACATGGCCGGCGCCGCCGATCAGCACGTAGACGCCGCCTTGGCGGAAACCACCGGGCGCGAGCCGGGCGACGTCGACTTCGGTCAGACCGCTGCGCAGCCAGCGGCCGTCGCGGTGGGCGTAGACCGTGGCGCGGCCGGCGACCGCGCGCAGCGCGGCCAGCGCTTCCAGGCCGGGCTCGGCGCCGGCATCGAGATCGGCGAGCGCGAATGCGCTGTGCCGGTAGTCTTTCGCCGCCGAGCGCAGGAAACCCGCGACCGCGGCCTGGGCCGGATCGAGCGCCTGCGCGGCGTCGAGCGGCTGGCCGTGGCGGGTCACCGCCACCAGTTCGACCGCGGCGGCGGATTCGTGCAGCACCTGCAGCAGCGCCGCGCATTGCTCGACCGCCGCGGCGGGCGCGCGCAACAGCGATTCGAAATCGGGCGCGATCGGGTCGACGCCGGAGCGCGCGGAGGCGGATTCGGCGGTAACCGGCGCGAACCACAGCACCTTGCTCGGCCGGCGTCCGGCCAGCACCTCGCGCAAGGCGGCGCGGCCGCGCCAGTCCGCGGCGATCGGGCGCCGCGCCGCGAGCGCGCGCAACTGCGCGGCGCTGG
>NZ_LXSD01000261.1:0-9568 GCF_017168095.1 Lysobacter enzymogenes | reverse complement strand
GGCAGGGCCTGGCGGGTCGAGGCCAGGCGTGCGTCGCGCCGCCACGGCACCCGCGCCGGCCAGGGCCGTGGCGCGAGCTCGCCCGCCCATGGCGCCGGCGGCAGCGGGTTGACCAGCACCAGCGCGTCGGCGAGATCGCCGCACAGCCAGGCCAGCAGGCCGCCGAGGCTGGCGCCGACCGCGGCGCGCGGGCGCGGCAGCGCCGCCAGCGCGGCGCGCATCTGCCCACGGTAGTCGTCCAGCGTGGTCGCCTCCAGGCCGGCCGGCGACGGCTGCAGATCGGGCGCGCGGCCGTGGATGCCGCGCGCGGCGAAGACCTCGCGCCAGAGGTTCCATTCCCAGCCGCCGGCGCCGGCGCCGTGGATCAGCAAGGCGTGGCGGATGGGGAATGGCTCGGGCATGTCGGCAGGCAGGTTGAATGCAGCGACGGCAGGAGTTGCGCAAGCCGCGACGAACGGGGGCGGCGTCCGGCGATGGAAGTCACTGACGCCGAGCATCATCAGCGCTCGGGGCGTTTCGGCTTCGGGGACAACGCTTGCGTGCACCGCTTCGATGGTCGCGGCTCGCGCCGCTCCTACAGGGGCTACGGCCGGATCACGGCCACGTGGTCACAGCAGCGTGGCTTCCAGGCTCACCGGCACCGCGCTGAGCGCCTTGGACACCGGGCAGTTGGCCTTGGCGTCCTCGGCGATGGCCTGGAACTTGGCCGCGTCGATGCCCGGCACCTGCGCCTTCACCTTGAGCCGGATCTGCGACAGCGCCGGCCCGCCTTCCATCGACAGATCGACCTCGGCGCGGGTGTCCAGGCTGGCCGGCGGATGCCCGGCCTCGGTGAGCTTGGCCGACAGCGCCATGGTGAAGCAGCCCGCATGCGCGGCGGCGATGAGCTCTTCCGGGTTGGTGCCCTTCTCTTCGCCGAAGCGGCTGTTGAAACCATAGCGGGTGTTGTCGAGCAATCCGCTCTGCGGCGTGCTGAGGCGGCCCTGCCCGTTCTTGAGATCGCCTTCCCAATGCGCAGTGGCGTGGCGGGAAATACCCATGGTGTGCGGCTCCGGTTGGTGGGGGCGGGTAGCGTAGCCGGTGGCGAGTTAAAAAAGAGGAGATAGCGAATAGGAGGTAGGAGATAGCGGAAGGCGGTCCACCGCTTTTGCTATCTCCTATCTCCTATCTCCTACCTCCTATCTCCTATTCGCTATCTCCCAGCTCCATGCCGCGGCGCAACACAGCAACCGCGACGCAGCACACGCAATCGCGGTCCGCACTTGACCCACCCCACGCGCTGCGCGAGCCTGTCCTCCCGGCGTCCGCCGGCCCGCCATGACCGCCCGCCGAGCGCCACGCTCGGGCGCGCAGCGCGGACAGCCATGACGGCCTTCCCACCCTAGCCTCAGGGAGAAGTCCGCTCATGTCCTACAGCACAGAACAAATCCGCAACCTGGCCTTGGCAGGCCACCCTGGCGCCGGCAAAACCACCTTGTTCGAAGCCCTGCTGCACGCCGGCGGCGCAGTCCAGACGGCAGGCACGATCGAACGCGGCAACACCGTGTCCGACTTCGATCCGATCGAAAAACAGCGCGGGCATTCGCTGGATTGCGCGATCGCCAGCATCGATCACGCCGCGGCTCCCAATCAGCTCGTCCACCTCAACCTGATCGACACCCCCGGCTATCCGGATTTCCGCGGCCCCACGCTCTCGGCGCTGGCGGCGGTGGAGACCCTGGCGGTGATCGTCGACGCCGACAGCGGCGTGCAGTACGGCACCCGCCGGATGATGGACCACGCCCGCGCGCGCGGCCTGTGCCGCGCCATCGTGGTCAACAAGATCGATCACGACGGCGCCCACGTCGCGCGCGTGCTCGACGACATCCGCGAGACCTTCGGCCCCGAATGCCTGCCGCTGAACCTGCCCGCCGACGGCGGCAAGCGGGTGATCGACTGCTTCGGCAACGCCGACGGCGACAGCGACCTCGGCGCGGTCGCCGACTGGCACCAGAAGATCATCGACCAGGTGGTGGAGATCAACGAGACGGTGATGGAGCACTACCTCGATCTCGGCGAAGGCGGCCTGTCCGGGCAGGAACTGCACGACGCGTTCGAGCAATGCCTGCGCGAAGGCCACCTGGTGCCGGTGCTGTTCTGCTCGGCGCGCAGCGGCGCCGGCGTGCAGGAACTGCTCGGCGTCGCCGAGCGGCTGTTCCCGCACCCGGGCGAAGCCAATCCGCCGCCGTTCGCCAAGGGCGCGGGCGAGAACGCGCAATCCATCGAAGCCAGACCCGACCCCAAGGCCCACGTCATCGCCGACGTGTTCAAGATCGTCAACGATCCCTTCGTCGGCAAGCTCGGCGTGTTCCGGGTTTACCAGGGTACGGTCAGGAAGGACACGCAGTTGTTCGTCGACGACGGCAAGAAGCCGTTCAAGGTCGGCCATCTGTTCAAGCTCAAGGGCCGCGACCATGTCGAGATCGAACAGGCCATACCCGGCGACATCGCCGCCGTGGCCAAGGTCGACGAGCTGCATTTCGACGCGGTGCTGCACGACAGCCACGACGAGGACCACATCCACCTGGCGCCGCTGAACTTCCCGCGGCCGATGTTCGGCCTGGCGGTGGAGGCGGCGAGCAAGGGCCAGGAGCAGAAGCTTTCCAATGCGCTGCACAAGCTGGCCGAGGAAGACCCGTGCTTCCAGGTCGAGCACGAGGCCGAGACCAACGAGACCGTGATCCGCGGCCTGTCCGACCTGCACCTGCGCATCAACCTCGACCGGCTCAAGGACAAGTACGGGGTGGAAGTGCAGTCGCGCCCGCCGCGCATCGCCTACCGCGAGACCGTCGCCGGCCGCGCCGAAGGCCATCACCGGCACAAGAAGCAGACCGGCGGCGCCGGCCAGTTCGGCGAGGTGTTCCTGCGCATCGAGCCGCTGCCGCGCGGCGGCGGGTTCGAGTTCGTCGACGAGGTCAAGGGCGGCACCATCCCCGGCCAGTTCCTGCCGGCGGTGGAGAAAGGCGTGCGCCAGGTGCTGCACGACGGCGCCGTGGCCGGCTATCCGATCCAGGACGTGCGCGTGGTCGTCTACGACGGCAAGTACCACAGCGTCGACAGCAAGGAAGTGGCCTTCGTCGCCGCCGGCAAGAAGGCGTTTCTCGATGCGATCGGCAAGGCCCGCCCGCAGGTGCTCGAACCCATCGTCGACCTGGAGGTCAACGCGCCGGAGCAGCACATGGGCGACATCAGCGGCGGCCTAGCCAGCAAGCGCGCGCGCATCAACGGGACCGACAGCGTGCGCGGCGGCGAGATCGTGGTGCGCGCGCAGGTGCCGCTGTCGGAACTGGAAGGCTACGCGGCCGAACTCAAGTCGGTAACCGCCGGGCGCGGACGCTATTCGCTGGATTTCAGCCACTACGAACCGGTGCCGAACAACGTGCAGCAGAAACTGGTGGAGGCCTACAAGCCGCGGCATGAGGAAGACTGATACCGTGTGCGGCCCTCATCGATACGATCCGCCATGCCCAGGCCCCGCAGCGCGCGCGAGCGCGCCGAACTGCTCAACGAGTACGGCCGCCGCCTCGGCGCGCGCGGCGACGGCGAGCGCGCGCTGAGCTTCTACGCCCAGGCGGCCCGGGCCGATCCGGCCTGGGCCGCGCCGTGGTTCAACATCGGCCTGCTGCACAAGTACTGCGGCGACTGGGCGCAGTCGCTGCGCGCCAATCGCGAAGCCTTGCTGCGCGAGAGCGGCCACCAGGGCGCGTGCTGGAACCTCGGCATCGCCGCGACCGCGCTGCGCGACTGGCGCAGCGCGCGCGAGGCCTGGCAGCGCTACGGCCTGCCGGTCGAGCCCGGCGCGGACGCGCTGGAGATCGACTGCGGCCTGGCGCCGGTGCGGCTGGACCCGGACGGCCGCGGCGAAGTGGTCTGGTGCGACCGGCTCGACCCGGCGCGCGCGCGCATCCGCAACGTGCCGCTGCCCGACAGCGGCCATCGTTACGCCGACATCGTCCTCAACGACGGCGCGCCCAACGGCACCCGCCGCATCGGCGAGCGCGAGTACGCAGTGTTCGACCAGCTCGAACTGTGGCAGGCCTCGCCCTACGCCACCTTCGAACTCTGGATCGACACCGCGCAGCCCGAGAGCCTGGCCGCGCTGGCCGAACGCGCGCACCGCGACCGCGGCCAGGCCCAGGACTGGACCGACAGCGTGCGCCACCTGTGCCGCGCGTGTTCGCTCGGCGACGCCGACGGCGGCCACGACCACCCGCCGCTGCAAGCGGACGGCGACGCCGGCGGCGCGCGCTGGGTCGGCTTGGCCGCGACCGACGAAACGGCGGCGCGGGCGATCCTCGACGATTGGCTTCACGCGCATCCGGCGGCGCGCCTGCTGCAATTGCGCCTGGCCGTGCCGGCCGCCGCGGCGGACTGAGCGCGCACGACAGGATCGGCGCCGGCTGGCTACCATAGCCGCACTTCACGGAGAACCGCGCATGACCCACAACGGACGTCGCCTGCCCTTGCCGCGCCTGCCTTTCGCGAGCCTGCGTCCGCCGCAGCCGCTGCCCGCGCGCATGGCCCTGGCCATCGCCGCGCTGGCGCTCGCCGGCCTCGCCGCGGCGGCGCCGCCGAAGCCGGAAACGCGCTGCGGCTGGTTCATCAATCCCACCCCGGGCAACGCCTGGCTGATCGATCCCGACGCGCAGTGGACCGTCGGCCTGCAAGGCGGCCATCAGGCCGAAGGGCCGTGGCCGGAACCGCCCTCGGAACGCGACTGGGTCAAGCACGACGGCGATCCGCGCGGCTACGGTTACGGCTGCGCCTGCCTCAAGGTGGTGACCGGCCCCGACCAGAGCATCGCCCGCATCCTCTCGGCCAAGGGCAAACCGCTGGCGCAGTGCCGCCGCGACCGCGCCCTGACCGCACTCGAACCGGACTACACCTCCGACCGATGAGCGCTCCCCCGAAACCGACGCTGGCGAAAGACCCGGAACTGACCGAGGCCGTATCCGACGCCATCGACGTGGTGTCGAATCCGACCGAGCTGGCGATCAATCTGCTGGTGCTGGCCGCCGCCATCGCGGTCGCGGTGCTGATCACGCGCAAGCTCAAGCAGTGGGTCGGCCATCAGCGGCCGAAGCTGCTGGTGTTCGTCGAATACCTGGCCACGCCGGTGCTGACCCTGGCGATCATCGGCGGCCTGAGCCTGTTCGGCGGCGTGCTGGCCAATCCGCTGGTCGGCCTGGCCGGCTCGATGCTCGGGCTGTTCGTGGCGATCCGCCTGCTCGGCGCGCTGATGGAGATCGCGTTCCGGCCGACGCCGCTGCTCAAGTTCATGCTGCGCCTGGTCACCGTGGTGATGTGGCTGGCGGCGGTGTTCAGCCTGTTCGAAGACCGCAGCAAGCTGATCGCCAAGGTCTATTCGGCGCACTTCAAGGTCGGCGGCATCGCCTTGTCCAGCGACGGCATGCTCAGCGGCCTGATCACCGGCGTGGTGGTGGCGATCGTCGCCCTGTGGGCCGACAAGAGCGTCGGCAACCTGCTGCGCCGCAGCCGCAACCTGCAGCCGAACTTCGTGCTGGCGCTGTCGCGGGTGATGAGCGTGGCGATCTGGATCGTCGCCACCATCCTCATCTTCACCGCCGCCGACATCAACCTCACCGCCCTGGCCGCGTTCGGCGGCGCGCTCGGCATCGGCCTGGGCCTGGGCCTGCAGAAGCTGGCGGCGAGCTACATCAGCGGCCTGATCGTGCTGTTCGAGCAGTCGGTGCGGGTCGGCGACAACATCGTCAGCAACTCGGTGTCCGGCCGGGTCACCCGCATGACCGTGCGCTACACCATGATCCGCACCCGCGACGGCGTGGAGGCGATCGTGCCCAACGATCTGCTGACCAACAACGTGATCGTCAACCAGTCCTGGTCCGACCGGAACCTGCGCCTGGTCTGCGGCGTGCTGGTCAAGGGCGACGCCGACCTGACCCTGGCGCGGCAGTTGTTCGTCGCGGCGATGAACGCGCAGCCGCGGGTGCTGCAGGAGCCGGCGCCGCACATGTACATCACCGGGGTCAACGACAAGGGCATCCAGCTCGACGGGCATTTCTGGATTTCCGATCCGGAGAACGGCCAGAACAACGTCGCCTCCGACATCTACGACGCGGTGCTGGGCGCGTTCCGCAAGCACGGGATCGCGCTGGTCGCGCAATAGGCCGCGCCGGCGGGACGCAGCGTCCGCCGGACGGCGCGCCGCCGCCGCGCGCCGGCAGTAGCATGGGCCGATGACCGAACTCGCCCATCCCCGCTTCTTCTGGCAGTTCCCGATGCGGCTGGTGCGCCACGCGCGCCTGGACGAATTCCTGCCCGACGACGGCCGCCTGCGCATCTTGTTCCTGTGGGGCAAGGACTGCCCGAACTGCGACATCGCCAAGGGCCAGATGCTGCTGGCGCAGCAGCGCTTCGAATGGCCGGACGTGGAATGGCTGCACGACAACGTCTACGAGGATCCGTCGATGGCGACCCACTTCGGCCTGCACGGGATTCCGGCGTTCTTCGTGTTTCGCGGGGCGAAGAAGCTCGGGCGGATCGGGCAGTGGCCGGGGACCGAGGCTTTTGTGGCTGCGATCGAAAAGCTGCGGGGGGAGGCGGGCCTGGCGCAATCGGCCGTGTAGAGGTGGTGCGGGGCGCGATGGCTGAGGTGGTTTGATTTCGCATTTTGGCGATAGCCGCGGCATCGCTCTACGGATCGAACGGCCGTTCTGCACTGCCTTCGGATGCGGCGCTGGCGCACATCGCTCCGGTTGTCGCGGCTTGCGCCGCTCCTGCAGGTAGCTCGACCGGCATTCGCCGCACTTGGCGGGGCCCGCTTGTCCGCGCAAACTTTCCCTCACAACTCCGAACTCGCCGCCATGTTCGACGCCGCCACCCTCGCCGCCTACCTCGTCGCCGCCGCCGTGCTGGTGTTCATTCCCGGGCCCGGCACCGCCTGGATCGTCGCCCAGAGCGCCGCCGGCGGCACCGCGCGCGGCGTCCAGGCCGCGTTCGGGCTGGAAACGGCGACGCTGATCCACGCCCTGGCCGCGGGGCTGGGTCTGTCGGCGCTGCTGGCGACCTCGGCGCTGGCGTTCGAACTGCTCAAGTACGCCGGCGCGGCCTATCTGATCTGGCTCGGCCTCAAGGCCTGGCGCGGCGCGCCGGCCGCCGCCGCGGACGCCGCGGCCGCGCCGCCGCTGCCGGTTTCCGCACGCCAGGTCTATTTGCGCTCGGTCATGACCGGGGTGCTCAACCCCAAGGTGGCCTTGTTTTTCCTCGCCTTCCTGCCGCAGTTCGTGCATCCCGAGCGCGGCATGGTGTGGCTGCAGTTCCTGGTGCTGGGCGCGCTGCTGTCGCTGATCGGGATGTGCAACAGCCTGATGCTCAGCGTCGCGGTCGGCCGCTTCGGCCGCCGCTTCGCCGGCGGCGGCGGGCGCTGGAAGGAACGCCTCACCGGCAGCGTGTTCATCGCCCTGGGCCTGCGCCTGGCCGTGCAGCAACGCTGAGCGGCGCTTGAATCCGGGCTTTACGCGCGCGCCGTCGCGGCGCCGCGCGGCTTGAACCGGCGCCGGCGCAGCCTCAGGTCGTGAATTCACGACCTCGCACCGGAGCGCCGCGCATGAACACCCAAGGCTTTCTCGACCAGTTGCTCAAGACCGCTCAGAACACATTGGGCGGCGCGGGTGCAGGATTGGGCGATCTGCTCGGCGGCGGCAATCCGCTGGCGCGCAGCGAGCCGCGCCACGACGAGCGCGGACACAGCCAGGACAAGCGCGGCGACGAAAAGCGCGGCCTGCTCAACGCCGACTTCGGCAAGGGCGCACTGACCGGCGGCGCGCTCGGCCTGCTGCTGGGCAACAAGAAACTGCGCAAGCACGCCGGCAAGTTCGCCCTGGCCGGCGGCGTGGCCGCGGTCGGCGTGCTGGCCTACAAGGCCTACGGCGACTACAAGCGCCAGCAGGAAGGCCCCGGCGCGGCCGAACCGCGCACCGTCGACCGTCTGCCGCCGCCGCAGGCCGAGCTGCACAGCCGCGCGATCCTGCAGGCGCTGGTGGCCGCGTCCAAGGCCGATGGCCACATCGACGCGCGCGAACGCGAAGCCATCGAAGGCGAATTCGTGCGCATCGACGGCGACATCCAACTGCGCTCGTGGCTGCACGCGGAGCTGGAAAAGCCGCTGGATCCGGCCGAAGTCGCGCGCGCCGCGGACACCCCGGAAACCGCCGCGGAAATGTACCTGGCCAGCCTGCTGGCGGCGGACGAGCAGAACTACATGGAGCGCGCCTATCTCGACGAGCTGGCGCGCCAGCTTAAGATCGACGACGCGCTCAAGGCGCGGCTGGAGCAGCAACTGCGCGACGCGCAGGGCTGAGCCGCGCAGCCCGCGGACGCGCGTCGGCCGATGCGCGTCCGGCGCTCTGCGGCCGCCCCAGCCGCGGGCTCGAACGCGCCGATGCCGATTGAAGCGGCTCGTTGAAGCGGCTCGTTGAAGCGGCTCGTTGAAGCGGCTCGGCCGCGATGCGCCCGGATCCGCTGCGGGCCGGGCCCTCGCGCGCTTCGCGACGCGCGCCACGCTCCCTTCGCCGCGCGGTCGCCAGCGCCGCGCGCAACCGCTAGCATCGCCCACGCGCCGACCGGCGCGCTCGCGGACCGATGCCATGCGATTGCTGATTCCCGCCCTGCTCGCGCTGACCTTCGTCGGCTGTTCCTGCCAGCGCCACGCCGGCGACACCGACGCCGCGACGACGCCAGCCGCGGCTGCGCCCGCGGCCGCGGACCACGCCGCCGAACCCAGCCAGGCCGAACTGCGCGCGGCCGCCACCGCGAAGAAGCGCAACGAAGCCACCAGCGACGCCGTCGACACCCTGCACCGTTATCTGCAGCTGATCGGCTCCGGCGACGGCGAGGCGGCGGCCAAGTACTGGGGCTACCAGCGCGCACCGCGCGGCAACGAGGAGTCGGACCTGCGCACGCTGAAGAACCTGCGCGCGTTCCGCATCGAGAACGAAACACCCGAACCGCTGGACCAGGAGCCGGTGCCGGAACTGCTGCGCATTCCGGTGGAGCTGCGCGCGACCTTGGAGAGCGGCGAGAGCCGGCGCTACAAGGGCTGGTATCGGCTGCGGCGCAATCAGGTCGAGCAGCGTTGGGAATTGACGGGCGTGTCGATGGCGACGCCGTTGCAGTAGGTGTGTTCGCAGTTCGGGGGTTTCGGCGCGGCGGACGGGTTCGCGGTCGCGGCTTGCGCCGCTCCTACATCAAGCCCCTGTAGGAGCGGCGCAAGCCGCGACCGCGAATCCGCAACCACGACGACCCGCTGCGTCCACAACGAACCGATCCCCAACGCCGCATCGCCGCATCGATGCCGCGGCCACGCCGCGCGCCTTACACTGCCCGCTTCGCGCCGCGACCCGCGCGCGCCCGGTTTTCCAGGACTCCGCCATGCGCTCACCGCCCGCCCTCGCCCTGCTGACCGCCGCCGTGCTGGCGGCCGCGCTCGCCGCCTGCGGCGGCAAGGACCCGGCCGCCGCCGGCGACGGCACGACTGCCGGCGATCCCT
>NZ_LXSD01000260.1:0-15749 GCF_017168095.1 Lysobacter enzymogenes | reverse complement strand
CGGCTCGGCCGGTGGCGCGTCGGCCGGCGCGGCGTGTTCGTCCTGCGCGGCGGCGGCCTGCGCATCCGCCGCTGCGGCAGCGGTGCCGGCAGCGGCGACGCGCTGGTTCAGGTCCTGGGCGCCCTCGCGCAGGATCTGGCCGCTGTCGCGCAACTGCTGCTGCGCCGAGCGCAGCTCGTCCTGGGCCTGGCGCAGGCTGCGCTTGAGGTCTTCGTCGGCGAGCTCGCGCTCAAGCTCGGACTTGACCGAATACCACTGCGCGCGCGCGCGCCGCACCCACAGCCCGGCGAAGCGCGCGGCCTTGGGCAGGCGCTCGGGCCCGAGCACGATCAGGGCCACGATCGCGATCACGAAGACTTCCGAGAAGCCTATGTCGAACATGGCTGAGCGGCCGTGCGGAGAGACGGGGAAACGCGGGCGGCGCCGGTCAAGGCCGGTCAGCGCTGGCTGCGTTCGTCGTTGCGCGCCGAGGCGTTGCTGTCGCTGTTGCGCGACTGGTCGTTGAGCTGCTCGGGCTTGTCCTCGTCGGCCATGCCCTTCTTGAAGCCCTTGACCGCCTCGCCGACGTCTTTGCCGATGTTGCCCAGACGCTTGGTGCCGAACACCAGCACGACGATCAGCAGGACGACGACCCAGTGAATCCAACTCATGCTGCCCATGGCGGTGTCCTGTAGAAACCTGTTGATGAACCTGCGGGTAGAAACGCGGCGCCGGCTGGTCCGATCAGCGGGCCCGCGGCCCTGCGCTGCCAAGGCGCGCGGGACCGGGATCGCGAGGATACCGCAACCGCGTTGGGCCGGTGTTGCGCGAGCCCGCGCAAACGCGGGAAAAACCGCGGCATAGGCCATCGGTCACGCCTGCGCGCGGAGGCTGCGAACGCCGCGCCCGCGCGGCGCGGCCGTTCAGGGCAGCGGTTCGACCTTGGCCGGGTTCGACGGCGCCGGCAGGTGCTCCTGCGGCGCGGGCTGGCCCTGCACCGGCTGCGGCTGCGCCGGCTGGGCCGGGGCCAGGCGCTGGTAGGCCGGCGCGCGCGCCGCGGCGGGCGGATTGCCGGCGGCCGGATCCACGGTCACGCCCGCGGCCGGATAGACCGTGGTGCCCAGTTCGGGCCGCTGCTCCTCGGCGGTGCGCTTGGCGCGCGCGGCGGCGCTGGCTTCTTCCAGGCGGTCGCGGAAATCGACCACGGCGTTGGACGGCTGGCCGCCGGCGCGGCCTTCGAAAATCGCCCGCGGCGTGCTGCCGGAACCGTACACCGCCTGGTTGGCGGCATCGTCGATCGACAGCACCGCGCCGTCGAGGGCGATGCCGGCGAACAGGCCGCGCGCGCGCGACCACGACCAGATCTCGGCCTTGAGCTGGCCGTCGGTGGCGGCCGCGGCGGTGCGCCCGACCGGGCCGGCGGCGACGCTGGCGTCACCGCCGAGGGTCAGCTTGCCGTTGACGATCGAATCCAGCCCGCGCGCGCCGCGGAACACCAGCACGATGTCGGAGGACTGCACGCCGGCCTGGAAGCCGACGCTGCCGCCGGTGAGCTTGATGAAGCTGGGATTCGACCAGGTGCCGTCGGGATTCTTCACCGACACCAGGCCGTGGCCGCGGCGGCCGCCGAACACCAGGCCGACCTTGAGCGTGTCGGGGACGACGACGATCGCGCGGGCCTCGTCGAACAGTTTGTCGGGAATCGCCGACTCGGGAATCTGCTGGATGTCGCCGAGCACGCGCACCGCATCGCGGGCGCGCTGGTCCTCGTCGGGACCGGCCACGGCGGCGGTGGCGGCGAAACCCAGGCTCAGGGCCAGGCAAAGACTCAGGACGCGGGACTGCGGACGGGACATGGACGGCTCCGGCGGTTGTGCGGGTGAGGGGCGCCTGCGTGGGCGACCGGACGTACAGACCGCAACGGCGACGGTCGGTTCAGGCTAGTGCGGCGGCGATGAATCACCGGCGAACGGGGGCTGTACGGGCGGCCGCGCCGAGGCGCGCGATCGGCGGCATTGTAGGCCGCGTTGACGCGCGCGCGGCGGCGCCGCATCCTCGCGCCGTTCGCAGCGAGGACGCGGCATGGGCTTCACGATCCGGGACCTGGACCCCGCCGGCGGCGCCGGCGCGCTCGACGTCAACGCCTGGCAATGGCGGCCGACCCTGGAGATCATCGAATCGCTGGGGTTCGGCGACGAAACCCGCGCGATCCTGATGCACTACAGCGGCGTCAGCGTCGAATTCGACCGCGACGAAGCGCGCGCCATCGCCCGCGCGATCCGCGAGCGCTACCTGCCGCGCATGGGCGCGGACACCCGCCTGACCGCCGAGGGCGGCTTCACCGACGAGCCCGATCGGGTGGGTTTCCACCGCGACGACCTGGCGCTCAACTACAGCGCGACCCGGCCGTGGCTGGAGCGGTTCTGCGAATTTTGCGAGCGCTGCCAGGGTTTCGCGGTGAACTGAGCGACGGCGACCGGCCGCGCCTATCATCCCGATTCAGCGGCTCCCGCCATCGGCGGCATCCATCGACGCCGTCGATCCGGCCGATCCGAACAAACGATGCCCCGCCGCGGCGCGCGGATGTCATCCTATGCGCATGCCCGCCAACGCAAGCCAAGACGATTCCGCCGCCGCGCCGGCCGGCGCCGACACCGCCGTGGTGCTGGTCAACCTCGGCACGCCCGAGGCCGCCAACACCGCGGCCGTGCGCCGCTACCTGTCCGAATTCCTGCACGACCGCCGCGTGGTCGACATGAGCCGCTGGCTGTGGTGCCCGCTGCTGCATTTCGCGATCCTGCCGCTGCGCAGCAGCAAGGTCGCGCACAAGTACGCCAGCGTGTGGCTGCCGGAAGGCTCGCCGCTGGCGGTGCACACCCGCCGCCTGGCCGAAGCGCTGCAGCGCGAACTGCCGCAGCTGCGCGTGCTGCACGCGATGCGCTACGGCCAGCCGTCGTGGAAGCAGTTGCTGGCGCGCCTGCGCGAGCAAGGCGTGAAGCGGGTGCTGGCGCTGCCGCTGTATCCGCAGTATTCGACCTCCACCACCGCCTCGGTCGGCGACGTGCTCGACGCGGCGCAAGGCCTGGACAAACGCCTGGTCCACGACTACCACACCGATCCCGAGTGGGTCGCCGCGGTCGCCGACTCGGTGCGCCGCCACCGCTTGGCCAACGGCGCCGGCGAACACCTGCTGATGTCCTTCCACGGCCTGCCGCAGCGTTTCGCCGCCGCCGGCGATCCGTATCCGCAGCACTGCGAGGCCAGCGCGCGCGCCATCGCCCAGGCGCTGGATCTGCCCGAACACGCCTGGAGTCTGAGCTACCAGTCGCGCTTCGGCCGCGAGCGCTGGCTGGAGCCGTCCACCGCCGACACCCTGGCCGCGCTGGCCGCGCGCGGCGTGCGCCAGGTCGACGTGATCGCCCCGGGCTTCGCCGTGGACTGCCTGGAAACGCTGGAGGAAGTGGCGATGATGCTGGCCGAGGACTTCGCCGCGCGCGGCGGCCGGCTGCGCTACATCGCCTGCCTCAACGAATCTCCGGCGCACGCACAGGCGCTGGCGGGGATCGTGCAGCGCGAACTGGCGCAGTGGCGGGCGGCCGAGCCGGGCTGAGCGCGTTTCCTGCGCCGAGACGCGCGCGCCGCCGCGGCACGCGCTGCTTGTAACGCGCATGCTCTAGACCGGCATGCTTTGATGGGCGCGCGCCGATATCCCGGTGGCCGGTTCCGCCCGGAATCCGCGCGCCGCGATGCAGGCGCCGCGCCACCGGCGCCGCCCCGACTCGTCCACACGCCCGCGAGCGGGCGCCGCTTTCGCTACAGGATGCCGTATGGCCGCACTGCAGGAATTCGTCGTCGACACCGCCTTCGGCCGCCTCGCCGGCCTGCGCAACGGCCGCACCCAGGCGCCGAAGCTGCTGGCGCTGCACGGCTGGCTCGACAACGCCGCCAGCTTCGCGCCGCTGGCGCCGTGGCTGGACGGCTTCGACCTCGTCGCGCCCGACCTGCCCGGCCACGGCGCCAGCGCGCACCTGCCGGCCGCCGCCGAATACACCTTGATCGCCGCCGCGCGCGCCGCGCTGGCGGTGGCCGACGCGCTGGGCTGGCAGCGCTTCCACCTGCTCGGCCATTCGCTCGGCGGCGCCACCGCCAGCTTCGTCGCCGCGGCGACGCCGCAGCGGGTCGACAAGCTGCTGCTGATCGAGGCGCTGGGCTCGCTGTCCGAATCGGAGGAACGCGTCGGCGCGCGCCTGCGCGAGGCCTTCGCCGGAATGGCGGCGATCGACGGCAAGCAGCTGCGGGTGTTTTCCGACATCGCCACCGCGATCAAGGCGCGGGTGATCGCCAACGACCTCAGCGAACCGGCGGCGCGGCTGCTGGTCGAACGCGGCGTCGCCCCGGTGCGCGGCGACGGCGGCGCCGCCGGCTTCGTCTGGCGCAGCGATCCGCGCCTGACGCTCACCTCGGCGCTGCGCATGAACGAGGCGCAGATGCGCGCGCTGATCCGCGCCATCGACAGCCCGACCTGCATGGTCTGGGCCGACCCGGCGCAGAGCTACATGCCCGATGCGGTGCGGCGCGAGCGCGCGGCGCTGTTGCGCGACGGCGAGCTGCATATCCACGCGGGCACGCACCATCTGCACATGGAGCAGCCGCAGCTCGTCGGCGAGTTGTTCCGCGAGTTCCTGCTGCGCTGAGCGCGGCGCGGCGGCGTGCGCCGCGGCTTAGTCGTCGGCGGCGATCAGCTTGCGCAGCCGCGCCTTGAGCGCGCGCCCGGAGTGGCGGAAGTATTCGCGCTGGTCGCGCCAGTCCGGGCAGCGGCGCTCGACCTCGCGCCAGAACGCGCGCGAATGGTCGGCGTGGATCAGGTGGCACAGCTCGTGCACCAGCACGTATTCGAACGCCGCCGGCGGCGCCAGCACCAGCGACAGGTCCAGCGACAGCGCGCCGTCGGGCGCCAGCGAGCCCCATTGCGAGGACATCACCCGGTAGCGCAGGCGCGACGGCGCGCGCGGCAGCTCGGGCAGGTACTTGGGCAGCCAGCGGCCGACATCGGCGCGGGCCTGGCCTTCGTAGAAATCGCGCAGCGCGCGCTGCAACGACTTCAGCGCCACGGCCTCGGGCGCGGCGATGTCGATGCCGTCCTCGCCCGGCTGGATGCGCAGGTAGGGCGCGGCCTGCCAGCGCAGCGGCACCTCGGCGCCACGCAGCGGCAGGGACGCGCTGCGATGCGGCTCCAGGCCCGGCGCATCGGTGCCGGCGCGGGCGATCTGCGCCAGCAGCCAGTCGCCGTGTTCGATCACGAAGCGGGTGCCGGCGATGTCGCTGGCGCGCAGCGGCAGGGTCAGGCGCGGACCGCGCTCGTCGACGCTGAGCTTGATCCGGCGCGCGCGCGGGTCGCGCACGCGCAACACCTCGACGCTGCGGCCGTCGGCCAGGGCGATGGCGACGGTCTCGCGCGAGACCGCGCGCGGCGCGGCTTGCGGCTGGCCGGTCAGCAGGCGCAGAAGGCTCGTCATGGGTGGGGGACCGCCATGGGGCGAAGCATAGCGCGGTGCGGCGGCGTTTTTGCGACGGCGCAGGCGGGAGGCGGCGGCGGGCCGGCGCAGCGGCGCGGGCGATGGCGGGTCGTATCGCAGTCCGGCGCCGCGGACGATGGTGGGTTGCGCCGTTGGCGCGGTGTCGCGGTCGCGGCTTGCGCCGCTCCTACAGGGCGAGACGCGGACGTCGGCCGCCCTCTGTAGGAGCGGCGCGAGCCGCGACCGCGCCCTTGCCGATCGCGCCGAAACTCAGGCCTCGACCTTCGACAGCTTCAACGCCTTCTCCATCACCACGAACAAGCGCTTCACCTCCGCGCTCATCAGCGCGAAACGCGCGTCGAGCTCGGCCCGCAGCCCGTCGCCGTCGCTGTGCTCGAGCTGGTCGACGGCGCCGTCGAGCAGCTTGAACTTGCGCACGATCAGGTCTTCGCCGATCACGAACGAGACATGGTCGTCCAGGCTCAGCGCCAGGCGGGTGACCTGCTTGCCGGTTTCCAGGTGCTTGGCGATCTCGTCGCTCTCCAGCTCCTGGCGCTGGCACTTGACCACCGCACCCTGGTCGACCGGGTCGCGCAGTTCGCACTCGTCGCCGAGCATGATCCCGTCCGGCAGCGGTTCGCCGGCGACCCAGCCGGTCAGGATCGAGCGCGGCGCGACTTCGGCGTTCAGCGGCAGCGCCGGGAAGCTGCCGACCGCGCGGCGGATCTCGCTGATGACGTTCTCCGCGCTCTTGCGGCTGGAGCTGTCGACGATCACCAGCCCGTGTTCCAGGTCGATGATCGCGTCGGTGCGGCTGGGCTTGATGAAGGCACGCGGCATCAGGTCGGTGATCAGTTCGTCCTTGAGCCGCTTGCGGGTGCGGCCGCCGGGCTTGCGTCCTTCCTTCTGTTCGATCTCGGCCAGCTTCTTGGCCAGCATGTCGTTGACCACCGCGCCGGGCAGCAGGCGGTCTTCGCCGCCGACGGTCAGCCAGATCGCGCTGCCGATGCGGTTGCTGATCGCGGCCTCTTCATCGGCGCGTCCGAACGGCGAGATGAAGCCGCGCGAGGACAGCTCCAGCGGGCCGACCGGCTTGAGCCGGCATTCCTCCAGGCCCTTGTCGAGTTCGCTGAGGTCGTGGGTGGTGGGGAAGCGGAAGAACGTGAGGTTGCGAAAGAACATTCGGGGACCGGGAATAGAGAATCAGGGAGTGGGGAATCGGCGTCGCGGGCGTCGCGCCTGCCTTGCTTCGTCATTCCCGCGAAGGCGGGAATCCACAGACCTCAAGCGCTCTCGCACGAAAGGCCTTGGGTTCGCGCTTTCGCGGGAACGACGGGGAATGGATCATCCGGCCTGCGCGGCCGGATCGTCGGACTCGGCTTCGTCGAGCCAGACCGGCGCGGCGGTGCGCGCGCCGCCCTGCCCCAGGCCGAGGAAATCGAACAGCTTGGGATCGCTCAACTGCGACGGACGGATGTCGCCGAGCGCGCGCGCGATGATCTCCAGCCGCCCGGGCGTCTCGCGTTCCCACGCATCCATCATCCGCTTGACCTGCTTGCGCTGCAGGTTCTCCTGCGAGCCGCACAGGTTGCACGGAATGATCGGGAATTGCTTCGCCGCCGCGTACTCGACGATGTCGTCCTCGCGCACGTAGGCCAGCGGCCGGATCACCACGTGGCGGCCGTCGTCGGACAGCAGCTTGGGCGGCATGCCGCTGAGCTTGGCGTGGAAGAACAGGTTCAGGAAGAAGGTGGCGACCAGGTCGTCGCGGTGGTGGCCCAGCGCGATCTTGGTGAAGCCCTGCTCGGCCGCGTAGGTGTACAGCGCGCCGCGGCGCAGGCGCGAACACAGCGAGCACATGGTCTTGCCCTCGGGCACGACCCGGGTGACCACCGAGTAGGTGTCCTGCTCGAGGATCTTGTAGGGCACGCCGATCGATTCGAGGTACTGCGGCAGCACGTGCTCGGGAAAGTCCGGCTGCTTCTGGTCGAGGTTGACCGCGACCAGCTCGAACTTCACCGGCGCCTTCCTCTGCAACTGCAGCAGGATATCGAGCAAGGTATAGCTGTCCTTGCCGCCGGACAGGCAGACCATGACCTTGTCGCCGTCCTCGATCATGCCGAAGTCGGCGATGGCGCGGCCGACCTGGTGGCGCAGGCGCGCGCCCAGGCGCTCGGGATCGGCGGGGGCGGCGTCGGCGCGGGCGCGGCGGACGGGTTCGGCGAGGGGCAGGACGGTACTCATCAGGCCGACGATTCTACGCCAAGGGCCGGTGAACACGGCCCGGACGGCGCCGGCCGCGGGCCGGAAGCCCGCTGCCGCAAGGCTTTGCGCCTGCGCGCAAGGACCGATGACGGCGGACACGGCGGCGGTTTAAGCTCGCCCCATGACCGTCAGCCTCGATGCCGCCGAAATCGCCCGCCAGCTCGCCGACCTGCGGCTGGAGCACCGCGACCTCGATACCGCCATCGAACGCCTGAACCTGGATCCGCAGTCCGACGAGCTCGCGCTGAAACGGCTGAAGAAGCGCAAGCTGTGGCTGAAGGACTGCATCGCCCGGCTCGAAAGCGCGCTGATCCCCGACGAACCGGCGTAACCGCGCGCACAGGCCGGCACCCGCGACGGCGCGGGCATGGCATCTGTCATCCGCCGCGGGTGATATCCCCGGGTACAGCCGCGCGCACGCCCTGTGCTACGTTGCGCGCACTCGCAACGGGCCCCGGCATGGCGAACAAGGACGAACTGATCGGCGCAGCGCGCAACCCGTGGTGGCAGGCCGCCGCGGCCGTCGCCGCGGTCGCGCTGGTCGCGGTGTTCGCGCTCGGCGGGTTCGAGCCGGCCAAGAGCAAGGCCAAGCCGCTGCCGCAGTACGCCGCCGGCAAGCGCGTGCAGACCGGGGCGATGGCGGTGACCCCGCTGCGCGCCTGGGTCGCGCGCTATCGCCCGGGCGGGCGGATCGAGCCGAACCAGCTGTATCTGGTGCTGCAGGCCGATGTCGAGAACCGCACCGCGCGCAGCTTCAACAGCTTCGGCTACCTGCTCGAGGATCTGATCCTGGTCAGCCCCAAACGCGAGCCGATCAAGGCCGACACGCCGCTGTCGGCGGACGATCACAGCCAACTCGGCGACCTGCACCCGCGGCTCAGGCAGCGCGTGGACCTGGTCTGGAAACTGCCGCCGGGCTACGTCTACGCGCCGTCGCAGACCTTCGGCCTGTTCGCCCGCGATTACAAGGCCAAGGCCTATCTCAACGACGAGGGCGCGTGGCTGCAGGGCAAGCCGGCGGCCAAGTTCGAGCTCGCCGTGCAGGACCTGCGCGCCCAGGCGCTGGCGCCATGAGCGCGCCCTCGCCCGCCGCCGCGCCGCGCGCGCGCCTGCCGCGCTGGCGTTGGCGCGATGCGTTGTGGATCGTGCTGGCGCTGGTCGCCGTGGTGGCGCTGCGCAAGGGCGAATCCAGCTACGAGGAGCGCGACGCGCCGCTGCTGCAGACCGCGCCGGCGGCGCGCGCGGTCGGGCGCAATTTCGCGGTCGAGGTCGGCCGGCTCAAGGTCGCCCAGGCCTATCTGCTCAAGGGCGATTTCGCCCATCCCGAAGACCGCACCTTGCGCAGCCCCGGCGTGTGGCTGTCGGTGCTGGCCAAGGTCGAGGCGCTGCAGCTCCCGGGCTACGTGACCGCGCAGATCCGTACCCGCGACGGCCTGGTCTACGTCGCCTCGAACCCGAACCGGCCCAAGCTGCCGGGCCTCAACCTCAGCGAGCGCGCGCTGGCCGCGGGGCTGGCGGAAAACGGCGCCTGGTTCTTCGAACTGCCGGCGGACAAGATCGAAGGCGCGCACTTGCAACTGTATTGGGGCAACGGGCTGCCGGTCGGCGGCGACAGCCTGGTCGACGTCGACCTGGGCCTGGACAAGGCCGCCGCGCGCAAGCTCGTGGCCGACGCCAAACCGGTCCTGGACCTGCGGATGTGAGCGCCGAGACGATGACGACGACCGACACCGCCGCCGCTTCCGCGACCGCGCCGCCCGCCGGCTGGTGGCGGCGCAACGCCGGCTGGCTCGCCGGCACCGCCGTGGTCGCCACGCTGGCGCTGTGGCTGCCGTACCGCGACGCCTTGCAGCGCTATCGCGAACGCAATCCCAGTGTCGCGGTCGCCGCGGCCAGGAACGAGTGGACCGCGTTCAACGGCGCGCGCTGGAAACTGGTCGCGGCCGAATCGCTGCTCGCGCGCGATCCGCGCCTGCGCGGGCCGCTGCGCAAGGACGCCGAGGTGGTGCTGCTGCGTTACGAGGTGATTCCCGACTCGGGCGCCAAGACCCGCGACCTGGACACCTGCGTCGGCGCCATCGTCGACGCCGGCGGGCGGCGCTGGGATTCGGCTCCGGCCGGCCTGCCGCGCCTGTCCGGCCCGCGCCTGCCCGACCGCTGCGGCAGCGGCTACGACGATGCGTTCAAGCAGGTGGTGGCGGTGCCGGGACGGCCGTTCGCGTTCCAGCACGCCTTCGTGCTGCCGCGCGGGCAACGCCTGAGCGAGTTGCGCGCGCGGATCGAGTTCCGGTACTCGGGCAAGGCCGACGGGCGTTATCTCGAATTCGCGTTGTAGGCGGCGAAGCGGCGAAGTTGGCGAAGCGAACGCGACGTTTGCACTCACCGCTATCTTCGCGGGGCGGGGATACGAAGACTTCAGAAACCCACTTGGATAAAGCCCTGGATGCCCGCCTTCGCGGGCATGACGATGGGGGTGGTGGGTTGGCGCTACCCGCCTCGAGCCCTCATCCCCGCGAAGCCGAGGACGCGAAGACTTCTCAGACCGGCCTCGATGAAGCCCTGGATGCCCGCCTTCGCGGGCATGACGATGGGTGGCCTTCGCGGGCATGAGGATGGATGGGCTTCGCGGGTATGACGATGGGCGGGCTTCCCGGACATGACGACGGACGGGTTGGCGTCGCACCGCCTCCAGCCGTCATCTTCCCGCCGTCATCCCCGCGAACGCGGGGATCCAGGGCTTCACCGCGACGCGGCCCCAACGCCAGCCGCCGAGCCCGCGCTCACGCCGAACGCGGCAACCGCGCGATCGCCCGGTCGAACGTCGCCGCCAGCAACGCGACCCGCAGCACATCAGTGAACAACGACGGCCGGAACGACAGCGGCGTGTTGAGAAACGCCGCGTAGATCTGCCCTTCGACCTGCTGCCAGGCCGGATCCTTCGGCCCGACCAGTTGCTGCATCCAGCGCCACGACCACGAATCCAGGAACGCCAGCAACTGCCAGCACACGCACAGCGTCAACAGCGCCGGCAACCCCGCGCGCAACACCAGGCGCAGGCTGTTGACCACCGGCACGCCCTTGCTGGTCCAGCCGGCGCTGGCCTTGTCAGCGAGCATGCGCAAGGTGAAATGCATCGCCTTGAAGCGTGCCACCGCGCGCTCCAGCGGCGCGTCGGCAGCGTCGATGCGCTGGGCCTTGCGCAGGTCGATGCCGTAGACGATCGCGGTGATCGCCAGCCAGATCAGCGGCAGCGCGACCGCGCCGCCGGCGGTGGCGACGAAATCCCAGACCGGCGCCAGCGCGCGCTTGGTCGGCGCCAGCGTCTTGAACAGCGCGGTCGGGCTCTGCCACCAATCGCTGACCGCCACGTACACCGTGCGCTCGTGCCACCAGTCCTGGCCGGCCTTGATCGCCTGGGCGATCGCGGCCACGCCGACGAACACCCAATACGCCTCGCACACCGTCGCCAGCGCGGTCCACGACGCATGCCCGGTCGCCGCCGCGCGGCGCTTGCTGACCCAGCGCACCGCCCACGCGACCGCCAGCGCGATCCACAGGCCCTTGAGCTTGAGCACGTGGCGGAAGTCTTCCTTCTCCCACACGCTGAAGATGTACTCGGTCAGGAACGAGCGGCGCAGCCCCTCCATCAGGCCCCAGCCGACGTAATAGGCGAAGAACGGCAGCAAGGCGATCGCCAGCGAAGTGATCCATTGCTGGCGCAGCGCGCGGGTGTCCGGCGTGCCCGCCGCGCCGGCCAGCATCGGCAGCGACGGCCGCAGCGACTGGAACATGAAGATGGTGCCGGCCAACTGGGTGACGATCAGCACCGACAGCGCGGCGAAGGAGAACAGCAGCGAACGCTCGCCGAGCTTGACCGCCAGGTCCATCAGCAGCCCGTAGCACAGCCGCTGGGCGAAGAACCAGAACGCCAGCGCCGGCCAGTGCCGCCACAGCAGGCGCGCGGTCAGCAGCGGGATTTCGCGCCAGGCGCCGGGGCCGAGGCGGGCGCTGTCGGCCGGTTGCAGCGGGGCGGCAGCCGAGTCGGGCGACGGCGCGGAGATCGGAGCGGTTGCAGACATCGAGCTGAACCAACACGGGGCCGTGGGAATGGTAACCGAGCCCCACTGGGGTCAGAAGTGACGGTTATCAGCCCCTGCCGGCTTTGTGCTGCCGCTCAGTCCAGCAAATCCTCGCGATACCCCAAGGGCACCGGATCGTAATCGACGCGGTAGACATAGGCTCCGCCGGGCAGGGGATGCGGATGGCGGCCATTGATGTCGTCGGAGACCGGCGCATCCTTGGCGCCGAGCCGCTGCGGCATTTGCCGCGCGTACAAGAGGTCCAGCATCTTTCCCAGATCCGATCCGGCCTGCTCGACTGCCGTCAGCATGCGCGCGCATTTGTTTTCGCCCCAACCCGCCGCACGCTGGCGCTTGATATCCTCCAGCGACCAGTTGCTCGACTGCGCGTCTTTCATCGCGCGTTCGTGCTCTTGCTGCAGCGACAGGACACGCTTGCGCTCGAACCGGTCGCCGCCGCGCTGCGCGTTGATCTTGCCGATGGCCTCGGCATTGCCGGTGGCTTGGTAACGCGCCTGCTCCTGCGCGACCAATCGATCGATATCGGCCTGGGTTTTCGACGCGACTTCCACAACATCCGACACCACGATCAACTCATCGCGCCAGACCGGTTCGCGCTGCCAGCGCGATGCGCCTTCGGTGGGCGCGTACGCCTGGAGTTCGAGGGTGGTGACCAGCGCTTCCATATCCGGCGCGAGCGAACTGCTCAGGCTCAGGACCTGGCGGGGCCGATCCTGGTCGACGGCTTTGCTCAAGGAGCCGCCCTCGGCGACGACGGTGTCGATCGGCGTCGTCGCGCCCCAGTTGCTCCTGCGCACCGCGGCGGACACCGCTGCCGGCAGCGATTCGTCGATACGCAGGTCGCAACCCGCCGACTGGATGACGGCGAAATTCTCTTCGACCCGATTGCGCATCAATTTCCGCTCCGCGGCGACCGCGGCCAACACCGGCAACAACCCGCCCCCTGCCATCAACACCGCGTTGGAGACTCCCGCCTGAAATGGGCGGGGGACCTCGCCAGCGATCGGCCGATGATCGAGGCCGATCTGCGGCCGCACCCGGCTGTTGCGAACCACGATGCGTACAGGCAACGAAGCCGCCAGTTCGGCTCGGTCGGCGCTATAGCCCGCAACATCATCTTTACGGGCGACGGCATCGGGAGCCGTCAAGGCCGCGCACACGAACAACCCGGCCAGCAGCGTCAACTTGGTCATACGATTGGATATCCCGTGGCGCGATCCCCATCGCGCGAAGCGATTATCCCATCGGCCGACCACAGCCGGCAATGCGACGCGACGCCGCCACGCCCGCCGGGATCGGCGAGCGTTTACCCCTCGCTCGGCGCCGCCGGCTTCGCTGCCATCTCCGGACTGATCTTCTCGATCGTATGCCGCAGCTCGCGCCCGAGGATCACCTTCGCGTCCTTCGCCCAGGTATCCAGGCGCTGGTCGAAGGCCAGCTTGTTCTCGCTGTCCGGCCACACCAGCTTGAGTTCGCGCAGTTTCTGGATGAAGCCGCGGAACAGGGTCTTGTCGAAGAACTCCGGCGCGGCCGGCGCGTACAGCAGCGACAGGCGCTGCGCGGCGAGCTGGCAAAGGCTTTCCAGTTCCGACGCCGACAAGGTGCCCGGGCCGTTCTTCACCAGCACCGAGATGGCGATGTAGTAGCGCTCGAACGCCTGTTGCAGCGAGTGGCCGATCGCGCGCAGGCGGAACACTTCGTCGGTCTGGCCGGCGTTGCGGGCGAGGATGCCGCCGTCGTCGTCGCTGACCTTTTCCAGCAGGCCTTCGCGGATGAACACATCGATCGTGCGCGACAGGCGCTGGGCGAATTCCTCCTCGCCCCACGGCAGGAACAGCTCGGCCTGCAGGAACGGGTAGACGCTGCGGCCCAGGCGCAGCACGCCGGCCAGGCTCATGCGCCGGTTGTGCTGGAAGCAGCAGGCGATCCACGAGGCGGCGGTGAACAGGTGCAGCACGTTGTTGCGGAAATAGCTCAGCAACACCGCCTTGTCTTCGTCCACGCCGAGCACGTCGCCGAGCGGGTGGGCGATGCGTTCGAGCACGTTGATCTCTTCGCCGTGGGCGACGATTTCCTGCGGCGTGTGCGGGGTGACGGTGACGCGGTCTGAGTACGGCAGTTCGGCCAGCAGGGTCTTGCTCAGCGCGATCTGCGCGAGCAGGTCGGCCTCGCCCATCGCGTGCTTGGGCGTGGACAGCAGCGCCAGCGCCAGCAGATTGATCGGGTTGACGTCGGCGGCGCGGTTGACGTTGACCTGGATCCGCTGCGCCAACGCGTCGACGGTGTCGGACAGCCACTGCGGCTTGTCGTCCTCTTCCAGCGGCTTGCCGTCCCACTGCGGCGCGTGTTCGGCGAGCATGTCGCCGAGCTTGATCGGCTCGCCGAAGTTCACCACCACCTGGCCGTAGTTGGAGCGCAGCACCTTGGGGATGCCCCACAGCAGCTGCCAGATCGACTCCTTCTCCTTGGGCTTGCCGGAGAGCTCGTCGAGGTAGCTGTTGCCCTCCATCAGCTTCTCGTAGCCGATGTACACCGGCTGGAACAGCACCGGCCGGGTCGGCTGGCGCAGGAAGCCGCGCACGGTCATCACGATCATGCCGCCCTTCGGCGGCAGCAGCCGGCCGGTGCGCGAGCGCCCGCCTTCGATGAAGTATTCGATCGAATAGCCGCCGGCGACCAGCTGCGCCACGTATTCGGAGAACACCGCCGAATACAGCGCGCTGCCGCGGATGCTGCGGCGCAGGAAGAACGCGCCGCCCTTGCGCAGGATGGTGCCGACCACCGGCAGGTTGAGGTTCACGCCGGCGGCGATGTGCGGCGGCACGATGCCCTTGGTGTAGAGCAGGTAGCTCAGCAGCAGGTAGTCGAGGTGGCTGCGGTGGCAGGGCACGTAGACCACTTCGAAGCCGGGCGCCTCCTGCTTGAGCTTGTCCAGGTGATGGACCAGCACGCCGCGGTAGATGCGGTTCCACACCGGGGTCAGCAGGAAGCTGGCCGAGCGCACCACCGGATGGGAATAGTCGGCGGCGATCTCGTAGGCCATCGCATGCGCTTTCTTCCACGCCTCGGCGACGTCGGTGCTGTCGCGGCGGGCCTGGTCGGCGATGGCTTCCTTGACCGGGTCGCTGGCGAGCACGCGGTCGATCAGCATGCGCCGGGTCGACAGGTCCGGCCCGATCACCGCCGCGCGGATGCGGCGGAAGTGGGTGCGCAGCACGCGCGAGAGCTTGCGCACGGTGCGCTCGGGCTCCAGCCCTTCGTCGACGATGCCGCGCAGCGACACGGGCGGGGAGAACCGCACCGTGGTGTGGCGGCCGTTGAGCGCGATCGCCAGCAGCCGGCGGAAGCGTCCGACCAGAGTCCAGTTTTCCGAGAACAGCACCGAGAACCAGCCGCTGGTGCGGTCCGGCGCGCGGCCGACGAAGATCGACACCGGCACCAGCTGCACGTCCAGGTTCGGGTCGATGCGGTGCGCGTCGAGCAGGCGCGCCAGCGAGCCCGAGTGGGTCTTGGCCGACGGCGGGCCGGCCGGCGCCAGGCTGCCGGCGTTGCGCCGCGACAACGCGACATAGGCGCGCTTGCGCCCGAGCGGGTCGCCCGGCAGCGGCTGCAGCGGCGACGGCAGGCCGCTTTCCAGGCAGGCGCGCTCCAGGATCAGCGCGTTCGACAGGCCGTAGTCCTCGAGCACGTAGCACACCGGGCGGCCGTGCCACTGCGGCGCGGCGACGTGCTGCTCGGGGTTCTTGGGCTCGATGGTGATGCTGACCCACGGCGCCATCAGCTTGCCGAGCAGGCGCGCCCACCACGGCCGCGGCGCGGCGGCGGATGCGGCCGCCGGGGCGCTCGCCGACGCGGCGACGGGCGCCGACATCGGCAGTTCGGGCTGCTC
>NZ_LXSD01000259.1:0-26949 GCF_017168095.1 Lysobacter enzymogenes | reverse complement strand
GCCGGCGCAGCTTCGTGCCGACCTTGGCGGCCCGCCCGCCGCGCGGCCGCCGCGCGCGACGGCCGACACCGGCCCGACATGCGCCGCGGCTATCATTCCGCGATGCATTCGATCGCCCCCGCGGCCCGCGCCGCCCTGCTCGCCGCCCTCGTTTCCCTCGCCGCCTGCGCCGCCCACGGCCCGCAAAGGGCGGCCCGTTCCGATCCGCCCCCGGCCGACACGCCGCTGCTGCTGATCTCCATCGACGGCTTCCGCGCCAGCTATCTCGAACTCGGCCTGACCCCGAACCTGCAACGCATCGCCGACCGCGGCGTGCGCGCGCAATGGATGAACCCGTCCTACCCGTCGCTGACCTTTCCCAACCACTACACCTTGGTCACCGGTCTGCGTCCGGACCATCACGGCGTGATCCACAACAGCATGAGCGACGCCGACCTCGGCAAGTTCAAGGTGTCCGACCGCAACGCGGTCGGCGACACGCGCTGGTGGAACGGCGGCGAACCGATCTGGATCGGCGCGCAGAACGCCGGCCTGCGCAGCGCCACCTTGTTCTGGCCGGGCAGCGAAGCGCCGATCCGCGGCCTGCGCCCGAACCGCTGGAAACCCTTCGACGCCAAGATTTCCGAGAACGCGCGCGTCGACGAAATGCTCGCCTGGCTCGGCGAGCCGGCCGCCACGCGCCCGCACGTGGCGACCCTGTACTTCGACGCGCTCGATCACGAAGGCCACGATCACGGCCCCGATTCGCCGGAAGCGCGCACAGCGATGCAACGCATCGACGCCGCGCTCGGCCGCCTCGTCGACGGCCTCGCCGCGCGCGGCGAGCTCGACCGCGTGAACCTGATCGTCGTCTCCGACCACGGCATGGCCGAGGTCGCGCCGGGCCAGCGCATCGCGGTCGAAGACATGGTGACGCCGCAGCAGGCGGTGGTGACCTCGGTCGGCCAGTCGATCGGCGTCGCCCCGAACCCGGGCTTCGAGGCCGAAGTGGAGCGGCGCCTGCTCGGCAGGCACGGCCACTACCAGTGCTGGCGCAAGGGCGAACTGCCGGCGCGCTGGCAGTACGGCACCCATCCGCGGGTGCCGCCGATCGTCTGCCAGATGGACGAAGGCTGGGACGCGATCGACGGAGAGACGCTGAAGAAGTCGCCGAAGAACCAGACCCGCGGTTCGCACGGCTACGACCCGGCGCTGCCGTCGATGCGCGCGATCTTCATCGCCCGCGGCCCGGCGTTCCGCCAGGGCGCGACGATCCCGGCGTTCGACAACATCGACGTGTATCCGCTGCTGGCGCGCTTGCTCGGCATCAAGCCGGCGCAGAACGACGGCGACATCGCGCCGTTGCTGCCGGCGCTGAAAGACCCGCGCGCGCAGAAAAAGTAACAAGCGTAACTGTTGCCGCGACAACGACGTCGGCCGCGGCTCGCGTTGCCGATCCGATCGGCGTAGCGCTTGCGCGGTTGACGTTTGTCATCGCATGCGGATTCAGTGACGCCGATACTGCTTCTTGCGCCGGCGACGGCGCTAACTTGCACGCGGGCACTCCAGGGACCTCCACTGCGCGCCCCCGCAGGGCAAGACCCGGCCCGGTCCGTCTCCCCCGATGGCCGGGCCGTTTGCTTTTGCGCCATCGCGATAGCGACGATGCCGCAGCCGCTCCCTGCAGGAGCGGCGCAAGCCGCGACCGCGCCACTGCGCCAACGACGCATCGCGCCTACTCGCCGTCGCCGACGAACGCTGCTGCCGCTGTGTCGGCAGATGGCTTTCATCGCCGCTGAACCTGTGCGATCGCGGCTCGCGCCGCTCCTGCAGGGAGCGGCCGCGGCAGACGCCTGAATCGGCCCATTTCGCGCCGTTTGCGTTGATGTCCGAATCCGGCGAGTCGCCCTCCCGGCCCGGTGCTAGGCTGCCTGCATGGACGTCTCCGCCCTTCCCGCTCCCGACCCTTCGCTGCCGCCGCCGCAAGTGTGCGAGCAGGCGCGCATCAGCCGCGATCCGCGCTTCGACGGCCTGTTCTTCGTCGCCGTCACCAGCACCGGCATCTATTGCCGGCCGGTGTGTCCCGCGCCGACCGCCAAGAGCGCCAACGTCAAATATTTCGGCCACGCCGCGGCCTGCGAAGCCGTCGGTTTCCGCCCGTGCCTGCGCTGCCGCCCCGAGCTGTCGCCAGCCGAAGGCGCGTGGCGGCGCGGCGATGCGGCAGTGGCGCGCGCGCTCAAGCTGATCGACGAAGGCGCGCTCGCCGACGGCCCGCTGTCGGCGCTGGCCGAACGCGTCGGCCTGGGCGAGCGGCAACTGCGCCGGCTGTTCGTCGAACGCCTCGGCGCGCCGCCGATCGGCGTGCACGGCACGCGCCGGCTGCTGTTCGCCAAGCAGTTGCTGACCGAGACCCGGCTGCCGATCACCCAGGTCGCGCTCGCCGCCGGTTTCGGCAGCCTGCGCCGCTTCAACGCGGTGTTCCTGGAAGCCTACCGCATGGCCCCGCGCGATCTGCGCCGGCGTCCGAACGAGTCGCCCGCGAGCGAAGGCGACGGCGATGCGCTGGTGCTGCGGCTGGGCTATCGCCCGCCGTACGACCTGAGCGCGATGCTCGATTTCCTGCGCGGCCGCGCCCTGCCCGGCGTCGAACACGTCGACGAACGCAGCTACAGCCGCGCGATCGGCCCGATCGACGCGCCCGGCTGGCTGCGGGTGAGCGCGTGGCCGTCGGATCAACGCGGCCGCCAGCACGCGCTGAAACTGGAACTGCACGGCGCCGCGCCGTCGCGGCTGCTGGAAATCACCAACCGCCTGCGCCGCATGTTCGACCTCGACGCCGACCCCAACGCCATCGGCGCGGCGCTGTCGGTCGATCCGCGCTTGCGCGAGCTGGTGGCCAGGCGCCCCGGCCTGCGCCTGCCCAGCGGCTGGGACGGTTTCGAGATCTCGGTGCGCGCGATCCTCGGCCAGCAGGTCAGCGTCGCCGCCGCGCGCACGCTGGCCGCGCGCGTGGCGCAGCGGTTCGGCCAGGCCCTGCCGCAGCCGTTCGGGCCGGGGCTGACCCACCTGTTCCCGACGCCGGTGGAATTGGCCGATGCCGATCTGGCCGAAATCGGCCTCACCCGCGCCCGCGCCGACACCGTGCGCACCGTCGCCCGCGCCCTGCTCGACGGCCGCGTCGATTTCCGCGCCGAGCGCACGCTCGACGAGTTCGTCGCGCGCTGGGTCGCGCTGCCGGGCATCGGCCCGTGGACCGCGCACTACATCGCGATGCGCGCGCTCGGCCATCCCGACGCCTTCCCCGCCGACGATCTGGTCCTGCAAAAGGCCCTGCCCGAAGACGGCGTGCGCCTGAGCGCGAAGGCGCTGAACGCGCGCGCCGAAGCCTGGCGGCCGTGGCGCGCCTACGGCGTGATCCACACCTGGCGCGACAGCATGCCGGCGCCGTTGGCGCTGAAAACGCCGGTGCGCGCCGCGCCAGCCGGCAAGCACAGGAAAGCGAGGCAGGCCGCATGAGTTCGCCGATCCGGCTCAAGCGCGGCGAAGTGCGCTATCAACACATCGACAGTCCGGTCGGGCGGTTGCTGCTGGCCAGCGGCGGCGACGGCCTGCGCCTGATCGAATTCGAAGAGCCCTGGCATCCGGCGGCGATGGACGAGCAATGGCGCGAAGGCGACGACGCCGTGCTCGCCGCGACCCGCCGCCAGCTCGGCGAATACTTCGCCGGCCGGCGCCGCGGTTTCGACCTGCCGCTGGCGCCGCACGGCACCGCGTTCCAGCTGCAGTGCTGGCGCACGCTGGCGCTGATTCCCTACGGCGAGACCTGGAGCTACGGGCAGATGGCGCGGCATCTCGGCCAGCCCACCGCGACCCGCGCGGTCGGCGCGGCGAACGGGCGCAACCCGCTGCCGATCGTGCTGCCCTGCCACCGCGTGATCGGTTCCGACGGCAGCCTGACCGGCTTCGGCGGCGGCTTGCCGGTGAAGAAGCAGCTGCTGACGCTGGAAGGCGCGCTGCACGAAGCGCCGCAAGTGGCCGACCTGTTCGGCGGTTGAGGCACCCTGTAGGAGCGGCGCGAGCCGCGACTGCGACAACGCAGCAACGCCGAAACCTGCGCGGAAGTTGCGTTGCCGCGGTCGCGCCTCGCGCCGCTCCTACAGGCAGATCGCCGAGATCAGTCGGCCAGCAGCGCGCGCAAGGTTTCGCCGTAGCGGCGCGCGATCGCCTCGCGATCGCGATGGCGGCCGTCGGCCACCACCCGCTCGCCGGCGACGAAGACCTCGCGCACCAGGTTGCGGTTGCCGCTGAACAGCCAGCGATCCACGTAGTCGGCATCGGTCGCGCCGGCGAAGGCCGGGGCGTCGCGGTCCAGCATCAAGGTATCGCCGGCCAGTTCCGCGGCGGCGAAACCGGTCGAACGCGCGGCGCTCGCGGCGACGCCGCGCAGCAAGGTCTCGCCGACGCTGTCGGACCCGTCCGCGCCGACGCTCACCGCGATGTTGCGCCGGCGCGTGATCAGGCGCTGCCCGTATTCGAGCCAGCGCAGCTCTTCCACCGGCGACACCGAGATGTGCGAATCCGAGCCCACGCCCCAATGGCCGCCGGCGTCGAGGTAATCGCGCAGCGGGAACAGGCCGTCGCCGAGGTTGGCCTCGGTGGTGGTGCAGATCGCCACGGTCGCGCCGCTGGCGGCGATGTCCTGCACTTCGCCGCCGTCGAGATGGGTCGCGTGCACCAGGGTCCAGCGCTCGTCGACGGCCGCGTTGTCGAGCAGCCAGCGCACCGGCCGCGCGCCGCGCACGGCGAGGCAGTCCTCGACTTCGGCCACCTGCTCGGCGATGTGCACGTGCACGCGGCTGCCGGCCGGCAGCGCCGCCAGCACCTCGCGCATCGGCGCCGGCGGCACCGCGCGCAGGCTGTGCAGGCAGCAGCCCACGCGCAGCCTCGCATCCTGTTCGGCGCGCAGGGTGTCCAGCAGGCGCAGGTAGGCATCGACCTCATGGCCGAAGCGGCGCTGGCGCTCGCCGAGCGGGCGCTGGTCGAAGCCGCCGGTCATGTACAGCACCGGCAGCAGGGTCATGCGGATGCCGGTGTCGCGCGCGGCGGCGATCAGCGCGCGCGACATCGCCGCCGGGTCGGCGTAGGGCCGGCCGTCGGGCGCGTGGTGCAGGTAGTGGAATTCGCAGACGCTGGTGTAGCCGGCTTCGAGCATTTCGGCGTACAGCTGCGCGGCCACCGCATACAAGGCGTCCGGGGTGAAGCGGGCGGCGAAGCGGTACATGGTCTCGCGCCAGGTCCAAAAACTGTCGGCGGGGTTGGTCTGGCGCTCGGCCATGCCCGCCATCGCGCGCTGGAACGCGTGCGAATGCAGGTTGGCGATGCCCGGCACGATGCGTTCGCCGGACGCGTCGCCGCGCCAGCCTTGCGGGGTCCACACGGAATTCGGAGCGGTTGCGTTCATGGCGGGCATTCTCGCCTGCGCCGCGGCCGAGGAAAACCGCCGCGGCGGCGCTTTGCCGAAGCCGGCCGCCCGGCGCGTCCGCGCCGGCACGATGCGCCGGCGTACACAGCCGGCCGCGGCCGCAAGCACTAGAATCGCGGCCATGACGTCCCCATCGCACTCCACCGACGGCTTGCCTCACGACGGCTTGCCTCACGACGGCTTGTCTCACGACGGCCGGCCTCACGACGGCCCGCCCTACGACGGCCTGATCCTCGGCGCTTCGCTCGCCACCCTCGACGCCGCCGCCGGCTACGGCGAAATCGCCGACGCCGCCCTGGCCTGGCGCGACGGCCGCATCGCCTGGCTGGGCCCGCGCGCGCAGTTGCCCGCGGCGCCCGAGGCCTTGGCCGCCCAGGTGATCCAGGCCGAAGGTTGGATCACCCCGGGCCTGATCGACTGCCACACCCACCTGGTCTTCGCCGGCGACCGCGCGCGCGAGTTCGAACTGCGCCTCAACGGCGCCAGCTACGAGGAGATCGCCCGCGCCGGCGGCGGCATCGTCTCCAGCGTGCGCGCGGTGCGCGACGCCGACGAGGACGAACTGCTGCGCCAGTCGCTGCCGCGCGCCCGCGCCCTGATCGGCGACGGCGCCACCACCCTGGAAATCAAGTCCGGCTACGGCCTGGACTTCGACAACGAACGCAAGATGCTGCGGGTCGCGCGGCGCCTAGGCGAACGGCTCGGCGTGCGCGTGCGCACCACCTATCTGGCCGCCCACGCGCTGCCGCCGGAGTACCAGGGCCGCGCCGACGAGTACATCGACGCCGCCTGCGAATGGCTGCCGCGGTTGCACGCGGAAGGCCTGGTCGACGCGGTCGATGCGTTCTGCGAAGGCATCGGCTTCAGCCCGGCGCAGACCACCCGCATGTTCGAGGCCGCGCGCGCGCTCGGCCTGCCGGTCAAGCTGCACGCCGACCAGCTCAGCGACCTCGGCGGCGGCGCGCTGGCGGCGGCGTTCGACGGGCTCTCGGCCGACCATGTCGAGCACACCTCGCTCGACAGCGTGCGCGCGATGGCCGCGCACGGCACGGTCGCGGTCCTGCTGCCCGGCGCGTTCCACGTGCTGCGCGAAACCAGGCTGCCGCCGCTGGACGCGTTCCGCGAACACGGCGTGGCGATGGCGGTGGCGACCGACTGCAACCCCGGCACCTCGCCGTTGCTGTCGCTGCGCCAGGCGATGCAGCTGTCGTGCACGCATTTCAAGCTGACTCCGGAACAGGCGCTGCGCGGCGCGACCGTGCACGCGGCCCGGGCGCTGGGACTGGCCGATGCCGGCGCGCTGCGGGTCGGCGCGAGCGCGGACTTCGTGCTGTGGGACATCCGTCACCCGGCCGAGCTGTGCTACTGGCTCGGCGGGCGGCTGGCGCAGCGGGTGTTCTGCGCGGGGCGGCAGGTCGCTTGATCGCTGGTGGCGCGTAGCAGCGGCCTCGACATCGCGCTTGCGACGTAGGTGAGGTTTAGCGGTCGCGGCTTGCGCCGCTCCTACAGGTAGGCCGTACAGTCTGGCTTCGCTCGTACCCACCCGATCGCCGGATCGCCCGATCGCCCCCAGTAGGAGCGGCGCGAGCCGCGACCGCGCCAACGCGATAACGACGAAAGCCGCGCCGTAGCGGTGTTGCCGCAATCGCGGCGCGCGCCCTTCCCACAGGGGCTTCGGACCAACGCGACCGCGCCCCGTCGCTGCACCGCCACAACCCGCACCGCGGCGCTGTTGTACGCTGGCCTCCCGCGCGCATCGATGCGCGCCGCGCCCATCCCGGAGGACCCGTGCGGATCGCCGCTCTCGCTTTAGCCCTCGCCCTGTGCCCGCTCGCCGCGCAGGCCGACCAACCCCTCAGCGCCGGACAGCGCTTCGCCCAGGGCGCGATCATCGTCGACACCCATATCGACGCGCCGAGCCTGCTGCTGCGCGAGTGGGCCGACCTCGGCCTGGACGCGCCCAAGGTCGAGTTCGACTACCCGCGCGCGCGCCAGGGCGGGCTCGACGTCGCCTTCATGTCGATCTACACCTCGCCCGGCGAAGACGCCGCCGGCACCGCCACCCAGACCGCGCACACCCAGATCGACGCGGTCGAGGCGATGGTCGGCCGCCGCCCCGAGCAGTTCGCAGTGCTGCGCTCACCGAAGGACTTCGAACGCTTGAACGCGCACAACCAGCGCGTGCTGCTGGCGCTGGGCATGGAGAACGGCGCGCCGATCGGCGCCGACCTGTCGAAGCTGAAACTGTTCTTCGACCGCGGCGTGCGCTACATCACCCTCGCCCACAGCGAGGACAACCGCATCAGCGATTCGTCCTACAGCCGCAAGCGCACCTGGAAGGGCCTGAGCCCGTTCGGCGAGAAAGTCGTCGACGAAATGAACCGGCTCGGCATCATGGTCGACGTCTCGCACCTGTCCGACGACGCGGTGCGCGCGGTGCTCGCGCGCAGCAAGGCGCCGGTGATCGCCAGCCACTCGGGCCTGCGCCACTTCACCCCCGGTTTCGAGCGCAATCTCAGCGACGAACTGGCCAAGGCGATCGCGGCCAAGGGCGGCGTGGTCCAGGTGGTGTTCGGCAACGCCTTCGTCGATCCGGCCTCGGCCGCCGACACCCAGGCCTATTTCGTCGCCAGCGCGAAGTTCGAGCAGGAACAGGCGGCGGCGCGCAAGCGCGGGGAGACGCCGAAATCGGCGGAGGCCTTCGACAAGGAATGGGAGGCGGCGCATCCGCCGCGCGCGGTCAAGATCGACGCGGTGCTCGACCAGATCGATTACGCGGTGAAGCTGCTCGGCGCCGACCACGTCGGCATCGGCTCCGACTTCGACGGCGTCAGCGGCGCGCTGCCGCAAGGGCTCAAGTCGGTCGCCGACTATCCCAACCTGATCGAAGGCCTGAAGGCGCGCGGGCATTCGGACGAGACCATCCGCAAGGTGCTCGGCGCCAATCTGCTGCGGGTGTGGAGCGAGGTCGAGGCCAAGGCGGTGCGTTCGTGAGCGCGTCGGCCGCCGGCCCCGCGTTCGCCCTGCTCGAGGCCAATCCCGGCGGCTCGCCCGCCGGCCATCTGCGCTTCGAGGACGAGAACGGCGAAACCTACCTGGAGCCGTTCGACCTGGTCGAGACCCTGGCCGACATCCTCGCCGCGCTGGGCCACCGCGCCCACGCCTACGACGACGGCTGGATCGAGATCGGCGACGACGGCCTGTTCGCGTTCCCGCAACTGGTCGAGTTCACCGAGCTCGACGGCGGCACCATCCGCACCGCCAGCACCATCCAGTGCAATCACCCGCAGTTGTTTCCGCAGGGCCTGTTCGAATACCAGCACGCCACCGGCGAGAACTTCGACGCGTCGATCAGGCGCGGCTTCGACCAATGGGCGCGCACCGATCTGATGGCGCTGCTGGACGCGGCGCGGCCGGAACCGGAGTACTGCATGAGCATGCGCATGGAGTTCGGCGGCGAGAACGGCGCGCCGCTGCGCAAGCGCCGGGTCGTGTTCGGCCCGGTCGCGCATTTCGGCCGCGCCGAGCAGGCCGAAGCGGCCGGCGAATGCGCGGTGGACGGCGACGAGGACGGCCACGATTTCTGTCCGTGCTGCCTGTTCACCAAGTCGCTCGACGCGTTCCAGCCGTTGCTGGACGCGCAGGGCGTGTTCGCGCTGCGCCTGTTCGCCTCGCGCGACCACGAGGACGGCGAATGCCAGGCCGATTGCCGGGTCAACGGCGAGGACTGGCCGCAGGGCCTGGACGGGCTGCGCGCCTACGCCGCGGCGTGGCCGACCGCGCCGGGGCAGACCATCGAGTTCCGCAAGCAGTACGTGATCGTGCAGGACGCGCCGGCCGCGGATTGAATGCTGCGCAGAACAGGAAAGCATCGGGCCTGAAGGCGCTTCCACATCGGACAACTCCTGTGGGAGGGCCTTCAGGCCCGACGCCTTCCGCCCACACCGCCCGAAACTCCACCGCAACAAGCCCCCTGAAACAACGAAGCCCGGCATGCGCCGGGCTTCGTCGTTGTCGCGCCATCGGGCAACCGAACGTCGGGCTCAGAAGCTCCAGCGCACGCCGAGGCGGTACTGCTTCTGGTCGCTGCCCATCTCGGCTTCGCCGACGATGCCCCAGCTGTCGTTGAACTTGATCAGGCCGCCCAGCGTGCCGCTGAACTCCTTGTCGTACATGTCGCCGTCGGTGTAGCTGGCCTTGACCCAGCCTTCGAAGTTGCGCGCCAGCTGGCCGCGCAGGCCGATCGAGGCGCGGTAGTCGTCGCCTTCGGCGGTGTCGTTGTCGAAGAAGCCCTGGTCGACTTCGAAACGGGTGCGCAGGAACGACACTTCGCCGTTCCACTCGACCCGGTCGCTGAGCTGGTGGGCGTAACCGATGCCGGCGTGCGCCTGCTTGAGGTCGGTGCCGAATTCGAAAACGCGGCCGTAGCCTTCGACGTCGACGCCGAGCTTGTCGTCCTTGCCCTGGCTGTAGCCGCCGAACACGTAGAACTTCTCGCCGACCGCGATCGAGCCGTTGATGAAGCCGCCGTTGGCGGTCATGTCGTCGACCGAGAAACCGGCGGGCAGCTGCGTCGGCAGCTCGACCTCGTTGCTGGCGAAGCCGGCTTCGACGTAGGAGTGGCTCAGCTTTTCGTAGGCGCAAGCCGAAGTGGAGGCGGCGGCCAGCGCGACGGCCAGCGCGAGTTGCTTCTTCATAAGTCCCCTTGATCCTTGATGTGGTAAGCGTCCCGTTCCTCGGGAACGGCGGGGATGTTAATGAAAAAGTTACAAGCCGTCTCGAATTTTCGAGGGGTGGCACGTTTCGTGCGCGACGCAAGTGAGGTTTGTACCGGCTTGGGCCCGCACGCGCGTCACGCGCGCGACGGATAAAGGCGGCAGAGGAAAAGCCGCGCGCAAACAAAAGCCCCGCCGGAGCGGGGCTTCGTCGTCGCATCGGCGGCCGCGGGGCCGCGCAGCGACTTACTCCTTGGTGGCCTTCTTCGCCACGACCTTCTTGGCCGGCGCCTTGGCGACGGCGGTCTTGGCGGTCTTCTTGGCGGCCGGCGCGGCGGCGCTGCCGGTGGCCTTGGTCACGGCCTTGCGGGCGTTGCCGTAGCTGGAGTTGTAGCGCTTGCCCTTGGCGGTCTTGCGGTCGCCCTTACCCATGGTCGTGCTCCTGTAATCGTGATTTGCGGTCTTTCGAAATGATGGTCCGCGCAGGCCGCGAACGCCGCGGCCGGGTCGCGAAGCCCGGTGTCCGGCGCAGAAGGCCCGCGCGCGAGGCTGCGAAGCCTAGCACAAGCGCCTGGAACTCGGCTTCCACGGCGGCCCGCGAAGGCCGGCGGGGCGGCGCGGGGACGCGCCGCAGCGGCGCTCAGTGGGCGCAGCGGGCGTCGTGGACGTGGCCGTGGTTGAGCCGCAGGTTGGCCAGATGGGCCAGGCCGACCAGGGCGCCGCCGACGGTCATGGCGATCGCGTGCGGGACCAGGGAATGGTGCAGCGGGGCGTACAGCACGCCGACCCAGAGCAGGGCCAGGCCGGGCACCAGCAGGCTCAGCGCGCGCAGGGCGTGGTGGCGGCGATAGCCGGAAATCACGCTGAAGCAGCCCAGGGCGGTGGCGAAGATCACGAACGCGAGCTCGAAGCTGTCGCCGAACCACGCCGCCAGCCCCAGCGAGGGCAGCACCGCGATCAGCAGCGGCAGGGCGGCGCAATGCACCGCGCAGGCCAGCGAGCCGAAGGCGCCGATCCGGTCGAGCAGGCCGCGAAGGAATGCCGTCATGAGGGGATGACTAATGGGATGGTTGTCAATCAGATTGCGTTACTTTATAACATTTCAACCTCCCCCGCCAGTTCAGAATCGGCTCTTTCATCATGTCCAACCCCATCGTGGCCTCTCCCCGCGTCCGCCGCAGCGCGCTCGCCCTCGCCTTGTCCCTGGCCCTGCCGTTCGGCCAGGCCGCGGCCCAGGACGCCGCCGGCGCCGGCGCCAACGCCGCCGCCGCCAACCCCAGCGACACCCGCCACGACAAGGCTACCAGCCTGGACGCGGTGGTCGTGACCGCCAGCCCGCTCAAGAGCAGCGCCGAAGACCTGGCCCAGCCGGTCGAAGTGCTGGCGGGCGAAAAGCTCGACGAAGCGCGCGGCAACACGCTCGGCGAAACCGTCGGCAAGCTGCCCGGCGTGCAGAGCTCCAACTTCGGCGCCGGCGTCGGCCGGCCGATCATCCGCGGCCTGGAAGGCGCGCGCGTGGCGGTCATGAGCGGCGGCCTGGCGACCCAGGACGTGTCCACCGTCAGCCAGGACCACAACGTCGCGATTGAGCCGTTCCTGGCCGACCAGATCGAAGTGCTCAAGGGCCCGGCCACCCTGCTCTACGGCAGCGGCGCGATCGGCGGCGTGGTCAACGTGGTCGACGGCCGCATCGCGGAAAAGCCGCTCGACGAAACCGTGTCCGGCCGCGCCGAGATCCGCCGCAGCACGGTCGACAGCGGCGTCACCGGCATGGCCCGCGTCGACGCCTCCGGCGCCGACGGCGCGCTGGTGCTGCACGCCGACGGCGTGTACCGCAACAAGGACGACTACGACACGCCGCTGGGTCGCCAGCGCAACAGCTTCGTCGATACCAAGACCGGCGCGCTCGGCGCGTCCCTGGTCGGCGACGCCGGTTTCCTGGGCTTCTCCGCGGCGCGCTACGAAGACAAGTACGGCAATCCGGGCGAGCCGGGCAACGCCGAGGAAGGCGAGTCGCCGGTGCACATCGACATGAAGCAGAACCGCTTCGAGCTCAAGGGCGGCGTCAACCAGGAGTTCGGCCTCTTCAGCGGCCTGCGCGCCAGCGTCGCCAGAACCGAATACGAGCACACCGAATTCGAAGGCGCCGAGGTCGGCACGCGCTTCCTCAACGACGCCACCGAAGGCCGCTTCGAACTCACCCACAAGCCGCTGGCCGGCTGGACCGGCGCGATCGGCCTGCAGGGCTACGACCGCACCTTCCAGGCGATCGGCGAAGAGGCCTTCGTGCCGCGCACCAAGACCCGCGCCGGCGGCCTGTTCCTGACCGAACAGCGCGAGTGGGACGCGCTCAAGCTCGAACTCGGCGCGCGCGTGGACAAGGTCAAGGTGACCCCGGACGGCGGCGACAAGCGTGATTTCACCCCGCTGAGCCTGTCGGCCGGCCTGCTGTGGAAGTTCAACGACGCCTGGCGCCTGAGCCTCAACCTCGACCGCGCCGAGCGCGCGCCGGCCGAGGAAGAACTGTTCGCCCACGGCCTGCACGCGGCCACTGCCTCGTTCGAGATCGGCGATCCGAACCTGCGCAAGGAGCGCGCCGACCAGTTCGAGCTCGGCCTGCACTACCACGGCGCCAAGTTCGAGGCCAAGGTCGCCGCTTACCAGACCCGTTTCGACGGCTTCATCTACCTGGTCGATACCGGCGAGGTCGAGGAAGACAATCCGGTGCGCCAGTGGAGCCAGGCCGACGCCAAGTTCACCGGCTTCGAGGGCGAGGCGATCGCCCATGTGTTCGACGGCGCCGCCGGCAAGTTCGACGTGCGCGTGTTCGGCGACACCGTGCGCGCCAAGCTCGACCGCGGCGGCAACCTGCCGCGCATCGCGCCGGGCCGCTTCGGCGGCGAGCTGCGCTGGAACGCCGACAGCTGGCGCGCCTCGCTCGGCGCCACCCGCTACATGAAGCAGGACAAGGTGGCGGCGAACGAGACCCCGACCGACGGCTACACCCTGGTCGACGCACACCTGGCGTATCACTGGGACGCCGGCAACCTCGGCTACGAGCTGTTCCTGGACGGCAACAACCTCACCGACCAAGTCGCGCGCGTGCACACCTCGTTCCTCAAGGACACCGTGGTGCTGCCGGGCCGCGGCGTGGATTTCGGCGTGCGGGTGTTCTTCTGACGGGCTCGCGCTAAGCATCGCGTCGGTCGAAATCGCATCAGTCGAAGTCGCATCGGTCGAAATCTCACCGGTCGAAAATCGCGCCGGGCCCGCCCGGCGCCGCGCAGGGGTTCCGCGCGCGGAGCCGGGACCGTCCTCTCTCCCGATCGCCGGTTCCCGACCGGCATCGCGGTCCCGCCTCCGCGCTTCTGCTGCGCCGGCGGTCCGACGCCCTGCTCTTCCGGACGCCTGCCCTTCCGGACGCCGACCTTCGCGGTCGGCGTTTGCGGTGGCAGGCTCATTAGGTGTATATACACACAATGACCGAAACCGCCGCCCCCGCCCAGCCCCCCAGCGTCTGCACCTGCTTCCGCATGCGCAAGCTCTCGCGGCTGATGAGCCAGCGCTACGACCAGGCGCTGGCGCCGGCCGGCATCAACCTCAACCAGTACTCGATCCTGCGCCGCACCGGCGGCCGCGGCCGGCCGCTGGGCGAGATCGCGCACGAGCTGGGCATGGACCGCAGCACCCTGAGCCGCGACCTCAAGCCGCTCAGCGCGGCCGGCTGGATCGAATCGGCGCCGGGCGCAGACGCGCGCCAGCGCCTGCTGCGCATCACCGCCGCCGGGCGCGCGGTGGTCGAGCGGGCGATGCCGCTGTGGCGGCAGGCGCAGGACGAGATCGATGAAGGCCTGGGCGCGGACGGCGTTGCTGCGTTGCACGCGCAGTTGGACCGGGCGATCGCGCAGTTGCAGGGCGACGCGCCATGAATCTCGCCGGCCCGCCTTTGTGGGAGGGTCTTTGTGGGAGGGCCTTCAGGCCCGATGCCTTTCGCTCAGGCCGGAACGAAAGGCATCGGGCCTGAAGGCCCTCCTACAACAGCGGGTTCGGCCCGTCTCGAACCCACATCGGGCCTGAAAGGCCCTTCCCTCCGGAGCCCGCCATGTCCTCCACCCCGCTCCCGGCGTCGACCAAGCCCGCGTCCTACTGGCCGCTGCTGCTCGCCGCCACCGCCATGCTGTTGATCACCATGGGCATCCGCCAGTCGCAGGGGCTGTTGGTCAAGCCGATCGGCCACAGCACCGGCCTGGGCATCGCCGAGATCAGCTTCGCCCTGGCCATCGGCCAGTTCGTCTGGGGCGCGGTGCAGCCGCTGTTCGGCGCGCTCGCCGACCAGCGCGGTCCCGGCCGGGTGCTGGTGTTCGGCGGCCTGCTGTTGATGGCGGGCATGGCGCTGACGCCGTTCGTGTCCTCGCAATGGGGGCTGATGGCGACGCTCGGCCTGCTCGGCGCGGCAGGCGCGGGCGCGGGCAGCTTCTCGATCCTGATCGGCGCCACCGCCCAGCGCATCCCGGCGGAAAAGCGCTCGATGGCCGCGGGCGTGATCAACGCCGGCGGCTCGATGGGCCAGTTCCTGTTCGCGCCGCTGGTGCAGGCGGTGATCGCCGCGGCCGGTTGGATGGCGGCGATGTGGACCCTGGCGGCGGCCGCGCTGGCGACGCTGCCTTTGGCCTGGCCGCTGCGGCGCCGGCGCGAAACCGCGGCCGCCGTCGCCGGCGCGAACGCCGCGGCGGACGGCATCGGCCTGCGCGAACAACTGCGCATCGCCTTGCGCAACCCCAGCTACTGGATGCTGCACGTGGGCTTTTTCACCTGCGGCTTCCACATCGCCTTCCTGGTCACCCACCTGCCCGGCGAGATCGCGCTGTGCGGGCTGTCGGACAACGTCTCGGCGATGGCGCTGGGCCTGATCGGGCTGTTCAACGTCGCCGGCAGCCTCGCCGCCGGCTGGCTCGGCCAGCGCTGGCGGATGAAGTACCTGCTCGCCGGCATGTACGCCAGCCGCGCGGCGCTGATCGCGATCTACCTGGTTTCGCCGCCGACGCCGCTGACCTTCTACCTGTTCGCCGCCGGCCTGGGCGTGACCTGGCTGGCGACGGTGCCGCCGACCGCCGGCCTGGTCGGCAAGCTCTTCGGCCCGCGCTACCTGGGCACGCTGTTCGGCCTGACCCTGCTGTCGCACCAGATCGGCGGCTTCTTCGGCGCCTGGCTCGGCGGCCTGGCGATGGCGAAGTTCGGCGCCTACACCTGGATGTGGTACGCCGACATCGTGCTGGCGCTGCTGGCCGCGGCGGCGAATTTGCCGATCCGCGAGGCCAAGCCGGTGACGCCGGCGCTGGCGGCCGCGGCGAAAGCCTGATCGCCCCCTGTAGGAGCGGCGCAAGCCGCGACCGCGAATCCACAACCACGACGCAACCCCGTCGGCAGGTTATTCGCCCGGACGAGGCTTACGTCGTAGTTGCGGATTCGCGGTCGCGGCTTGCGCCGCTCCTACAGAAAGATTTCAGGCCTTGGCGGCCTTGGCTTCGACGCAGTTCGCGCACATGCCGTGCACTTCCAGGGTCTGCGCCTGCGGCACGAAGCCGAGCGCGCGGGCGCGCGCCTCGAGCAGGTCGACGATGCGCTCGTCTTCCAGTTCGGTCGCCGACTGGCAGGTGTCGCAGATCAGAAACGGCACCGCGTGCTGGGCCGCGCCCGGATGATGGCAGCCGACGAAGGCGTTGATCGAGGCCAGCTTGTGGATGAAGCCGTGCTCGAGCAGGAAGTCCAGCGCGCGGTAGATCGTCGGCGGCGCCGCCGCGTCGTGGGTCGCCTTCATCTGGTCGAGCAGGTCGTAGGCCTTCATCGGCTTGCCCGCGTCGGCGATCAGCCGCAGCGCGTGGGCGCGGATCGGCGTGAGCCGCAGCCCGCGCTGCTCGCAGGCCCGCTCCACCTCGTGCACGAAGCCGTCGCCGTCGTGGACGTGGTGCTGGGGATCGGTGCAGGCGGTGCTGGTGCTCATGGCGGGCTCCGGTGGCGGCGCGGCGGCCTTCGCTGGGCGAACGGGGCGGGAATTACCCAGGGATCTTAGTAAGGGCGGCGTCGATGCGTTGCAAGGCCTCGGCCTGGCCGGCCAGGTAGACCGTGTGCGAGATGTCCGGGCTGACCTGGGTGCCGGTGATGGCCACGCGCAGCGGCTGGGCGACCTTGCCCATGCCCAGGCCCAGGGCCTCGGCGGCCTCGTGCAGGGCCGCGCCGACCGCGTCGGCGGTCCACGCCGGCAGCTGCGCCAGGCGCGCGCGCGCCTCGGCCAGCGGCGCGCGCGCGGCGGCGTTGAGGTGCTTGGCCACGGCGGCCTCGTCGTACTGGGTCAGCGGCCCGAACCACACCGCGGCGCGCTCGGCCATGTCCTTGAGCGTCTGCACGCGGTCGCGCAGCGCGACCACGATGTCGGCCGGCGCCGGACCGGCGGCGAGGTCGTAGCCGTGCCGGCGCAGGTGCCACTCCAGGTGCCTGCCGACCTCGGCCGGATCGTCGCTCTTGAGGTACTGCTGGTTCATCCAGCCCAGCTTGGCCTTGTCCAGGCGCGAGGCGCTGGAGTTGACGTCGGACAGCTGGAACAGCCGCGTCATCTCCTCGACCGAGAAGATCTCCTGGTCGCCGTGCGACCAGCCCAGGCGGACCAGATAGTTCAGCAGCGCGTGCGGCAGATAACCCTCGTCGCGGTACTGCATCACGTCGGCCGCGCCGGTGCGCTTGGACAGCTTGGCGCCCTCGGGATCGAGGATCATCGGCAGGTGGGCGAAATGCGGCACCGTCGCGCCCAGCGCCTGGTAGATGTTGATCTGGCGCGGGGTGTTGTTGACGTGGTCGTCGCCGCGCACGACATCGGTGATCTTCATGTCGAGATCGTCGACGACGACCGCGAAGTTGTAGGTCGGGTAGCCGTCGGCGCGGAAGATCACCAGGTCGTCGAGCTCGCTGTTGGCGATCTCGATCCGGCCCTTGACCTTGTCCTCGAACACCACCGTGCCCTCGAGCGGGTTCTTGAAGCGGATCACCCGGTTCGGATCGTCGCGGTACGGCTCGTTGCGCTCGCGGTAGGCGCCGTTGTAGCGCGGCTTCTCCTTGGCCGCGAGCGCGGCGTTGCGCGCGGCTTCCAGCTCGTCGCGGGTCTCGTAGGCGTAGTACGCGGTGCCCGCGGCGACCATCTGCTCGGCGACCTCGCGGTAGCGGTCCAGCCGCTGGGTCTGGTAGATCGGGCCTTCGTCGTAGCTCAGGCCGAGCCAGTCCATCGCCTCCAGGATCGCGTCGATCGCCGCCTGGGTGCTGCGCTCGCGGTCGGTGTCCTCGATGCGCAGGACGAACTGCCCGCCCGCGCGGCGCGCTTCCAGCCAGCAATACAGGGCGGTGCGGGCGCCGCCGATGTGCAGGTAGCCGGTGGGACTGGGGGCGAAGCGGGTGCGGGTCATGCGCGGGCTCGGGTGGATCGGAGGGAGACCGGGGATTTTAACGGATGCGGGGCCGGCGGGTTTTGCGGGGGCGGCCGGGGGCCGCAAGCCGTGCCGCGCGGGCGTTTCGGGCGAAACGCCCTAAACTAGCCCCATGACCACGCTCTTCATCTCCGACCTGCACCTGGACGCCGAACGCCCGCAGATCACCGAGCTGTTCGGCCGCTTCGTCCGCGACGAAGCCCGCGGCGCCGACGCGCTGTACATCCTCGGCGACCTGTTCGAGGCCTGGGTCGGCGACGACGACCCGGCCGAGACCGGCGCCTTCGTCGCCCGCGAGCTCAAGGCGCTGGCCGATTCGGGCGTGCCGGTGCATTTCATCCGCGGCAACCGCGACTTCCTCCTCGGCCGCGACTACGCCGCGCGCGCCGGCATGCGCATGCTGCCGGATCCGAGCGTGATCGTGCTGTACGGGCAGCCGGTGCTGATCGGCCACGGCGACCTGCTGTGCACCGACGATGTCGCCTACCAGCAGTTCCGCGCCCAGACCCGCCACCCGCTGTGGCAGGCCCAGTTCCTGGCCCAGCCGCTGGCCGCGCGCCTGGCCTTCGCCCAGCAGGCGCGCGCGGCGAGCAAGGCGCACCAGGCCGGGCTCAAGGACGCCGGGCGCATGGAAACCATCACCGACGTCGCCCCGGCCACCGTCGCTGAGACCTTCGTGCGCTACGGCGTGGACACGATGATCCACGGCCATACCCATCGCCCTGCGATCCACGAACTCGACGCCGGCGGCCGCCCGCGCAAGCGCGTGGTGCTCGGCGATTGGTACGAGCAAGGTTCGGTGTTGCGGGTGGATCGCGACAGCATGCGCCTGCAAGCGCTGGACTGATTCGGCGGGATAGCCGGTTGCGTCGTGTGTGCGGTGACGCGATCGCGGCTTGCGCCGCTCCTACAGGGAGCTGCGTTCGATCTTCACGCGCTGGAACAATCCGCATGGCCTACCTGTAGGAGCGGCGCGAGCCGCGACCGCGGGGAAGCCGGTTGCGCCGTATCTGCGGGGTCGCGGTCGCGGCTCGCGCCGCTCCTACAGGGGTTCCTTCGGGCTTCGCCAGCGGCCTGGAAAAGCGAACGCCCGCGGCAACGCGGGCGTTCGCCTATCCGCGACGCGCGCCTTCGCAGGCGCGCGCCACGGCGATCAGAACTTCACTTCCGCCGTCACGAACACCTGCCGCGGCGCGCCCGACTGCAAGGTGTAGTTCAGGCCCTTCGGATCCGAGGCGACGAAGCCGTTGGTGCCGATGCTGCCGAAGTATTCCTTGTCGAACAGGTTGGTCGCGTTCAACTGCAGCTTGAACGCATCGGCCCACGACAGCTGCTTCCACTCGTACGACGCCGACGCGTCGACCACCCAGAACCCGTCGACCTTGGAGTCGTTGAGATAGGTCAGGTAGCGCTTGTCGGTGTACTTGGCGCCCAACTGCAGCGACAGTCCGTCCTGCTCCCAGCGCAGCTCGGTCGCGTACAGCCGCTTGGGCGCGTCGACCACCTGCTTGCCGCGGGTGCGCACCAGGGTGGCGCCGTCGAGATAATCCGACTCGTACTGCGAATCGTTGAACGCCAGCGAGTGGTACCAGGTCAGCCCGGCGATCGGCTTCCACTGCACGGTGATCTCGGCGCCGCGGCTTTCCACGTCGCCGACGTTGGCGAAGCTCGACGCGCAGCCGACGATGCCGGCGCAACGCGCGATCGCCAGCAGGCGATTCTCGAAGTTGACCCGGTACACCGCCACCGAGGCCTCGATCCGGTCGCGGCTGGTGCGCAGGCCGGCTTCGAAGGTCTTGGAGCTCTCCGGCTCCAGCGAGCCCACCGCCGCGTCGAACGCGGCCTGCGAGGTCGAATGCGGGCCGTTGACGCCGGTGCGGAACGCCGACAGGTTCTCGCTGTAGGAACCGAAGATTTCCTCGTGCTCGCCGAGCTGCCAGCGCGCGCCGAGCTGCGGCAGGAAGTTGTCTTCCGACACCAGCTTGCCGCTGGCGCGGCTGGCGCCGCCGATCAGGGTCTTGCCGTCGGTCTCCACGCGCAGGCCCTTGAAGCCCGCGTCCACGGCCAGGCGGCCGTCGGCGAACTCCATGTGGTCGAGCACGTAGTACATGCGCGTGTCGGTGTCGAAGCGCTGGCGGAACACGCGCTCGGACGGGTTGCGGTAGAAGAAGATGTCGTTCGGCGGCTCGCTCGCCTTGAGGTCGTAGAAGTTGCGCTGCACGCCGTGGTCGTTCTTCTCCAGCCACAGGCCGGCCTGCAGGCGGTGGTTGCCGAGCTGCCAGCTCAGGCTCGGCATGAAGCCGGTGCGCTCGATGTCGTACTCGGTGGTGCGCATGCGCAACGGCACCGTCGGCGACTTCGAATACGGCGTGGCCCAATGGCCCTGGCCTTCGTTGGTGTGGTAGTAGACGGTGGCCGCCAGGGTCACGTCGGGCGAGGCGTTCCACTCGGCGCTCAGGTACGCCAGATCGTCGTCGCGCACGCCGCGGGCGATGTAGTAGGCATCGTCCAGGCTGGTCACGCCGCCGCGGAACACGCCGTTGGCCGCGTCGATGGCGCGCTGCCAGTCCTTGGCGTAGTTGTCCCAATCCATGCCCAGGCGCTTGGCCGATTCCAGCGACAGGTCGGCGTAGTCGGTCTCGCGGCGGCGCGAGGAATCGGCATAACCGGTGATCTTGAAGTCTTCGCCGGCATAGACGAACTTGCCGTTGAACTGGGTGCCGCGCTGCGGGCCGTCGCCCTTCCACTTGTCGGTGGTGTGGTAGACGCCGCTGAGGTACGCGCTGAAGCCGTTGTGGTCGCCGGTGTCCAGGCGCACGAAGCTGCGGCGGGTGGCGTCGCTGCCCAGGGTCTGGGCCAGGCGCACGCCGAATTCGGAGGCCGGATCGGAGCTGAAGAAGCGCAAGGTGCCGCCGAGGTTGCCCGAGGACGCGGTGTCGATCGCGCCCGAGCCCTGCGACAGTTCCGCGCCGGACAGATTCTCGGACGTGATCGCGCGGCCGATATGCAGGCCGTTGTGGTTGCCGTAGCTCATGTCGCCCAGCGGCACGCCGTCGAGGGTGAAGCCGAGCTGCTGCTGCGAGAAGCCGCGGATGCTGAGCTTGCTCGACCACTCGTAGTTGCCCCACGGATCGGAACTCTGGAAGTGCACGCCCGGCAGCTTGGCCATCACCTTGAGCGGGTTGGTGCCGGCGGCTTCGCGCTGCAGTTCGGCGCGGCCCAGCGCCTGCACCTGGCGGGTCTGGCCGGTGCCGACCACCGACACCGCATCGAGCGTGGTGGCGTCGCGGCCGGCGTCGGCGCTGGCGTCGGCGGGCGCGGCGTCGGCGGCGGGCGCTTCGGCGGCGAAGCTATGACCGGCGTGCAGGCACAGCAGGATCGAGGCGGCGAGGAGCGTCGTCTTCGTCGTCATGGGACTTCCGATTTTTATGGGGGACCGCCACTGGCGCGATCCCTCGCGTCATTCGCTCCGGGCGGCAAGGAGCGAAGGCCGGAAGTCTGTTCGGGACGTGTGAAAGGGGTATTTCAGATCGGCGTCATTTGATGGATTCGGCGCGGATCGTGTGCGCGTGTTGCCATCGCCGGTGCAGGCGCGGTCGCAGGTTTCGGCGTTTCATGACGTTGTCTATCGCGGTCCGCTTGCATCGTGCCGGCGCGCCGAGCGGCGCGCCGGCGCGTGGGTCAGAACACCTGCCCGCTCGGCTTGCCCGGCGGCGGCGCCAGCTTGTATCCGGCCGGCGGCCGGGTCCCGCCCAGGTGCTCGACGAAGTAATCCCACATCCGCCGCGTGTAATACGCGTCGTTGCGGAACAACTCGTGGTTCTGGTTCGGCAGGTACAGCAGGTCGAAGTCCTTGTTGGCGCGGATCAGCGCCGCGGAGAACTGCAGCGTCACCGCCGGCAGCGCGTTCTCGTCGAGGTCGCCGAGCACCAGCATCAGCTTGCCCTGCAGCTTGTCGGCCAGCGCCGCGTTGTCGAGCGCGCGATAGTTGTTCGGCACCGCGCCGGGCGTGGGCTGGACGCGGCGGCCGTCGCCGTAGTCCGGCGGCCCGGCGAGCAGGCGCTCCAGGCCGTTGACGCCGCCGCCGTACATGCCCTGGTAGTTGTGCGGGCCGGCCGAGGACACCGCGACCTTGTAGAAATCCGGCCGGTACAGCATCGCGCGGGTCGAGGTGTAGCCGCCGAAGGAATGGCCGTAGACACCGACGCGGTCGGTGTCGATGCCGGGGAAGCGTTCGGCCAACTGCTTGATCGCCGCGACATGGTCGTCGATCTGCGGATCGGCGAAATCGCCGAAGCTGACGTCGTGGAAGGCCTGCGAACGGCCCGGCGTACCGCGCGCGTCGATGGTGATCGTCACGAAGCCCAGCCGCGCCAGCGCCGAACGCGAGATCGGGTTGGTGGTGGCGGCGGCGTCGACGAAGCCGACCGGCGCGTTGTTGATCTGCGGGCCGCCGTAGAACGCGTCGATCACCGGGTACTGCCTGGGCCTGGCCTTGTCCTTGGCGTAGTCCGGCGGGAAATACGCCGTGGCCCATATCTCACTGCGGCCGTCGGCGGCGGTGAACTTGAGCCGCTGCGGCGGCACCCAGCCGGCGGCGCGCACCGCGCTGTCGTCGGCGCGTTCGAGTTCCATCGCCACCGCGCCGTCGCGGGCGGAGCGCAGCACCGTGCGCGGCGCGCTGTCGAGGGTGGAATAGCTGTCGATCACGTAGGCGCCGTCGGGCGAGAGCGGATCGTTCGGCGGGCCGCCGAGGATCGCGCTGGCGCCGGCTTCGATGGCGTGGTCGGCCGTTTCCGGCGTCAGCAGGACCGGTTCGCCGCCGTCGAGCGAGACCCGGTACAGCCGGCGCTGATACGGATCGCCGGGTTCGCGTCCGCCCGCGGTGAACCAAAGCTCGCCGCGTTTTTCGTCGACGCCGATGACGTCGCGCACCAGCCACGGCCCCGAGGTGATGCGGCGGACCAGGCGCCCGTCGTTCAAGTCGTAAAGGTAGAGATGGCCCCAGCCGTCGCGCTCGGAGAACCACACGATCTGCTTGCGCGCGCCGAGCACCGCCACCGCCGGGCGGCTGTAGAGAAAATCGTTGAGCTGGATGCGGGTGTCGGAGCGTTCTTCCAGCAGCGCGCGCGTGTCGCCGCGGTCGAGGTCGATCTCGGTCAGCTGCATTCGTGCGGGGCGGTCGTAGCGCGCGATCGGCGCGTACACGCGGCGGCCGTCGGCCGACCAGCCCAGCACGTCGGATTCGATCGCGTGGTTCCAGCCGGCCGGGATCGCGATGCGGCGCACCGTGGCGGTTGCGATGTCGATCGAAAACCATTCGTCGCGCGCGGTTTCCGCCTCGCCCAGCAGGCCCAGGCGGATGTCGTAGACCTTGGGCTTCCAGCCATCGTCCGGCGCCATCGCCACCATCGGATAGGGCTGGACCTTGCGCTCGTCGTAGCGGGTGCCGAACACGCGCCGGCCGTCGGGCGACCAGCTCACCGTCATCGGCGGAGTCTTCCACTTGCCCTGCTGCCGCGGCACCGCGTGCAGGGCGAAATCGGGCAGCACGCCATAGCCGTAATGCGCTTCGCCGTCGCGGGTGAGCTGGGTTTCCGCGCCGCTGCGCAGGTCGCGCAGCCACAGGTTGTACTCGCGCACCAGCAAGGCGCGCTCGCCGTCGGGCGACGGCAGCCACAGCGGGTCGGCCGCGGCCACAGTGGAGGTTTTGCAGTGGTACGCCGACAGGTCGCACGACCACGTCGTCGCGCCGGCGACGAAGCGCGCGTGCAGCGCGCCGTCTTCGATCCGCACCGATACCGGCGCCAGCGCGGCGTCGGTTGCGGGAGCGGCCGCGGCCAGCGCCGCGCGCAGGCGCGCCGGATCGAACAACGCCTCGCGGCTGCGTCTGGCCGGATCGATCAGCACGTACTCGGCGCCGGCCGTGCCGTCGCGGCGGTACCAGAAGCGGCCGTCGGCGAGCCAGTTCGGATCGACCTTGGCGTTGCGCACCTTGCCCTTGAGGTTGTAGTCGAGCACTTTCTCGGCGCGGGCGTAATCGTCCGCGCCGGGGCCGGCGGCCGGCGCGTGCAACGGCGCGCAGGCCAACAGCGATGCGGCGAACAACGGAATCGTCGGTCTCACAGCGTCCCCCTTCCTGGTCTGTGGAAGGGCGACCTTGGCATATTCGCCGGGACGGCGCTTTGCGCGCAGCGGCGGCGGGGTGATGCGGCGCAGCGAGCGCGCGCAGATGTGTTTTTTTGTTGAGGCTTTTGTAGGAGGGACTTCAGTCCCGATGCTTTCGGCTCAGATTGCGGCGATCCGGCACGAGAGCATCGGGACTGAAGTCCCTCCTACAAAAGCAAGAACGGGTCAGTCGCGCGGGCCGGCGAAGGCCTCGAGCATGCGCAGCTCTTCGTCGTCGAAGCCGGCCTCGCTGCGCGCCTGGAAATTGAACGGTCCGTACAGCACCGCGCGGGCGTATTCGGCCAGCAGTTCGCGGAAGCGCGGATGCGGGTCGACGCCGGCGCGCTCGCAATACCAGCGGAACCAGCGCGAGCCGGCGGCGACGTGGGCGACTTCTTCGCGCAGGATGGTGTCCAAGATCGCGACGGTGGCGTGGTCGCCGATCGAGCGCAGCTTGACGATCATGCCCGGGGTCACGTCGAGCCCGCGCGCTTCCAGCACCCGCGGCACCAGCGCCATGCGCGCCAGGCCGTCGTGGGCGGTCTTCTCGGCCATTTCCCACAGGCCGTTGTGGGCGTCGAAATCGCCGTAGTCGTAACCCAGTTCCTGCAGGCGGCCGCGCAGCAGCTGGAAATGGCGCGCCTCGTCGTTGGCCACGCCGACCCAGTCGGCATAGAACTGCGCCGGCAGGCCGCGGAAGCGGTAGACCGCGTCCCAGCCCAGGTCGATGGCGTTGAATTCGATGTGGGCGATGGCATGGACGAAGGCGGCGCGGCCTTCGGCGCTGCCGAAGCCGCGCTTGGGCAGTTCGCGCGGATGCACCAAGGCCGGCCTGGGCGGCCGGCCCGGCATGCGGATCGGCTCGGGCGCCGGCGCATCGGCCGGGGTGGTCAGCTCGCCGCGTGCGAACGCGGCGGCATAAGCGAACGTCCGTTCGACCTTGGCCTCGGGTGTGGTCGCGTCGAGGCAGGCGCGCGCGGCATCGAATAGGGTGGCTGGGGTGGCGGTCATGCGGGCAGCGGCGGGCTTGGGCGGAGGGCGACGACGCGGGCTCGCAAGATCGCCTCGCTCGCTTCATCCCCCGTCATTCCGGCGAAAGCCGGAATCCATTTTGATTTTGCTGTTGCTGTTGCTGTCGCCAAGCGCAAACGCACAAGCAAAATCAAAATGGATTCCGGCTTTCGCCGGAATGACGGGGTTAGGGGGTATCCGAAGCCCTGGATCTGGCGCGGATACGGCGGATGTGGCGGACGCGGCGGCGTGAGCCTGGACGAAACCCGCGCCGCGCTCACGAAGCGCGGCGGGTCTTCTTGGCGTCGTCCGAGCGCATCTGCTGGATGCGCTCGAAATAGCCCGGCTCCACGCCGGTCACGTACTCGCCGTTGAAGCAGGACGAATCGAAATGATCGATGCGGTGCTTGGGCCCGGACACCGCCTGCTCCAGCGCGTCGAGGTCCTGGTAGATCAGCCAGTCGCAGCCCAGCAGCTCCTGCACCTGCTCGTCGCTGCGGCCGTGCGCGACCAGTTCCTCGGCCGAGGGCATGTCGATGCCGTAGATGTTCGGATGCCGCACCGCCGGCGCCGCCGAGGCGAGATAGACCTTGCGCGCGCCGGCGTCGCGCGCCATCTGCACGATCTGGCGCGAGGTGGTGCCGCGCACGATCGAGTCGTCGACCAGCAGCACCACCCGGTTGCGGAATTCCAGCGGAATCGGGTTGAGCTTGCGCCGCACCGATTTGGCCCGCTCGCCCTGCCCCGGCATGATGAAGGTGCGGCCGACGTAACGGTTCTTGATGAAGCCTTCGCGGTACTTCACGCCCAGGGTGTTGGCGATTTCCAGGGCCGAGTCGCGCGAGGTGTCGGGGATCGGGATCACCACGTCGATGTCGTGGTCCGGGCGCAGGCGCAGGATCTTCTCGCCGAGCGTCTGGCCCATGCGCATGCGCGCCTTGTGCACCGAGACGTCGTCCATCATCGAGTCGGGCCGGGCGAAGTAGACGTATTCGAAGATGCACGGGGTGTGCTTGCGCACTTCCGCGCATTGCTTGGAGAACAGCTCGCCGCGCGCGGTGACCACGATGCCCTCGCCCGGGCGCACGTCGCGCACGCGCTCGAAGCCGAGCAGGTCCAGCGCCACCGATTCGGAGGCGATGGCGTATTCGTCCTGGCCGCCGCTGCGGCGCTTGCCCAGCACCAGCGGGCGGATGCCGTGCGGGTCGCGGAACGCGACCAGGCCCAGGCCGAGCACGGTGGCGACCACCGCATAGCCGCCGACGCAGCGGCGGTGCACGCCCTCGATCGCGGCGAACGCGGCGTCCGGGGTCAGCGCGCGCTGGCGGTCGAGCTCGTGCGCGAACACGTTGAGCAGCACTTCCGAGTCGGACTCGGTGTTGACGTTGCGGCGGTCCTGCTCGAACACCTCGCGGCGCAAGGTGTCGGTGTTGATCAGGTTGCCGTTGTGGGCCAGGGCGATGCCGAACGGCGAGTTGACGTAGAACGGCTGAGCCTCGTCGGAGCCTTCGCTGCCGGCGGTGGGATAGCGGCAGTGGCCGATGCCGACGCGGCCTTCGAGCAGGCGCATCGAGGCCTCGTCGAACACGTCGCTGACCAGGCCGTTGCCCTTGTGCACGCGCAGGCGCGCGCCGTCGGCGGTGGCGATGCCGGCCGCGTCCTGGCCGCGATGCTGCAGCACCGTGAGTCCGTCGTAGAGCTGAGCGGCGACATCCGTGTTGCCGACGATTCCGAGAATGCCGCACATAGCGCTGGTCCTGCCTGTCGTGTCGCGTGGGGACGCGTGATGAGTCTGAAGCCGCCGTGGTGCCGGGCGCGCGGCCGGGGCCGCGATCCACAGGCCGGCCGAACGTGCCTGCCGAACGCGCCTACCGACCCTGCCTGCCGAAACTGCGATCGCGGCGCGCGACCGGGCGCGCGTCGCGGCCGCGATTATCGCCCGAGGCGGCCGCCAATGCAGTGATCGCGGCGAACGCGGACGCGAAACGGCGGGTTCGGTAAGCCCGCAGATGGCGGCGCGGGCGCGGGTTTGCAAGCCGCCGCGCGCGCCGCCGGGGCGCGCGCCGGCGCCTCAGCGGACGTAGGCGTCGTCGCTGTTGGCGTCGACCGGGCGGCCATCGTC
>NZ_LXSD01000258.1:0-505 GCF_017168095.1 Lysobacter enzymogenes | reverse complement strand
GGCGTCCTGGCGCGGCGGCCGCGGCTCGCGCGGCGGACGCGGCGGGTTGCCGTTCTGGGTCGGGCTGCCGTTGTGCGCATTGGCGTTGCCAGCCTGCGCCGCGGCCGCGTCCTGCTGCGGCTTGGCCGGCGGGTTCTGCGCCTGCTTGGGCTGCTGCGGCTGTTGCTGCTGCTTGGGCGCCTGCGGGTTCTGCGGCTGGCCCTGCTTGGGCTGCTTCTGCTGGCCCGGCTGCTGCGCCTGGGCGCCGCCGGCCTGCGGCTGCTTTTCGCGGCGCGGCTGCGCGTCCTGCTGGCGCGGCTCGTCGCGGCGGCCGTCGCGGCCGCCCTTGCCGTTGTTGCGGTTGTCGTTGCGGCGCTGGCCGTTGCCGCGCTCGCCGCGCGGCTCGTTGCGGCCGCCGTTGCCGCGGTTGCCGTCGTGCTGGCGCGCGGCCGGTTCCGGCGCGGCCGCAGCCGGCTGCGCAGTGCCGCGGAAGATGCGCAGGATGCGCTCGACCAGGCCGACCGAA
>NZ_LXSD01000257.1:0-12885 GCF_017168095.1 Lysobacter enzymogenes | reverse complement strand
GCGGGCGCGCGGGCGACCGCGTGGTCGGCCAGCGCCGCGAGCGCGGCCCAGCGCGGGCGGCGTTCGACCAGGGTGGTCATCCAGCCCAGCGTGCGCAGCAGCGGCAGCAGGGTCGGGGTTTCCGGGCCGGCGCCGAGCACCAGCACCGACGGCGGCGCGGCGATCTCCAGGCGCCAGCGGTCGCTGCCGGCGTTCCACGGCAGCGGCGCGGCGGGCAGGGTCCAGCGCTGGCGCTCGTCGCCGACCGAGGCGGCCAGCGCGCCGCCGGCCTGCAGGTCCAGGCGCAGGTCGCCGTGGCCGCGGCGCCATTCGTCGACCAGCGCCGGCCACTCGCGCAGCGCCGCCAGCGGCAGCAGCGCCAGGCGCAAACGGCCGCGGCACCCCGGCGCGGAGCCGGCGAACAGGTCTTCGTCGCTGCGGGTGTCGATGTCCATCCAGTCGATGCCCTGGCCGGCCGCGGCTTCGGCCGCGCGCTGCTCGATCTCCGGTTCGATGCAGCCGCCGCTGAGCCAGCCGACTTGGCCCGTGCGGGCGCCGAACAGGGCCAGCGCGCCGGCGCGCACATAGGTCGAGCCCTCGGTTTCCAGCACCAGCGCCAGGGTCGCCGGATCGCCGCGCGCGGCGGCCGCGGCGCTGGCCTCGACGACCGCGCGCGCGCCGCCGGGCGCGCCGCGCGACAGGGAGCTGGGTTCCGGCGAATCGGCCATGGGCGACGACCGTGGGCAGGGTGGGATCGAGTCTAGAACGACTGCGGCGCTGCGGCACGCGGCGGCGCCGGCGGGCGCGGCGCGCGAACCTGCGCTGCGGCAGTTTTAGGCAAGCGCTATCGGCCGCGACCGCGCCGGTGGACGCGAGGACGCGCCTGGATTCGAGCTGCATCGCGAATCGGCGGCGGTCGCCGTCCGCGTTCGGCCGCACCCGCGCGCGGCCGAACGCGCGGTTTCCGGCAAGCGCGCATGGCCGCGCGCTTGCGCGACGCGCGTCAAGCAACGCCGCACCGGCGCCGCCGCGTTGTGGCGAATCGGCCGAAGCCGGGTGTAGGCTCGAACCACCCCAGCCGCCGCGAGGGATGCCGATGAAGCTCAACGTCAACGGCGCCGACCACGAGGTCGACGCGCCGCCGGACATGCCGCTGCTGTGGGTGCTGCGCGACCTGCTGCACCTGACCGGCACCAAGTTCGGATGCGGCATCGCCCAGTGCGGGGCCTGCACCGTGCACATCGACGGTTCCCCGCGCCGCGCCTGCGTGACGCCCGCGGCGACGGTGGCGGGCCGCAAGATCGTCACCATCGAAGGCCTCGGCCGCGACGGCCCGCATCCGGTGCAGCGCGCCTGGGCCGAGATCGACGTGGTCCAGTGCGGTTACTGCCAGTCCGGCCAGATCATGTCCGCCGCGGCCTTGCTGAGCAAAATTCCGCAGCCCAGCGACACCGACATCGACCAGGCGCTGTCCGGCAACATCTGCCGCTGCGGCACCTATCCGCGCATCCGCGCGGCGGTGCATCGCGCCGCGCAGATCGCAGGCGGCCGCGCTAGCGCCGATGCCGACGCGCGCGCCGACGCCGCGCTGCCGTTGCCGCTGCCGGTGCTGCGCAACATCGAAACCGCCTGACCGTTCCGCGGCCGCGGCGCCCGCCGCGACCGCACCGCGTTTGCAAGGAGGTGGCTGTGAACACCCTCGACGCGCCCTCGCGGCGCCGGTTCCTCAAAAGCGGCGCGCTGATCGGCGGCGGCCTGGTGGTCGGTTTCGTCGTGCCCGGCGCCAAGCGCTTCGCCGCCGCCGCGCCGGCCGCGGCCGCGGCGGCGTCGGCGGGCTTCGCGCCCAACGCGTTCCTGCGCGTGGGCCGCGACGACACCGTCACCGTGCTGCTGTCGCATTCGGAAATGGGGCAGGGCATCTGGACCGGGCTGGCGATGCTGATCGCCGAGGAGCTCGACGCCGACTGGTCGAAGATCAAGGTCGAGCACGCGCCGGCGGCGCCGGCGTACGCGCACACCATGTTCGGCATGCAGATGACCGGCGGTTCCACCAGCACCTGGACCGAATTCGAGCGCTACCGCATGGCCGGCGCGACGGCGCGCGCGCTGTTGCTGGCGGCCGCGTCGAAACGGCTCGGCGTGCCGGCGGAACAACTGCGCACCGAGAACGGCGCGGTGATCGCAGGCTCGCGCCGGCTGCGTTACGGCGAACTCGCCGTCGCGGCGGCCGCGTTGCCGCCGCCGGCGACGCCGCCGACGCTCAAGGACGCCAAGGACTGGAAGATCATCGGCAAGCCGACCCGGCGCCTGGACGGGCCGGAGAAGATCGACGGCCGCGCCAGGTTCGGCATGGACGTGCAGTTCGACGGCCTGCTGACCGCGCTGGTCGCGCGCGCGCCGGTGTTCGGCGGCACGGTGAAATCCTTCGACGACCGCGCCGCGCGCGCGGTGGCGGGCGTGCGCGACGTGGTCCAGGTGCCGTCGGGCGTGGCCGTGGTCGCCGATCACTACTGGGCGGCCAAGCAGGGGCGCGACGCGCTCAAGATCGATTGGGACGCCGGCCCGCACGCGGCCGGCCTGGACGACGCCAAGCTGCGCGCCGAATTCGCCCGGCTGGCCGCGGCCGGCGGCGGCGCGGTGGCGGCGAAAGCCGGCGACGCCGACGCGGGATTGAAGGGCGCGGCCAAGGTGATCCAGGCCGAGTACCACGTGCCCTATCTCGCCCACGCGCCGATGGAGCCGTTGAACTGCACGGTGAAGATCGGCGCGGACCTGTGCGAGATCTGGACCGGCACCCAGTTCCAGACCATGGATCAGATGGCCGCGGCCAAGATCACCGGGCTGACCCAGGAACAGATACGCATCCATACGACCTTCCTCGGCGGCGGCTTCGGCCGCCGCGCGACGCCGAGTTCGGACTTCGTCACCGAGGCGGTGCACGTGGCCAAGGCCGCGGGCAAACCGGTCAAGACGGTGTGGTCGCGCGAGGACGACGTGCGCGGCGGCTATTACCGGCCGATGTACCTGCAGCGCGCGCGCATCGGCCTGGATGCGCAGGGGCGGCCGGTGGCGTGGAAGCATGTCCTGGTCGGCCAGTCGATCATCATCGGTTCGCCGTTCGAAAAAGCCCTGGTCAAGAACGGCGTGGATTCGACCTCGGTCGAGGGCGTGGCGGATTCGCCCTATCTCAAGGAGATAAAGGATCACTTCGTCGAAGTGCATCAGCCGCAGACCGGCGTGCCGGTGCTGTGGTGGCGCTCGGTCGGCCACAGCTACAACGCCTTCGTCATGGAGAGCCTGATCGACGAGGCCGCGCACGCGGCCGGGCGCGATCCGGTCGACTACCGGCGCGCCCTGCTGGGCGCGCATCCGCGCCACCTGGCGGCGCTGAACCTGGCGGCCGAGAAAGCCGGCTGGGGCGCGAAACTGCCCGCGGGCCGCGCGCGCGGCGTGGCCGTGCACGAATCCTTCGGCAGCTACATCGCCCAGGTCGCCGAGGTCTCGTTGCTCGATGCGCCCGGCGGCGGCAAGCGCATCCGCGTGCATCGCTTCGTCTGCGCGATCGACTGCGGATTGGCGGTCAATCCCGACGGCGTGCGCGCGCAGATGGAATCGGGCATCAACTTCGGCCTGGGCGCGGCGCTGTACAGCGAACTGACCTTCAAGGACGGCCGGGTGCAGCAGTCCAACTACCACGACTACCGCGTGCTGCGCCTGGACGAGGCGCCGCAGATCGAGGTGCACATCGTCGCCAGCGCGGAAAAGATGGGCGGCGCCGGCGAGCCGGGCACCGCGCCGGTGGCGGCGGCGGTGGCCAATGCGGTGTTCGCGTTGAGCGGGCAGCGGCTGCGCGAGCTGCCGCTGCGAGCGACGGCCTGAGGAGAACGACGATGCGCGCAACTTCCGCGATTCTCGCCGCGCTGGCGCTGGCGCCGTTGCTGGCGGTGTTCGCCGCCGGTTCCAGGCCCGCGCCTGCGCCCGCGTCCGACGCGCGCGCGGTGGCGGCGTTCGCCACGGTGCAGAAGGTGTTCCAGCATCCGCGCTGCCAGAACTGCCACATCCCCGGCGACCAGCCGCTGCAGTTCGACGACGGCCGCCCGCATGCGCAGGGCGTGGTGCGCGGCCCCGACGGCAAGGGTGCGGCCGGGCTGCCGTGTTCGACCTGCCATGGCGAAGCCAACCTGCCGGCCAGCTACGGCCCCGATGCGCCGCCGGGCGCGCCGCATTGGCAGTTGCCGCCGCCCGAACACAAGATGGCCTGGATCGGGCTGCCGGCGCCGCAGTTGTGCGCGATGATCAAGGACCGCGAGCGCAACGGCGGGCGCGATTTCGCTGCGCTGATCAAGCATGTCAGCGAGGACAAGCTGGTGTTGTGGGGGTGGGCGCCGGGCGGGGACCGGGCGCCGGTGCCGGTGACGCACGATCGGTTCGTGGAGGCGTTCAGGACTTGGGCGGATGCGGGTGGGCCTTGTCCGAAGGGGTGAGGCGTGGCTGTCGTGTTTTTGTTTCGTCGTTATCGAGTGCTCGCGGTCGCGGCTTGCGCCGCTCCTGCAGTGGGATACGAAACTGGCCGAAGCCCCTGCAGGAGCGACGCAAGTCGCGACCAACCGCAGCGACTCAGCTCCGCCGAACTCACCCGCAGACCCGAAGCTTCCCGTCCGTCATTCCGGTTTTCGCCGGAATGACGGGGTGGAGGTTGCGGGGTTTCGAGGGACTGCGGCAGAGCTGAGCGACTTCGGTTGTTTCCGCCCTCAATGCCGGCGCTCAAGCATGCGGCGCATCGCATACCTCTCCGCCGCACGCCTCGCTTTCGATCTGCAAGGTGCAATGCTCGATGCCGTAGCGCTCGTCCAGCAGCTTCGTGAGTTCGCGCCGCAGCGCATCGCCGTCGGTGCCCGGCGTCACCACCAGGTGCGCGGTCAGTGCGGGGGTGCTCGAGCCCAGCGACCAGACGTGCAGGTCGTGCACGCCGGCTACGCCTGCGCTGGAGGTCAGCAGCGCGCGCACGGCGTTGAGGTCGACGCCCTTGGGCACGCCTTCCATCAACACGTTGCCGGCTTCGCGCAGCAGGGTCCAGGTGCGCGGCAGCACCCACAGGCCGATCAGCACCGCCAGCGCGGGGTCGATCCAGGCCCAGCCGGTGAAGCGGATCGCGATCGCGCCGAGGATCACCGCGACCGAACCGAGCATGTCGCTCCACACTTCCAGGTAGGCGCCCTTCATGTTGAGGCTTTCGCCGCTGCCGGCGCGCAGCAGGCGCATCGCGATCAGGTTCACCGCCAGGCCGAGCGCGGCGATGACCAGCATGCCGGTGGTGGCGATTTCCGGCGGCTGGCTGAAGCGGCCGACGGCTTCGTAGAGGATGTAGCCGGCGACGACGAACAGCATCAGGCCGTTGGCCATCGCGCCGAGCGCTTCCATGCGCGCGTAGCCGAAGCTGCGCCTGGCGTCGGGCGGTTTGCGGCTCAGCCGCACCGCGGTCAGCGCGATCATCAGCGCGACCGTGTCGGTGCCCATGTGCGCCGCATCCGACAGCAGCGCGAGGCTGTTGGTGAGGAAGGCGCCGATGACCTCGGCGATGAGGAAACCGCCGGTCAGGCCCAACGCCCACCACAGCGGTTTTTCGTGGCGGATCGCGGTGGTGCCGTGGTCGTGTCCGCTGCCCATGTCGATTCTCCGTCAATGCGGGCCGCCGCCGGGCGGCGACGGCCCATTCAAGCGCGCCGCGCGTGAGCGCGGCGGCATGGATGCGGGCCGCCTCGCGACGGCCCGCGCGTGGCCGGCGTCAGTGCGCCGGCGCGGCTTCGCCCGGCGGCAACGCCGCAGGCGCCGGCGTATCGCTGCCGCCGCGCTCTTCGTTGCGGTGCAGCCAGCGGTACAGCACCGGCAGCACCAGCAAGGTCAGCAGGGTCGAGGAGACGATGCCGCCGATCACCACGGTCGCCAGCGGCCGCTGCACTTCCGATCCGGCGCCGACGTTGAAGGCCATCGGGATGAAGCCCAGCGAGGCCACCAGCGCGGTCATCAGCACCGGCCGCAGCCGGCCGAGCGCGCCGTCGACGATGGCGTTGTCGAGCGGATCGCCCTGTTCGCGCAGCTTGCGGATGAAGGCGATCATCACCAGGCCGTTGAGCACCGCCACGCCCGACAGCGCGATGAAGCCGACGCCGGCGGAGATCGACAGCGGTATCCCGCGCAGCCACAGCGCGATCACGCCGCCGGTGAGCGCCAGCGGCACGCCGCTGAACACGATCGCGGCGTCCTTGGCCGAGCCGAAGGCCATGAACAACAGGGCGAAGATCAGCACCAAGGTCACCGGCACCACCACCGCCAGGCGCTGGCTGGCCGAGATCAGCTGCTCGAAGGTGCCGCCGTAGCCGATCCAGTAGCCTTCCGGCAGCTTGACCTGCGCATCGATGCGCGAACGCAGATCGGTCACGAACCCGCCCAGGTCGCGGTCGCGTACGTTCGCGGTCACCACGATGCGGCGCTTGCCGTTCTCGCGGTTGATCTGGTTCGGCCCGAGCACCGACTTGATCGCCGCCACCTCGCGCAGCGGCACCGTGCGCGGCGCGCCGGCGAGCCAGGTGGCGTCGCGGCTGGACTCGTCGCGATCGCCGGTGCTGGCCGGCAGCGGGATCGGCAGGTCGGCCAGCGCGGCCGGATCCTGGCGCAGCCGCTCCGGCAAGCGCACCACCAGGTCGAAGCGGCGGTCGCCTTCGAAGAACTGGCCGGCTACCTCGCCGCCGACCGCGGTGGCCACGGTCTCCTGCACCGCCGCCGGGTTGAGCCCGTACACCGCCAAGGCGCGATGGTTCGGCTCGATGCTCAGCATCGGCAGGCCGGTGGCCTGTTCGGTCTTGACGTCCGCCGCGCCCGGCACCTGCCGCGCCACCGCCTCGATCTGCTGCGCGACCTTGAGCAACTGCTGCAGGTCGTCGCCGTAGACCTTGACCGCGACGTCGGCGCGCACGCCCGAGATCAGCTCGTTGGTGCGCATCTGGATCGGCTGGGTGAACTCGAAGTTGTTGCCGGGCAGGGTGCGGGCGACGGCTTCGATCTCCTCCATCACCGCGTCCTTGGTCTTCTTCGGGTTCGGCCATCGATCGCGCGGCTTGAGGATCACATAGGCATCGCCGATCGACGGCGGCATCGGATCGCTGGCGACTTCCGAGGTGCCGACGCGGCTGAACACCCGCTCGACTTCGGGCATCTGCAGCAGCGCCTGTTCCAGGTTCTTCTGCATCGTCACCGACTGGGTCAGGCTGGTGCCGGGGATGCGCATGGCCTGCACCGCGACATCGCCCTCGTCGAGGCTGGGGACGAACTCGGTGCCCATGCGCGTGGCGATGAATCCGCTGACGATCACCAGCGCGGCGGTGCCGGCGACCACGATGGCGCGGCTGCGCAGCGCCCAGGCCAATGCCGGCTCGTAGCGGCGCTTGAGCCAGGCCATGGCCTTGTTCTCCTTCTCGTCGACCTTGCCGCCGAGGAAGATCGCCACCGCCGCGGGCACGAAGGTCAGCGACAGCAGCATCGCGCCGGTCAGCGCCAGCACCACGGTGATCGCCATCGGGTGGAACATTTTTCCTTCGATGCCGCTGAGCGCGAAGATCGGCAGGTACACCGCGGTGATGATGCCCAGGCCGAACAGGCTGGGGCGGATGACTTCGGCGGTGGCCTTGGCGGTGAGGTCGTAGCGCTCCTCGCGGGTCATCTCGCGGCCGAGCGTGTGCTGGGCCTCGCCGAAGCGGCGCAGGCAGTTCTCGATGATGATCACCGCGCCGTCGACGATCAGGCCGAAGTCGAGCGCGCCCAGGCTCATCAGGTTGCCCGAGACCCCGCCGCGGACCATGCCGGTGATGGTGAACAGCATCGCCAGCGGAATCACCAGCGCGGTGATCAGCGCGGCGCGGAAGTTGCCGAGCAGCAGGAACAGCACCACCACCACCAGCAACGCGCCTTCGACCAGGTTCTTGGCCACGGTGGCGATGGTGCGGTCGACCAGCGAAGTGCGGTCGTACACCGGGCTGGCGCTGACGCCCTTGGGCAGGCTGGCGTTGGCGGCCTTGAGCTTTTCGGCCGAGGCCAGGGCCACGTCGCGGCTGTTGGAGCCGACCAGCATGAACACCGTGCCGAGCACGACTTCGTGGCCGTTCTGGGTGGCCGCGCCGCTGCGCAGTTCCGGGCCTTCGCCGACGCTGGCGACGTCGCGGATGCGGATCGGCACGCCGTCGCGGCGGTCGAGCACGATCCCGCCGATCTGCTCGATGTTGCCGATCTGCCCGGGCACGCGCACCAGGAACTGCTCGCCGTTGCGTTCGATGTAGCCGGCGCCGACGTTCTGGTTGTTGGCCGCCAGCGCGTTGACGATGTCGCGCTGGCTCAGGTTCAAGGCCATCAGCCGCGCCGGATCCGGGGTGATGTGGATCTGCCGGGCGAAGCCGCCGGTGGTGTTGACCTCGGTGACCCCGGGGGTGTTGCGCAACTGCGGGCGGATCACCCAGTCCTGCAGGGTGCGAAGGTCGGTGGCGGTGTAGGCGCTGCCGTCGGGTTTGCGCGCCTTGGGATCGGCGTCGACGGTGTACATGAAGATCTCGCCCAGGCCGGTGGCGATCGGCCCGAGCTGCGGTTCCAGCCCGTCGGGGATCTGCGACTTGAGCTGCTGCAGGCGCTCGGCGACTTGTTGCCGGGCGAAGTACAGATCGGTGCCGTCCTTGAACACCACGGTGACCTGCGAAAGCCCGTAACGCGAAAGCGAGCGCGTGTAATCGAGCCTGGGCAGGCCGGCCAATGCGGTCTCGATCGGAAAGGTGACGCGCTGTTCGGCCTCCAGCGGCGAATAGCCCGGCGCCTGGGTGTTGATCTGTACCTGCACGTTGGTGATGTCGGGGGTGGCGTCGATCGGCAGCTTGGTGAAGCTCCACACGCCCAGGCCGATCAGCGCCACGGTCAGCGCCAGCATCAGCCAGCGGTGGCGGATGGCGAAGCCGATGATGCGCTCCAGCGCGCCGGCCTTGCCCTCGGTGCCGTTGGGAGGCAGCGGCTCAGTGCTCATGCGAGGCCCCCGATTTTTCGATGTCGGCCTTGATCAGGAAGCTCTGCTCCACCACGACCTGTTCGCCGGCCTTGAGCCCGGACAGCACTTCGGCGCGGCGCGCGTCGCGGCGGCCGAGCTTGACCGGACGCGCGCTGTAGCGCTCGCCGTCGCGCACGAACACCACATCGGCGTCGTCCATGCGCTGCAGCGCCGTCAGCGGCACCGCCAGCGCCACCGGCTGCTGCTCCACGGTCACCCGCGCGTGCACGGCCGAGCCGGGACGCCACAGGCCGTCGGGGTTCTTGATCGAGGCGCGCGCGACCGTGCTCTGGCTGGCGGTGGCGGTGCCCGGCAGGATCCGGTCGATCGTCGTGTCCACGCCTTTCTCGTCGCCCATGCGCATCACCGTCACCGGCAGGCCCGGGCGCAGGTGCGAGGCGTCGGCGCCGAACACGTGCAGGTCGACCCACAGCGTCGACAGGTCGGCGATTTCGAACAGCGGCGTGCCTTCCACCGCGACTTCGCCGATCGCGGCGTTGCGCGCCAGCACCACGCCGGAAATCGGCGCGGCGATGCTGTAGGTGGTCAGGCTGAGGTTGCTGTCGATGGTGGCCAGGGTCTGCCCGGCCTTGACCGGGTCGCCGATGTTGGCGCGCAGCGAGCGCACCGGGCCGGGGTAGCGCGCGGTGATGCGCGCCACGCGACCTTCCAGCGGGGTGATCAGGCCCTGCACATCGTGTTCGTCGGCGACGGTGCCGGGGCCGGCCGCGGCGGCGACGATGCCGGAGCGGCGCGCGATCTCGTTCGGGATCGTGGTCGCCTCGGGCTTCTCTTCGCCTTCCTTCTCGCCGTGCCCGGCGTCGCCCGCGGCTTCCTTGTGCGCGTGGCCGGACTGGCCTTCGTCGGCATGGCCTTCGCCGGCGTGGTCGTCCTTGCCCTGCGCGGCGGCGGCCGGCGCGGCCGGATTCTTGTCCGCGCCGCCGCAGGCGCTCAGGCTCAGGGCCAGCAGGCCCGCGGCGATCAACAGTTCGGGCTTCATGGCGTGGCTCCTGCGGGGGCGGTGTCGGCGGCGAGGAAGGGCTCGCCGGTGAGGCGCTGGATCTCGATCAGCGCCAGTTGCGCGTCCAGCGCGGCGTCCAGGCGTTGGCGCCGCACCGCGACGCTTTCGGCCTGCAGCAGGGCCAGTTCCAGATAACTGATCGCGCCGGCGCGGTAGGCGTACTCGGCGGCTTTCTCGGCGCGCTCCAGGCGCGGCAGCACGTCCTGCTTCAGGCGCTGGGTTTCCAGCGCGCCCACGACGTAGCGGCCCTGCGCTTCCACCAGCGTGGAATACAGCGACAGGCCCTTGGCTTCGCGTTCGGTCTCCAGCATCGCTACCTGCGCTTGTGCGCCGCGGATGCCGGGTTCGGCGCGCGCGGCCGCGCCCAGCGGCATCGACACGCTGGCGACGAAGCCGAAATCGCCGTTCTCCTGCTGCCGGCGCAGGCCGAGCTGCCAGTCGATGTCGGCCTTGGACTGGCTCTGGGCCAGGCGCACGCGCGCTTCGGCGATGCGGCGCTGGTCGACGAAGCGCGACAGTTCCGGATTGCGCTCCAGCAGGCTCGCCAGCGCGCTCGTTTGCTGGATCTGCGGCAGCGCGAACGGATCGCCGGCGACGGTCGCGAAGCCCGGATCGCGTTCGCCCCACAGCGCGGCGAGGAACTGGCGCGCGGCCAGCAGCGCGCGCTGGGCGCGGCTGCGGTCGAGCTCGGCGCGGGCCAGTTGCGCCTGCGCGGTCAGCAGGCCGGACTCGGGCGAGGCACCGGCTTCCAGGCGCACGCGCGCGGCGGCGACCGCGCGCCTGCGCTGGGCGATGTCGAACTCGGCCAGATCGATGCGGCGCTGTTCGGCGACCACGGCCAGATAGCGGCGCGCGGTTTCGGCGAGCAGGTCGAGGCGGCGGCCTTCGCGGTCCACCGCCAGCGCGTCGATGTTGCTCTGGGCGAAGGTGCGGCGCGCATCGAGCTTGCCGCCGCGTTCGAACACCGAGGCCAGGGTCAGGGTCAGTTCGGCCGCCTTGACCCCGCTGAGCGCGCCGGTGCCGAGCGCGTTGTCGAACGAGGCGCCGGCCACGTACGCGGGTTTTTGCGCGGCGAGGTCGCGCTCGGCTTCCAGCACGCGGCGCTGGTCGCCGAACAGGCGCAGGTCCGGGTGGTTGCCCTGGATCCGGCCGAAGGCGTCGTCGAGGGTGAACACCGAGCCGCCGCGCGCAGCGGCGCCGGCTTCGGCGTGGGTGCCGGCCTGCGCGCCGGGCGGCGCGGCGGCGGGCGGGGAGGCAGCAACGGGCGGCCGCGCCTGTGCGGAAAAGCACAGCGCAGCCGTCAGGACGGCCAGGGCCGTCGGACGCAAACGCATGGGTTGTCTCCTGAATCGCTATCGACGCCGATGCGTGGGCACGCACGGCGAGGCTTGCCAGCCCGACGCGGTGGTCGGGTCGAGGCTGGGGACGTCGTGTCCAGCGCCGGCGATGGCCGGCGGCGACTCAGGCGCGGATCGGTGGCCGCAGCGGTTGCGCGGGATCGGCCGCGATGAAGGCCGTGGCGCGCGCCGGGAGCGGGCTCGCGGGGGAGGGGGCGAGCAGCCCCAGCTCGATGCGCGGCAGCAAGGCGGCCTGCACGGCGCAGCAATGGGAGACGTGGCGTTGCAGATCGCCGCAGCCGTCCTGGTCGGGCAGGCCGCCGGCGTGGGCCGGGTCGAAGCTCAGCGCGGCGTTCGGCACCAGGTCGTCGAGTTCGCCGATCTCGCCGGCGAAGGCCAGCACCGGCTTGACCAGCATCACCGCGATGAGCACCCCGAAAACGAGGTGGCGCAACACATTCGTGAGGGCGGACGGGCCGGGCATGGCGCGATCATAGGAGCCGGCATGCGCGCAATACAATTGCAACGGCGCATGTTTCGTTCAGTCTGGAGGCGCGTTTTCTGCGCACGGCGGCGTTGCGGCGGTGTCGCAGCGACGCGCGCCGCGACATTCGGTCGCGCGCTTCGCGGCGCCATCGCGCCGCGCGCGCCAGTGGACCGATTGCGCATCGCGTCGCCGCCGCGCCGTCGCCATAATCCGCGCCGCGCGGCAGGACGCCCGAAGGCGCAGCCGGCGTGCACGCACCCGGCAGATCAGGTCAGGGCGATGCAGCAACTGCGTCACATCCCCGGCCTAAGCTGCGCGCGCATTTCGCAGTTCGGTGGTACAGGGGGTTGGCAGTGATGTTTGTGATCGAGCCGGGGCGCAATGCCGCCGGCCAGGACTCGGGTGCGCGCCGCGGCGCGTCGGGTTGGCCGCTCGCCGCATTCGGCGCAGCGCTGGGATTGGGCCTGTTGGCGAGCGGTTGCGGTTCCGGCAAGGCGCCGGCCGAACCTGCGGCGCCGGCCGCGCCCGCTGCCGAAGCCGCCGCGCCGCTGCCGCCGGCGCTGGACGAACTCGATGCCGGCGGCCTGCGCGAGCGCGCCGCGCGGGCGCTGCGCGAACAGCGCATCCACACCCCGGCCGGCGACAGCGCGGTCGATTACTACCTGGCGCTGCGCGACAAGGATCCCGGCCACGCCGACGTCGCCGCCGCGCTGACCGAATTGCAGCCTTACGTGGTCATCGCCGGCGAGCAGGCCCTGGCCGACGGCGATCTGGCCGAATCCGAGCGCCTGACCGGCCTGCTCGCGCGCATGGACCCGCAGGCGCCGGCGCTGCCGCGCCTGCGCGAGGGCCTGCGCACGGCCCAGGCCGCGCAGGACAAGCGCAGCCGCGAGGACGCCGAACGCCAGCTCGCCGAACGCGCCGACGCCGCCAGCCGCGTCCAGACCCAGGCCAGCGCCCAGGCCGCGCAGCGCGCCGCCGC
>NZ_LXSD01000256.1:0-19250 GCF_017168095.1 Lysobacter enzymogenes | reverse complement strand
GCGCCCGCCGCGCGCCGGCGCCGGGCACGGGCGCGGGCGGCGCCAGCAGCGCCGTGGCCGGCACGGCCAGAGCTTCGGCCAGGGTCAGCAGTTCGGGGTGGCGCAGCGTCGCCAGGCCGTTCTCCACCTTCGACAGCTTGGCGATCGAGATCCCGGCGCGCGCGCTGAGGTCGCGCAGCGACAGCTGCGCCTTCTGCCGGGCTTGGCGGAGTTGCTCTCCCAGGGACATGGGCGATGGCGTGCGGTGAGCGAGGACGGCCCAAGGCTAGGCCAGGTCCGCGCGCGCGTCCACCGTCGGCGCCGGGCGCGAAAACGGACAGGCCCGCAGAGCGGGCCTGTTGGTGCGTTGCCGGCCGGGCGCTATCGCGCTTGCGGACTCATTCCCACTCGATCGTCGCCGGCGGCTTGCCGCTGATGTCGTACACCACCCGCGACACGCCCGACAGCTCGTTGATGATCCGGTTCGACACCGTGCCGAGGAAGTCGTACGGCAGGTGCGCCCAGTGCGCGGTCATGAAGTCGATGGTCTCCACCGCGCGCAGCGCGATCACCCATTCGTAGGCGCGCGCGTCGCCGACCACGCCGACCGACTTGACCGGCAGGAACACCGCGAAGGCCTGGCTGGTCTTGTCGTACAGGCCGGCCTTGCGCAGTTCGTCGATGAAGATGTGGTCGGCGCGGGCCAGCAGGTCGGCGTATTCGCGCTTGACCTCGCCGAGGATGCGCACGCCCAGGCCCGGGCCCGGGAACGGATGGCGGTAGACCATCTCGCGCGGCAGGCCGAGTTCGACGCCCAGGCGCCGCACTTCGTCCTTGAACAGCTCGCGCAGCGGCTCGACCAGGCCGAGCTTCATGTTCTCCGGCAGGCCGCCGACGTTGTGGTGGCTCTTGATCACGTGGGCCTTGCCGGTCTTGCTGCCGGCCGACTCGATCACGTCCGGATAGATCGTGCCCTGCGCCAGCCACTTGGCGTTGCCGAGCTTGTGCGATTCCTCGTCGAAGATCTCGACGAACAGGTTGCCGATGATCTTGCGCTTGGCTTCCGGATCGCTGACGCCGGCGAGCTTGTCGAAATAGCGGTCGGCGGCGTTGACGCGCACGACCTTGACGCCCATGTGCTCGGCGAACATCGCCATCACCTGGTCGCCTTCGTTGTAGCGCAGCAGGCCGGTGTCGACGAACACGCAGGTCAGCTGGTCGCCGATGGCCTTGTGCAGCAGCGCGGCCACCACCGAGGAATCGACGCCGCCGGACAAGCCGAGGATGACCTCGTCGCTGCCGACCAGCTCGCGCACGCGCGCGATCTGGTCGTCGATGATGTGCGCGGCGGTCCACAGCGTCTGGCAGCCGCAGATGTCGACCACGAAGCGGCGCAGCAGGGTCTGGCCCTGCTTGGTGTGGGTGACTTCCGGGTGGAACTGCACGCCGTACCAGCGGCGCGCATCGTCGGCGAACGCGGCGACCGGGATGCGGTCGGTCTTGGCGGTGACGACGAAGCCGTCCGGCGCCTTCGACACGTGGTCGCCGTGGCTCATCCACACGTCCAGCCGCGGTGGCGAGCCCGGATGGTCCTTGAGCCCGTCGAACAAGCGGTCCTGCGCGACCAGTTGCACCTCGGCGTGGCCGAATTCGCGCTGGTCCGCCGCCTCGGTGGCGCCGCCGAGCTGCGCGGCCATGGTCTGCATGCCGTAGCAGATGCCCAGGATCGGCAGGCCGGCGTCGAACACCTGCTGCGGCGCGCGCGGCGCGCCCGGCAGCGTGGTCGATTCGGGGCCGCCGGACAGGATGATGCCCTTGGCGCCGAAGGCTTCGATTTCGGCCGGATCGTGGTCCCAGGCCCAGATTTCGCAGTAGACGCCGAGCTCGCGGATGCGGCGGGCGATCAGCTGAGTGTACTGGGCGCCGAAATCGAGGATCAGGATTTTGTCGCTATGGATGTCGGTCATGAGCCAGCAACGAGTGAAGAAGAGTGAGAAACGAGAGACGTCAAAAGCGCGGCCGGAATAGCCGAAGAGGAGCGAGATACTCGTTCCTCGCTCCTCTTCGTTCGTTCCTGGGCTTCATCCCGCCCGGTAGTTCGGCGGTTCCTTGGTGATCTGCACGTCGTGCACGTGGCTTTCGCGCGACCCGGCGTTGGTGATGCGCACGAAGCTCGGCTTCTTGCGCATATCCTCGATGGTCGCGCAGCCCACATAGCCCATCGTGGCGCGCAGGCCGCCGGCGAGCTGGTGGACCACGCCGCCGAGCGAGCCGCGATACGGCACACGGCCTTCGATGCCTTCGGGCACCAGCTTGTCGGCGTCGGAGGCGTCCTGGAAATAGCGGTCCTTGGAGCCCTGCTCCATCGCGCCCAGGCTGCCCATGCCGCGGTAGCTCTTGTAGCTGCGGCCCTGGAACAGCTCGATTTCGCCCGGGGCTTCCTCGGTGCCGGCGAACAGGCCGCCGACCATCACCGACGAGGCGCCGGCGACCAGCGCCTTGCCGATGTCGCCGGAGTAGCGGATGCCGCCGTCGGCGATCAGCGGGATGCGGTCCTGCAGCGCCTCGGCGACCATCGCCACGGCGGTGATCTGCGGCACGCCGACGCCGGCGACGACGCGGGTGGTGCAGATCGAGCCGGGGCCGACGCCGACCTTGACCGCGTCGGCGCCGTGATCCATCAGCGCCAGCGCGGCGTCGCCGGTGACGATGTTGCCGCCGATCACCTGCAACTGCGGGAAGCGGGTCTTGACCCACTTCACCCGGTCCAGCACGCCCTGCGAATGGCCGTGCGCGGTGTCGACCACGATCACGTCCACGCCGGCCGCGGCGAGGGCTTCCACGCGCGCTTCGGTGTCGCCGCCGGCGCCGACCGCCGCGCCGACCAGCAGGCGCTCGGCGCTGTCCTTGGCGGCGTTGGGGTTGTCGGTCTTCTTCTGGATGTCCTTGACCGTGATCAGGCCGCGCAGCTCGAAGCCGTCGTTGACCACCAGCACCTTCTCGATGCGGTGCTTGTGCAGCAGCTGCAGCACTTCCTCGTCGTCGGCGCCCTCGCGCACGGTGACCAGGCGGTCGCGCTTGGTCATGATGTGGCGGACCGGATCGTCGAGCTTCTTCTCGAAGCGCATGTCGCGGCTGGTGACGATGCCGACCAGCTGGCCGCCGTCGACCACCGGCACGCCGGAGATGTTGCGCGCGCGGGTCAGCTTGAGCACTTCGCCGATGGTGGTCTCGGGGCCGACGGTGAACGGCTCCTTGATCACCCCGGCCTCGAACTTCTTGACCTGGGCGACCTGCGCGGCCTGGGCCTGCAGGCTCATGTTCTTGTGGATGATGCTGATGCCGCCGAGCTGGGCCAGGGCGATGGCCAGGCGGGCCTCGCTGACGGTATCCATCGCCGCCGACAGGATCGGCAGGCGGATCGACAGATCGCGGGTCAGGCGGGTGGAGAGGTTTACGTCCTTAGGCAGGACGATCGAATGCGCGGGGACGAGAGAGACATCGTCGTAAGTCAGCGCTTCAGCCTGGATGCGCAGCATAGGCGGGCCCGGGAGGATGAAGCGCGCCATTCTAACCCGAAAACGCCCCGCTCCGCTCGCCGCGCGGGCGGAAAGGGGCGTTCCGCGGGTGGGTGGCGCGGGGGCCGTTAAGGCTCGGCGGGCGGGGCTCGCGGGCCGCGCCGGGTGCGGGCGGGAAGCTGGCGACCTCCGGCGCGAATTCGGCGCCGGCGGCCGATCGAAAGAGGCCTCGACTTCCAGCGCTTGCGCCCGAAACGCCCTGGATTCCCGCGTTCGCGGGAATGACGATGGGGTGGGTTTCGCGGCGTCTGCCTCCAGCCGTCATCCCCGCGAACGCGGGACCCAGAGCCTTCAGCCGGCCGCTGCCCGAAAGCCCGGGATCGGCTTCGAGTCCAGGCGCACCGCCCGCCTCACCCCCGCCCGGCCGCCTTGTCCGCCGCCTCGGCCGCTTCCAGCGTGTTCTGCATCAGCGTAGCCACCGTCATCGGCCCGACCCCGCCCGGGACCGGGGTGATCCAGCTGGCGCGTTGCGCGGCGGCGGCGAAACCGACGTCGCCGACCAGGCGGCCGTCGTCGAGGCGGTTGATGCCCACGTCGATCACCACCGCGCCCGGCTTGACCCATTCGCCCGGGATCAGCCCCGGCCGGCCGACCGCGACCACCAGGATGTCGGCGTTGCGCACCGACTGCTCCAGCACCGCCTGCGGGGTGAACTTGTGGCAGCTGGTGACGGTGCAGCCGGCGATCATCAGCTCCAGCGCCATCGGCCGGCCGACGTGGTTGCTGACGCCGACGATGGTCGCGCTCTGCCCGCGCACCGGGCGGTCGGTGTAGCCCAGCAGGGTGGTAATGCCGCGCGGCGTGCACGGGCGCAGGCCGAACTGGCGCAGCACCAGGTGGCCGACGTTTTCCGGATGGAAGCCGTCGACGTCCTTGCGCGGGTCGATGCGGTGGATCAGCGCGGTGGCGTCGCGGCGGTCGGGCAGCGGCAGCTGGACCAGGATGCCGTGGACCTCGGGATCGGCGTTGAGCTGGTCGATCAGCGCCAGCAGCGCCTCGTCGCCGGGATCGGCCGGCAGGTCGTAGTCGATCGCGCGGATGCCGACCTTCTGCGCGGCGCGGCGCTTGTTGCGCACGTACACCGAGGACGCCGGATCGTTGCCGATCAGCACCACCGCCAGCCCCGGCCGCGACAGCCCGGCGGCGACGCGGCGGTCGACCTGGGCCTTGAGGTTGTCGAGCAGTTCCTCGGCGATGCGCTTGCCGTCGAGGATGCGGGCCGGGTGCGAGGGAGGCGTCATGCGGGCTCGGCTGCGGTAGAGTCGGGCCGCGCATTATCGCTTATCCGGCCGGCCGAATTTCGCCGCGCCGCGCATTTCGCCGATGTTGCGCGTCCCCGCCCCACCGCCCGAGCGCCACCATGAGCCCGACCGATCCCACCGCCGCCGCATCCGCCCCGGACGCCGCCACCGACGCCCTGCAGGCCGCCGCGTTCCGCCGCCTGCTCGCCCACCTGATGCACGAGCGCCGCGACGTGCAGAACATCGACCTGATGATCCTGGCCGGCTTCTGCCGCAACTGCCTGGCCGACTGGTACCGCGACGCCGCCGCCGAGCGCGGGATCGCGCTGAGCAAGGACCAGGCGCGCGAAGCGATCTACGGCATGCCGTTCGGCGAATGGAAGGCCAAGTACCAGCAAGACGCGACGCCGGAACAGCTGGCCGCGTTCGAAGCCGCGCAGAAGCGCCACAGCTGAAACGCCGCGCCGCTAGCCCCCCTGTAGGAGCGGCGCAAGCCGCGACCGCGAAAATCGCACGGCAGCGCCCGCACGAAGCGCCCGTCCGCGCCATGCGGGAAAACGGACGGGATGGCATCGGCAAGACCTCCGGCGCTCGCCGGCGAACGATCGGCGCAGTCGCGGCTCGCGCCGCTCCTACAGGGGTGCGGCGCCGCTCCCGTTCAATCCTGCACCGGCGCCTGCCCTTGCGGCTGCAACGCCGGCGCGTTCGGATTCGGACAACGCGGAATCCCCGAACCGACCACGCAGTTGATGCAGCACCCCGACGGCTGCTGCGGCGCCGGCTGCTGCGGCGCGAACAGCGGCAGCGGCGGCGCCAGCGTCGCCAGGCTGGCGTCGGGCTTGAGCTTGAGCAGCGCCGCCCAGTCGAGCTTGTTCATGTCGCAGGCCGCGGCGGTGTCGGGCGAGCACTCCACCTGGGTCTCGCTGCGCAGCGGCAGCGGCCAGAACTGGCCGTTGCGGTTGACCGCCATCATCCGCATCGTCGCGCCCTGCTGGACGTTGCCGCCGATCAGATAGGCCTTGCCGTCGTTGTTCGGATTGACCGCGACGACCACGTCGCAATGCATCGCCAGCGAACCGTTGCCGCTATCGAGCGCGGCCATCAGCCCCTGGTAGCCGTACACGCGCGTGCTCGAACGCACCGCGCACAGCAGGTCGCCCGGCGCCGGCGCGGCGCTGGCCGGGTCCAGGTACAGGAACGGGCTTTGGTCCGGATTGCGGTAGGCCTCGCGCACATAGTCGTAATGGCTGGCCGAGGGACGGAAGCCCGGGATCGCGGCCTTCATCATCACGTAGGACACGAACGCGGCCGACCAGGGATTGTCGACCAGGAACGCGCGGCAGGCCTGGGCGGTGTACGCGCTGCCGTAGGGTTCGAAGCACTGGTCGGCGCCGGCGAAGCCGCTCATGCGCTGCAGCAGGCCGGTCTCGCGCCAATAACTCGCGGTGCGGCGCCAGGTTTCGGTGGCGCCGTCGGCCAGGCGCGCGGATTCGGATTCGCTGACCGAGGCGCTGGCCAAGCGTCCCTGCAGGTCGATGAAGGGCCGGTACCACAGCAGGTTTTCGCTGCACGCGGCCGCGGCGATGCGGATCGCGGCCTGGGGCGCGCCGCCCTGTTCGCGCAGCGACGGGCAGGCGTCGGCGGCGCGTGCCGCGCTCCATGGCGCGAACAGCGCCGACACTGCGGCCAGGATCAGCAAAACCGATAGCGGACTGCGGGGCATGCGAGCGTTCTCCGGACCGTCGCGGCCCGCGCGCGGGGGCGCGGCGGACCGGGGTTGTCATGCAGGAAGGTTCGGCACTGGAACGCGACGAGCCCGCCTGCGCCAGCCTAGCGATCTTCCGTGCAAGGCGCGTGAGCGCGAAAGCGTCCGCCGCGCGACGCTGGCGGCGCGCGCGCGCGCGGGGTATCGTCGCAGCACGCACTTCGCGCCCCGCGGCCGTTCGCGGCCCGGCCGGCGCCTCCCCCGCCCCGCACACCAAGGCCCGCGCAATCGATGGCACGCAACCCTCGCATGTTCCAGTCCCTGGCCGCAGTCGCCGGCGTCGCCGCCGCCGGTTACCTCAGCATCTGCGGCTGGATGTACTTCAAGCAACGCGAACTGATGTACTTCCCGCAGAACACCCGCCTGGGCGCCGACATGACCGACTACACGGTCGAGCGCGGCGACGCGGTGCTGCGCGGCTGGCGCCTCAACGCCGGGCGCGAGAAGGCGCTGATCTATTTCGGCGGCAACGCGGAACGCGTGGAGAACATGCGCGAGACGCTGGCGCAGTGGTTCCCCGACCGCACCATCTACCTGCTGTCGTATCGCGGCTTCGGCGCCAGCGACGGCGCGCCGGCCGAGCCGGAGCTGTTCGCCGACGCGCTGGCGATCTTCGACCAGGTCGCGCGCGAGCATCCGCATCAGCCGATCTCGGTGATCGGCCGCAGCCTCGGCAGCGGCGTGGCCAGCTACGTCGCCGGCAAGCGCCCGGTCGAACGGCTGGCGCTGGTGACGCCCTTCGACAGCCTCAGCGACACCGCGCAGGCGCACTACCGCTGGCTGCCTACGCGCTGGCTGGTGCGCGACCGCTACGACTCCATCGGCAACCTGCGCAGTTATTTCGGCCCGATCCTGGTGGTGCGCGCCAGCGACGACGACGTGATCCCGCCGGCCAACACCAGCCGCTTGGTGCATTCGCTGCAAACCCGCCCGCAAGGCGTGGAAGTGGTCCAGCTCAAGGGCGCGGACCACCACAACATCGGTAGCTATCCGCAGTACGGCCAGGCCTTGAGGGAGTTCATCGACTAGCGCGGGATCCGACGGGCGCGGGCGAGGTCTGGCCCGCGATGTGCGCCCGCAGCCGCTCGCGCCTCACTTGGAGGACGCAAGATGCAAATGCAGATGCAACGCAGGGCGATCCAACCCAACGACGTGTCGTACGCGCAGGCGCACGAGATCAGCGGCTTCAAGCGTTTGTTGTTCATCAGCGGCCAGTTGCCGCAGTGCGAGCAGTGCATCCTGCCCAAGGATTTCGAAGGCCAGTGCCGGCGCGCCTGGGCCAACGTCGAGCAGCAGCTCAAGCAGGCCGGGATGGATTTCAGCAACCTGGTCAAGGTCACCACCTTCCTCAGCGAGCGGCGCCTGCGCCAGCGCAATTACGAGATCCGCCGCGAAGTGCTCGGCGAATGCACGCCGGCGCTGACGGTGATCATCGCCGACTTGTACGAGGAAGGCTGGATGGTCGAGATCGAGGCGATCGCGGCGGACTGAGAAACGGGAGATGGCGAAGAGGAGTTCGCGGATAGCCAAAGCGGTTTTCGCTGTCTCCCGACTCCTTTTCGCTATGCGCCGGCTCTGCTCAAGGGATGCGGCACAGATCGCCGAAAGCCCGCGCCAGCGCGGTGCGGTGCAGTTCGTCGAGCCTGTACTGCCTGGCAGCGCGTTTTTGCGCGTCGAACGCGCGCTGTTCGCAGTGTTCGCCGCGCGCTTCGGTCAGGGCGCCGGGCAAGGCGTCCAGCAGTTCGGCGTTGATCGCATCCAACCGTTCCCGCACCGGCGCCAGATCGACCGGCTTGGCCGCGCGCGCCGGCTGCGCCAGCAAGCGGTACTGCACCAGCTTGTTGGCTTCCATCTGCGCCTGGAAGAACGTCGCCGCGCGCTCCGGCGCCAGCGAACGCGCCGCGGCCTGTTCGCGCACCTTGGCCAGTTGCTCGCGCTCGCGCTGCGCGTCCTCGACCGGCTTGCCGGTGGCGCGCTTGCTCGCGGCGACCCGGTCGGCCAGCAGCAGCCGCTGCGCGCTGAGTTCGGCGACCCGGCCGAAGCCCGGCGACGGACCGGACGGCGGCGAGGCCGTCGCCGCCGACGCGAACAGGCCGGCGGCGAAGGCCAGCGCCGGGATCGAGCCGCGATGCAGTGTCATCCGATCCGCCTTGCGAATGCGCGCGCCGCTCACGGCGCGGCGCAGAACGCTTGATAGTCGATATAGCCCGGAAACGCGCGGCCGGCCGCGCACACCGGGCACTCCGGGTCCGGCCGCAGCCGGGTCTCGCGAAAGCGCATGCCGAGCGCGTCGAAATGCAGCAGGCGCCCGGCCAGCGACTCGCCCAGGCCGAGGATCAGCTTGACCACCTCGGTCGCCTGCACCAGGCCGATCACGCCCGGCAGCACGCCGAGCACGCCGGCTTCGGCGCAGTTGGGCGCCGCTTCCGGCGGCGGCGGTTCCGGGAACAGGCAGCGGTAGCACGGGCATTGGCCGCGGTGGCGGCCGGCGTCGAACAGGCTCACCTGCCCTTCGAAACGGTGGATCGCCCCGTACACCAGCGGCTTGGCCAGCTTCACGCAGGCGTCGTTGAGCAGATAGCGCACCGGGAAGTTGTCGGCGCCGTCGAAGACGACGTCGGCGGCGCCGATCAGCGCTTCGACGTTGTCGGAGGTAATGCGCTCGGCGAAGGTCTCCACGCGCAGGCGCGGGTTCAGCGCCTGCAGCGCGATCTTCGCCGACTCGACCTTGGGCAGGCCGATGCGGTCCTCGGTGTGCAGGATCTGCCGCTGCAGGTTGCTGCGGTCGACCACGTCGTCGTCGGCCAGCACCAAGGTGCCGACGCCGGCCGCGGCCAGATAGAACGCGGCCGGCGAGCCCAGCCCGCCGGCGCCGACCATCGCCACGCGCGCGGCCTGCAGCTTGCGCTGGCCGGCTTCGCCGACTTCGGGCAGGCGCAGGTGGCGCGAGTAGCGGTCGTAGAAATCGATCTCGTCGGCGGACCGGTGCGAGGGCGCCAGCGGCAGGCCGTCGGCGATCCAGCGCGCGGTGCCGCCGTCGACCGAGGCCACGCGCGCGTAGCCGGCGTCGAGCAGCGCCTGCGCGGCGCGCAGCGAGCGCGCGCCGGTCTGGCAGATCAGCACGATGGCGGCGTCGCGGTCGGCGACGGTGGCGGCGGGATCGGCTTCGAGCGCGTCCTTGGCCACGCCGAGCGCGTGCTCGGCCTGGCCGCCGGCGCGCTCGTGCGCCTCGCGCACGTCGATCAGGACCGCGCCGGCCTGCTGGCGGGCGCGCGCCTGCGCGGGGGAAATCCGTTCGATGCTCATGCGGGGATTATCCGCTTTCGCGGGAGCGGCGGCGGGCGACGGCGGGGATGGAGCGTTGCGTGAGTTGGCGGGTGGCCCTCACCCCAACCCCTCTCCCGCAGGCGGGAGAGGGGCTCGAATTCGCTCTGTGTTAATGGCTCGATCCCGAAAGCGGCGTTGCAAGCCCCTCTCCCGTAGGCGGGAGTGGGGCTCGAATTCGCTCTGTCTTGGTGGCTCGATCCCGAAAGCGGCGTTGCAAGCCCCTCTCCCGCTCGCGGGAGAGGGGTTGGGGTGAGGGGCCTACCCCAAAGCGTAAGGCCACACCTCCACCACCGCCCCCTCGCCCAAGCTTTGCGCCCCCTCCGTCACCACCATCAGCGCATCCGAATCCGCCGCCGCGCGCAATCGATGCGAACCAGTGGCCGGATTCGGATCCACCCACAACACCCCGCCCTCGTCGCTGCGCAGCCGCGCGCGCACGAACTCGCGGCGCGGATGGTTCTTCTCGATCCCGCCGACCAAGCGCGCCCGCAGCTTCGGCCGGGGATCGGCGCGACCCTGCAAGCCGTCGATCAACGCGCGGCCGAAACTCAGGTACGTCGCCAGCACCGACACCGGGTTGCCCGGCAGGCCGAGGAACCGCGCCTGGTCCATGCTCGCCAGCAGCAGCGGCATGCCGGGGCGCATCTTCACTTTCCAAAAATGGATCTGCCCGAACTGCGCCAGCACCGCCGGGATATGGTCCTTCTCGCCGGCCGACACCGCGCCGCAGGTGAACACCAGATCGAACGCGCAGGCGGCGTCGCGCAGGGCGATCTCGACCTGCCTGGGATCGTCCGGCAGGCGCGGCCATGCGGTCGGCTCCAGGCCGTCGGCGCGCAGCAGGCCCATCAGCAGGTCGCGGTTGCTGTCGTAGATCTGTCCCGGCCGCAGCGGCATGCCCGGCTCGACCAGTTCGTCGCCGCTGGTGAATACCGCCACCGTCGGCTTGCGCCGCACCGGCAGCGACGACAGGCCCAGCGAGGCCGCCAGCGACACCCGCGCCGGCGTCAATACCTGGCCTGCGCGCAGCACGGTCTCGCCCTCGCCGACGTCTTCGCCGGCGTAACGCACGTGCTGGCCGCGCCGGGACGGCGGCACGAACACGCGCGCGCCGTCGACGCGCACGTTCTCCTTGATCGCGACGGTGTCGGCGCCGGCCGGCAGCGGCGCGCCGGTGGTGATGCGCGCGCATTCGCCCGCGCCGAGCTCCAGGCCCAGGGCGAGGCCGGCGAACTGTTCGCCGACCAGGCGCAGTTCGGTTTCGGTTTCGTCGTCGGCGAGGTCTGCGTGGCGCAAGGCGAAGCCGTCCATCGCGCTGTTGTCGAACGGCGGCAGCGCCAGCGGCGCGACCACGTCGCCGGCGAGCACGCGGCCGTGGCAGCGCGGCAGCGCCGGGTGTTCGGCTTCCAGGCGATGCGCGGCGGCGACCTCGGCCGTCACGCGCATCGCGTCGTCGAATAACAGGCCGGTGGGGAAATCGGTCATGGCGGGCTCTTGCTGGGGGATCGGGTTCGCGGTGACGGGCTGGTCGGGTCGAACTTGCGAAGCGGGTTTGCAGAGGCGGGCTAGCGGGATCAATCTGCGGGATCGGCTTTCGGAATCGGCTTGTGCAATCGACTTGCGCGATCGGCTTGCGACATCGACCTTGCGCGATCGGCGGGAAGACCCGGCCGCTGCTGCACGCTCACTCCGGCGGATCGTCGGCGACGCCGGCCGCGGCCAGATCCGCCGGCGTGTTGAGGTTGCCCAAGCGTAGTCCGGGCAGGCGCAACGCCGCCATGCCGAGCGCGGCCTGCAACTCGCGCACCGCCAGCCGCCGCTGCGCCAGGGCCGGCGCCAGCGCCGCGCGCAGCGGCGCCAACGGCCACAGCGCGAACAAGGGCTGTACGCCGTCGTCGTCGACGGCGAAGGCGCCCTGCCCGGCTTGCGCGGCCTCCAGCGCGTCCAGCAACCAAGCCTCGGCGCGCAAGGCATCGACCGGAACGCTCAGCAGCCAGGGCGTGTCCGCGGCCGCGGCGAGCGCGTCGAGGCCGCCGAGCGGCCCGAGGTCGGGCGCGCGGTCGGCGACGGCGCGCAGGCCGTGCGCGGCGTAACGCGGCAGATCGCGGTTGGCGCTGACCAGCACCCGCGCGACCTGCGGCGCGAACGCGCGCGCCAGGCGCAGCACCTGGAACTCGCCGTCGCGCCGCAGCCAGGCCTTGTCGCGCCCGCCCAGCCGGGTGGCGCGGCCGCCGGCGAGCAAGCCCAGGGTGAGGTCGGCGGGAGCGATGGGCATGCGCGGCGTGGCGGGCTGCAAAACCGCATTGTGCGCGTTCGCTGACGCTCGCGCTGTCGATGGGGGAGCGGGTTGCGGCAGGAGCGCCAGAGGCAAGATCAAAATGGGTTCCGGCTTTCGCCGGAATGACGGTGTAGGGAGCGGCGACGCGCCTCCCAGTCCGTCATTCCGGCGAAAGCCGGAACCCATTTTGACCTTCGCTTCGGCTTAGACATCGATAGGCCAGCTCGGACCACCCCGGGCGCAACCAACGTCCCGCCGACCTCACTTGCCGCGCTTGACGTGCCAGACCAACCGCTTCTTCTTCGCCATCTACCGCAATAACAGTATCGGAAGCGCCGACGCCGCCCCCCAGCCCGTCATTCCGGCGAAAGCCGGAACCCATTTTGACCTTCGCTTCGGCTTAGACATCCGCAGTCCCGCTCAGACCGCCACGGGCGCAACCAGCGCCCCGCCCGGCCTCACTTGCCGCGCTTGACGTGCCGGATCAGCCGCTTCTTCTTCGCCACCTGCCGCTCGGTCAGCACGTTCTTCTTGCCTTCGTACGGGTTGCTGCCTTCCTTGAACACGAACCGCACCGGCGTGCCGACCAGCTTGAAGCGCTTGCGGAAGAAGTTCTCCAGATAGCGCTTGTAGCTGTCGCTGAGCGTGCGCAGGCGGGTGCCGTGGACGACGAAGGTCGGCGGGTTGGTCCCGGCCGGATGGGCGAAGCGCAGCTTGGCCACGTGTCCGCGCACCACCGGCGGCGGGTTGGTCTCGTAGGCGATCTCCATCGCCTTGGTGACCTCGCTGGTGCCGATCTCGGTGGTCGCCGAGGCGTGCGCGCGATGGATCGCCGCGAACAGCTCCTTCAGGCCCGAACCGTGCTTGGCGCTGATGCGCACCGGCTCGGCCCATTCGACGAAGGCGAGCTTGCGCTTGAGCAGGTTCTCGGTCTGCTGGCGCTGGTATTCGGTCTGCCCGTCCCACTTGTTGACCGCGACCACCAGCGCGCGGCCGGCGTCGAGCGCGTAGCCGAGCACGCTGGCGTCCTGGTCGGTCACGCCTTCGGTGCAGTCGAGCATGACCACCGCGACCTGACACTGCTCGATCGCCTGCAGGGTCTTGATGATCGAGAACTTCTCGACCGCTTCCTCGACCTTGGACTTGCGCCGCACGCCGGCGGTGTCGACCAGCCGGTACAGGCGGCCGTCGCGCTCCATGTCGACCGCGACCGAGTCGCGGGTGGTGCCCGGCACCTCGGAGGCGATCATGCGCTCCTCGCCGAGCAGGCGGTTGACCAGGGTCGACTTGCCGACGTTGGGGCGGCCGATGAAGGCCACGCGGATGCGGTTGGGGTCGTTGTCCAGCTCGGCGGTCGCACCCTCTTCGGGCACGCGCGACAGCACTTCGGCCAGCAGTTCGTCCAGGCCCTGGCGGTGCGCGGACGAAATCGCGATGGCGTCGCGGATGCCGTAGCGGGCGAAGTCGTTGATCGCCGCGGCCGCGTCGAGGCCGTCGGTCTTGTTGACCACCAGCAGGGTCGGCCGCGCGGTCTTGCGCAGCCAGCCGAGGATCTCGTCGTCCAGCGCCGAGGCGCCTTCGCGGCCGTCGACCACGAACAGCACCAGGTCGGCCTCCTCGGCCGCCGCGCGCGCCTGGCGCGCGGTGGCGCCGGCCAGCCCCTGCTCCTCGCCGGCGATGCCGCCGGTGTCGACCACCGCGAACGCGCGCTGGCCCTCGGGCCGGCACACGCCGTAATGGCGGTCGCGGGTGACGCCCGGCTCGTCGTGGACGAGCGCGTCGCGGCTGCGCGTGAGCGCGTTGAACAGGGTGGATTTTCCGACGTTGGGGCGGCCAACGAGGGCGACTAGCGGGAGCATGGTGTTGAAACCGAATGGGAGAATAGGAATTGGAAATCGCGCCACGGCGCCGCGAAGGCGGCCGGAAAGCGCCGACATAGTGCCAGAGCGGGCGCGAAGACGCCTTCGCACCGGCTGGGCGGACCGGGCGAAAGCAGGCCCGGCCGAGAAAACGAACGGCCCGGAACGGCTACACGCCGCCCGGGCCGCCTTGCGCTTGGAACCTGAAAACCGGACTCGGGCTAGACGGGCCGGCGCGGCTCGAAGCCGCCGCGCCGCACGATCGCCCGGTGCCGATTCCCGGCTCCCGGCCTTATTGCAACTTGAACGCGGTCAGCCCGCCCTTGACGTTCTGCACGATCAAGATGCCGTCGGCCACCACCGGCGCCGCCTTCAGCGGCTTGCGGCCGGCGCGCGCGCGCGCGGCGAACTCGCCGGTGGACAGCTTCATCCAGTGCACGTAGCCGTCGAAGTCGCCGACCACGGCGTAGTCGCCCTGCACCGCCGCGCCGCTGAGGTCGCGACGGCCCAGCGACGGCTGCGACCACAGCGCGCTGCCGCTGTTCTTGTCCAGGCCGTACACGACCCCGGCCGGATCGGCGACGATCAGCTTGTCGCTGGCCACGCCCATGCGGCCGACGCCGCCATGTTCGCTGGCCCACATCGGCCGGCCGGTCGGCGCGTCGATCGCCACGGTCTGCTTCTTGAAGCTGCTCGCGTACAGCACCGAGCCTTCCAGCACCGGGGCGCCGTCGATGTCGGCCATGCGGTCGAGCTCGCTGCGGCCTTCGGGCTGCGCGACCGGCAGGTCCCAGGTCGGGCGGCCGTCGCCGGCGGCCAGCGCCTGCACCGTGCCGTCGTCGTTGCCGACGAACACGTAGCCCGGGCCGAGCGTCGGCGAGCTGTTGCCGCGCACGGACAGGATCGGCACGTCGCGGGTCCAGAACCAGCGGCGCTCGCCGCTGGCGGCGTCGAACGCGGTCACCCGGCCGTCGTTGGAACGCACGAACACCATGCCCAGGCCGATGCTCGGCGCGGAGATGACTTCGTTGGGCACCTTGGCGGTCCACTTCTGCTCGCCGGTGGCGGCGTCGAGCGCGATCACCTCGCCCTCCAGGCCGCCGACCACGACCAGGCCGTCGCCGGCGCCGGGACCGCCGGACAGGCGGATCTCCTTGTCCTTCTTCTCGCGGTCCTTCTTATCCTTGCGGGTCGGCACGAAGTGCCAGACTTCCTTGCCGGTCTGCAGGTCGTAGGCATGCACGCCGCCGCGGATCGCCGCCGCATAGACGCGGCCGTCGGCGACCGTCGGGCCCTGGCGCACGCCGATGCGGTCCTCGCCCTTGCCGGCGTTGACCGACCAGATCTTGTCGACCTTGACGCTCGGGGCGAAATCGACGAGCTCGGTCGGCTCGTTGGGCTTGGCGTCGTCCTTCTTCTTGCCGCCGCCGAACCAGCCCTTGACCGTCGAGCATCCGCTCAGGGCGAACGCGCACAACGCGGCGGCGGCGGCGACGCGCACGAAGGCGCCGCCGGACGAGCTTTTCTGGGCTTGGATCATTAAGACTTGGCCTCGGGCTTGGCCGGCGTGCCGCCGGCTTCGGTGAGCTTGAGTTCGAGCAGGCGGCGGCGCGGCGAGGCTTCGTCGAGCTTGGCCAGCGCGTCGGTGTAATCCTTGCGCGCCAGATCCTGCTTGCCGAGCGCGAACTGCGCGTCGCCGCGCACTTCCAGCGCCAGCGGCTGGGTCGACTGGGCCAGCACCTTGAGCGCTTCGGCCGGCTGCTTGGCGTCGATCAGCAGGCGCGCCAGGCGCTGGGAGACGATCTCGGCGATGGCCGCGTCGTCGGTCTTGATCCCGCGCAAGGTGGCGATGGCGGCGTCGCGCTGGTCGCCCTGGACCTGCATCTTGGCCAGGTCGAGCGCGGCCAGGGTGCGGTACATGCTGTCCGGCAGCGCCTGGACCTTGGCCGCGGCGGCCTTGTCCTTGGCGTCGATCGCGTCGACCGCGGCCTGGTACTGGCCGGCGGCCTGCACGCTCTGCTCGAGTTGGCGATTGCCCCACCACTTCCAACCGCCGATCGCGGCCAGGCCGAGGGCGATGCCGCCGATCAGGCCGGCGCCGTTGGCGCGCAGCCAGGACAGCACGCGTTCGCTTTGTTCGTGTTCGTCGAGCAGGTCGTCTATCGCCATGATGCGCCGTGGTTGTGCTGCCTGGACGGGCCGACGCCGCGCGCAGCGCGGCAGCCGGGCCGAACGGGCCGTGAAGGAAACAGGCCGGGAAACCGGTCGCGCGGCGACCGGTACGGAACGTTCGCGGACCCGCGGCGCGGGTCAGTCCGAGACCGGCGCGAGGGAACCGTCAGAGGATAGCGTAAAGCGCGCGACGTTCGCGCGGCTGAACGGCGTCAGATCGACCGCCTGGCCGGCGTTGAGGACTTCCACCGCGGCGGTGTTGCCAAGGCGGACGTTGGCGACTTCGCCGGGCGCGTAGCTGCGTTCCTGGCCGGCGCCGAGGATGCCTTCCTCGAGCTTGCGGCCGTCGTTGCCGACGATCTGCACCCAGCTGTCGCCGCTGAACTTCAGGGTCAGCGACTTCGCCCCGGGCGCCGGCGCGGCGGCCGGCGGCAGGCTGGGACCGATGGAGGCGATGACCGGGGTGCGCTGCGGCGGCTCCGCCGCCGGACGCGCGGCCTGGGCCGCGTCGCCGGCCGGCAGCGCGGCCATGTCCAGCGACTGCACCGCCGAATTGCCGGCGGGGTGACGGGTGGCGATCCAGATCGGCACCGCGATCGCCGCGGTCATGACGATATAGACGGCGCGGCGGGTGGTCTGTTCGAACACCCGGCGGTAGCGCGGGGTATGGGTATGGCTGACCAGCTCCGACGGCGCGGTCGAGGCGATCGGGCTGCCGACCAGCTGATCTTCCAGGTCGACGCCGAGCAGGCGGGCGTAGCTGCGCAGTTGCCCGCGCACGAACACCGGCGCGCCGATGCGGGCGAAATCGTCCTGTTCCAGCGATTGGATCGCGCGCGCCGGCATCTTGAGCTTCGCGGCCACGTCCTCGATCGACAGCCCCGCCGCCTCGCGGGCCTGTTTCAGACGCGCGCCGCAGCTTCCGCCGACGTCAGGCGCGAATTCGTTCGACTGCATCATCACTTACCGCCATCCCCCGATTCGGAGCCCTGCGCGTCAGGGAACTCCGCCCTCATTCGCTGAACGTATCTCGCGGCGGCAGCCCTGTCGCCGAGTTTTTCTTCGATTTGTGACGCAGTCATCAGCGCTTCAGCTGAAATAGGCTCCACGGCCAGACGGCGTTCAGAAAAGGCGCGCGCCTCGAAAGCCTTGCCCAGGCGCAGCTGGCGCTTGGCCATCGCGCTCAGCGCGGTGGCGTTGGCCGGCTCCAGCGCGAGCGCCTGGCGCAGGTCGCGCTCGGCGCGTTCGCCCTGCCCGGCGCGATCGGCGCAGGCGCCGCTGTTGGCGAGCAGCACGGCCAGATCGGTGTAGGTCGGGTCGACCCGGGCGCGATCGAAATAGCCAAGGGCCTCGCCCGGCTGCTGGTTGGCGCACAGCCAGACCGCGTAGTTGTTGAGCACCGCGCCGCGTTCGGGCGCCAGCGTGGCGGCCTTGCGGTAGTAGCCGCCGGCTTCGGCGTTCTTGCCGTCGCGCTCGGCCATCAGCGCCATCAGGCTGTAGGCCTCGACCGACTTGGAATCGAACTTCAGCGCCTGGCGCAGCTCGTCGCGCGCCTTGGCGTCGTCGCCGGCCTGCAGGTAGCGCTGCGCCGACAGGACCCGGCTGCTGGCCGCGGCCGCGCCGCTCGGCGCGTGCCGGTCGCTCTTGAAATCGTAGCTCGGGCCGGTCTGCTCGAAGCCCTTGCGCTGCATGTTCGGCTTGATGAAGGACAGCCGGTTGCAGGCGGCGGTGCCGGCCAGCACCAGCGCGGACAGGATCAGGCCGCCCAGCAGGCGGCCGCGGGCCGAACCCGCCGGCCGGTCAAGCGGCATCGCCGAGCTCCCCGCCGCGGCCGCGGCCGGCGCCCTCGTCCAGGCCCTGCGCCTGCAGGCGCTTGCGGAACTCGGCCTGGCGCCGGGTGCGGTCCATCACCTGGCCCTTGAGCTGGCCGCAGGCGGCGTCGATGTCGTCGCCGCGGGTGCGCCGCACCGGCGCGATCATGCCGGCCTCGTTGAGCAGCTTCTGGAAGGCGCGGATGGCCGCGTCGTCGGGGCGCTCGAAACGGGTGCCGGGGAACGGGTTGAACGGGATCAGGTTGACCTTGGCCGCGTCCTTCATCTGCACCGCGTTGTCGAACTGGCGCAACAGGCGCACCAGTTGCCGCGCCTGCGCGGGCTGGTCGTTGACGCCCTTCATCAGGGTGTATTCGAAGGTCACCGAGGTGCCGCGCTTGCGCAGCGCGTAGCGCACGCAGGCGTCCATCAGCTCGGCGATCGGGTATTTCCGGTTGAGCGGCACCAGCTCGCTGCGCAGCTCGTCGTTGGGCGCGTGCAGCGACACCGCCAGCGACACGTCGCTGACCTCGCCGAGCTTGTCGATCATCGGCACCATGCCGGCGGTCGACAGGGTCACCCGCTTGTTGGCCAGGCCGTAGCCGAGGTCGTCGCGCATGATGCTCATCGCGCGCACCACGTTGTCGAAGTTCGCCAGCGGCTCGCCCATGCCCATCATCACCACGTTGGTGAGGCGGCGCTGCTGGTGCGGGACGTTGCCGAGGTGGCGCGCCGCGACCCACACCTGGCCGATGATCTCGGCGGTGGACAGGTTGCGGTTGAAGCCTTGGGTGGCGGTCGAGCAGAACTGGCAGTTGAGCGCGCAGCCGACCTGCGAGGACACGCACAGGGTGCCGCGGCCCTTGTCGGGGATGTAGACCGTCTCGATCGCGTTCTTCGGGTCCATGCCGAGCAGCCACTTGTGGGTGCCGTCGGTGGAGGGCTTGTCGAACACGACCATCGGCGCGCGCACCTGCGCGTTGGCTTCGAGCTTGGCGCGCAGCGCCTTGCCCAGGTCGGTCATGCCGTCGAAATCGGTGACGTAGCGGTGGTGGATCCACTTCATGACCTGGTGCGCGCGGTAGCGCTTTTCGCCCAGGCTCTGCTCGAAAAAGTCCTCGAGCTGGGTGCGGTCGAGGTCGAACAGGTTGGTTTTGCCGTTGTCGGGCACGGCGGCGGCGGGTCGCGCCGGCGCCGCGACCGCGGCCGCAGCGGCGTTCGCGTCGACGCGCGCGGCATC
>NZ_LXSD01000255.1:0-11932 GCF_017168095.1 Lysobacter enzymogenes | reverse complement strand
GAAGGCGGGGGCGGCCGCGCCGAGCGCGCCGAGCGGGCCGGCGAGCAAGGCCAGCGCGGCGCCGCCGAGCAAGCTGCGGCGGTGCGAATCGAGGGGGCGGTCGGTCGGGACGGCGATGGTCATGGCGGGTTCCGGGCGTGGCGGCGGGATGGCGCCATTTCGCCGCGCCGGGGTATCGCCCAGGTGTCGGCCGCCCGCGGTTTTGTATGCCAGCGTCGGTCCCGGGCGCAGCGATACAGTGGGATACAAACTTGCGGCCGGACGCCGGCGCCCACCCTCCGCGCTCCGGTCTAGGCCCGTACCCTGGCCGGGCTACTTTCGCGCTACCCGCCTCGACCCGCTACACCCGCGTCAGCCCCTTTTGCTAGGCTCCCAGCGCGAATCCTTCGCATGAGCCGCACATCGAGGTGCGGACCCGACCGGACAGCAGGACGGCATGGCGCACAACCAGTTCGCGTTGCTCACCCAACGGCGCTTCCTGCCGTTCTTCCTCACCCAGGCCTTCGGCGCCTTCAACGACAACGTGTACCGGCAGGCGATCATCGGCCTGCTGTTCTACCTCGGCGTCAGCGACGAGCAGCGCACGCTGTACACCAACCTGGCGCCGGCGCTGTTCATCCTGCCGTACTTCCTGTTCTCGGCCACCGCCGGGCAGATCGCCGAGAAGCTGGAGAAGCACAAGCTCATCCGCATCACCACGACGATGGAAATCGTCATCATGTCGCTGGCCGCGGTCGGCTTCTTGACCCAGAACATGTCGATCCTGCTGGTCGCGCTGTTCTGCACCGGCCTGCAATCGACCCTGTTCGGGCCGGTCAAGTATTCGATCCTGCCCTCGGTGCTCAAGCCCGAGGAACTCACCGGCGGCAACGGCCTGGTCGAGATGGGCACCTCGATCTCGATCCTCGCCGGCATGATCTTCGGCGGCCTGATCTTCACCCTGGCCGGCGCGCACGGTCCGATCGTCGCGGCGGTCGCGATCATCGCGCTCGCCGTCACCGGCAACCTCGTCAGCCGCCTGATCCCGCGCGCCGACGCCGGCGAGCCGGGGCTCAAGATCCACTGGAACCCGATTCCCGAGTCGCTGAAGATCCTGCGCATGACCCGGCGCCAGCCGGCGGTGCGCAACTCGATCCTCGGCGTGTCGTGGTTCTGGTTCGTCGGCACCGTGCTGACCTCGCAGCTGCCGGGCTACGCCGAAGACAATCTCGGCGGCGGGCCGACGCTGTACATCTTCGCCCTGGCGCTGTTCTCCATCGGCACCGGCGCCGGCTCGATGCTGTGCGAGAAGCTGTCGGCGCGCACGGTCGAAATCGGCCTGGTGCCGCTGGGCGCGTTCGGCATGACCGCCTTCATGGTCGATCTGTTTTTCGCCCATCCCGGCATGGCCACGGCCAAGGGCCTGGACGTGAGCGGCTTCGTCCACAGCCCCGGCGCGTGGCGGATCATGCTCGACCTGGTCGGCATCGGCGTGTTCGCCGGCTTCTTCGTGGTGCCGCTGTTCGCGCTGATCCAGAACCGCTCGCCGAAGAACGAGCTGTCGCGCGTGATCGCCGGCATGAACATCCAGAACGCCGCCTTCATCGTGCTGGCGGCGGTGCTGGGCGTGGTCGCGCAGCGCTTCGCGCACTGGACGATTCCGCAGGTGTTCCTGGCCCTGGCGGTCGCCAACGCGCTGGTGGCGATCTACATCTTCACCATCGTGCCCGAGTTCCTGATGCGCTTCCTCAGCTGGGTGCTGGTGCGCGCGCTGTACCGGCTCAAGGTGGAAGGCACCGAGAAGATTCCCGACGAAGGCGCCGCGCTGATCGTGTGCAACCACGTCAGCTACATGGACCCGCTGATCCTCAGCGCCAGCGTGTCGCGGCCGATGCGCTTCGTCATGTACTACAAGATCTTCAACATCCCGGTGATGAACTGGATCTTCCGCACCGCCAAGACCATTCCGATCGCCGGCGCCAAGGAAGACCCGCAGGTGCTGCAGCGCGCGTTCGAGGAAATCGAGGCGGCGCTGGCCGACGGCCAGCTGGTCGGCATCTTCCCCGAGGGCGCGCTGACCAAGGACGGCGAGATCGCGGCGTTCAAGGCCGGCGTAGAACGGATTCTGGAGAAGAATCCGGTCCCGGTGGTGCCGATGGCGCTGCGCGGCATGTGGAGCAGCATGTGGAGCAAGCGCGATTCGCGCCTGCGCCGGATGCGGGTGCCGCGCCGCTTCCGCGCCGCGGTCGAGGTGGTGGCCGATCCGCCGCGCGATCCGCACGGGCTGACCGCGCAAAGCCTGGAAGAACAGGTGCGCGCGCTGCGCGGGGACCGCGCCTGAGTCCACGCCCGCGCGCGGCCGGTCGCGCTTCGCACCGGCCGCCGCCGCGCGCCACGCCCGGTGTGCCGCGAGCGCGCCGGCGCTGCTAGGATGCCGGCAACCGCCGCCGTTCCGGCGCGGATCTGCAGACTCAGGAGAGAGTCGAAATGAACCAGCCCGTCGCCGCGCCCTCGCCGTACCAGACCTACCTGCCCTGGTCGATCACCATCACCGTGCTGGGCGCCTGCTTCTGCTGCCTGCTCGGCGCCGCGCCCGGCGTGGTGGCGATCGTGTTCGGCAGCCAGGTGAACAGCAAGTTCGCCGCCGGCGACGACGCCGGCGCGCGCCGCGCGTCGGAGAACGCCAAGCTGTGGTGCTGGATCGGCACCGCGGTGGCCGCGCTGGGCATCGTCTGGACCATCGTGTCGTTCTTCATCAACGGCATGTCGTTCGTGCCGAACGGTGGCCTGGAAAAGCTGATCCAGGGCCACTGAGCCCGCACCGCCGCGCCCGGCCATGCAAGCCCCCGCCCGCCATTACGCGCTCGCCGCGACCGTCGCCGCCTGCGGCGCGGCCGCGGCGGCCGGCGCGTGGGTGTTGCAGCGGGTCGATCCCAATGCCGCCGGCAGCCCGCTGCCGGGCTGCGTGTTCTACCGATTCACCGGGCTGTATTGCCCGGGCTGCGGCATGACCCGCGCGTTGCACGCGCTGGTCCACGGCGACCTGGCCCAGGCCGTCGCCATGAATCCGCTGCTGCCGGTGCTGATGGTGGCGCTGCCGCTGCTGGTGCTGCACAGCTTCGGCTATCGCCTGCCGTTGCCGCGGCGCGCGCTGGCGACGCTGCTCAGCGCGAAGTTCTGGCTGCCGCTGCTCGGCGGCTTCTGGCTGCTGCGCAACCTGCCGTGGCCGCCGTTCTCGTGGCTGGCGCCGGGCTGAGCCGGCGCGCGGCTTGGGACGTGCTGCTTGGAACGCCCTGCTTAAACGTGCTGCTTAGAACGTGCCGCTTAAAACGTGCTGTTTAGTACGCGCGGCCTAAAACGCGCGACTTAGCGCACGCCGCTCAGAAGCGATACATCGCGCTCAACAGGTAATAGCGCCCAACCGGGTCGTCGTCGACCAGGCTGTAGCCGCCGCCGTTGTAGTCGTAGTTCACCGGGCGGCGGTCGTTGAGGTTGCTGATGTTGAGTCCGATCAGCCATTTGTCGAAACCGCCGTAGGCCAGGTCGAGATCGAGCAAGGTCGCGCTCGGGGTGCGGCAGCGCATCGGCGTGTCGAGGAATTTCGCGCACGCCGAGCCCGGCGCGTTGCGCGAGACCGTCGCCGGCCCCATGTAGTGCGCGTTGAGCGTGGCGATCCAGTCGCGATAGCTCCAGCGCACGCTGCCCAGCACGGTGCGGTTGGGCGTGCCGAAACCGGAGTAGTCCAGTTCCGGTGCCAGCGGATGCACGCGGCGCAGCAGGCGGTCCATGTAGTGGCCGTTGATGCGGAAGCCGAAGTTGCCCCAGCGCTGGGTCTGGCGGCGATACTCGGCGCTGAGCTCCCAGCCGGACACCTCGGTGCTGCCGTAGTTGCCCAGGTAGCGCTGCGCGCCGACCAGATAACCGTATTCGTCGGCGACCAGGGCGTCGGCGAACAGCTTGGGATAGGCGATCGGCTCGATCGGCAGGATTTCGTTGCGGCGGCGGATCCGGTAGCGGTCCAGGCTCAGCGTGACTTCCTCGCTCGGCGTCCACACCACGCCGAAGTTGCGGCTGGTCGAGGTCTCCGGGCGCAGCTTCCCGTTGATGCGCGAGGTCACGTCGACTTCGCAGAACTCGCCGTACTGCACCGCGCACGGCAGCGGCGCGTCCGCCGCCAGCAGATAGTCCTTGTTGTCGCCCATCGTGATCGGCCGGCGCAGTTCGGCCAGGGTCGGCGCGCGATAGCCTTCGCCGGCCGAGACGCGCAGGATCAGCGACTTGAACGGCTGCCAGCGCAGGCCGAACATCGGCGAGACCTGATTGCCGTAGCCGGAGCTGCGGTCCAGGCGCCAGGCCGCGTCCATCCACAGCTTCTCGTGCAGCGGCACGTTGACCTCGGCGTAGATCGCCGAGGTGTTGCGGCTGGCGCGACGCAGGTCGAACTCCTGCGCCAGCGCCACATCGCCGTTGAGGAAGGCGTCGTCGGGACGGTTGGTCAGCACCTCGCGCCGCGCTTCGAAACCGGCGGCCAGGCTCAGCTCGCCGCCGGGCAGTTCGGTCAGCGGGCCTTCGATGCTGCCCGACAGCGTGTCGAGCACCATCTCGCCGCCGAGCGTGGTCAGCGGCGAGATGCGCTCCAGCAACTCCGGCGCATTGGTGTCGGCCTTGTTGAAGTGCAAGGTCTTGGCGCCGACCGCTTCCTCCACCACCGGCTCGCTGATCAGGCCGGCGATGCGGTTTTCGACCTTGTTGCGGCGCTGCGCCAGGCTCACGTCCCAGTCCCAGCGGTCGCGGAACCCTTTGACGCCGACGGTGAAGTCGCGCGTGGTCGTGGTGGTGCGGCTGCGGATCGGCCCGACGTCGGAGAACCAGTAGTTCAGGCCCAATCCGTAGAAGCTGTCGGGATGGCTGCCGGGCAGCGTCACCACCGCGTTGAACGGCGCGGTCTGCACGTCCAGCCGCACCCGGGTCGCGCGCAGGTCGGCGTAGAACTCCTTGTTGTCGCCGAAGGGCTGGCGGAAATAGGTGTACAGCGCGTTGCTGTCGATGCCCGGCTGCAGGCTCACGTAACGCGGCAGGTCGAGCCGGCAGTCGGTGTCGAAGCGGGGATTGGTCAGCTCGTCCGCGTCCTCGCAGCCCTGGGTGGGAATCACCCAATACGCATTGCCGTAACCGTAGCCGGAACGGTAGCGCCCGTCGGCGCCGCCGTTGCTGCGCTGGTCCAGCGTCGCCCACGAACGCTGGCTGCCGAGCAGCGGGTTGCGGATGAAGCGGTCGACGCTGACGAACACGCTGCCGCCGCCGGGCGTCTGTTCGCCGAAGCTGGCGTACTGGCGCTGCTGCTCGGCGTCGCCGCGCTGCGACACGCCGTAGCTGGCGCCGACTTCGGCGCCGCGGTAGTCCTTCTTGAGGATGATGTTGACCACGCCAGCCATGGCGTCGGCGCCGTAGATCGCCGAGGCGCCGCCGTGGGCGATCTCGATGTGGTCGACCATGCTCAACGGAATGCCGTTGAGATCGGTCAGCGCGCCGTAGTCGGTCGAGACCAGGCCGTAGTTGGCCATGCGCCGGCCGTCGACCAGGAACAGCGTCGCGCGCGGGCCCAGCGAGTACAGGCTGGCCGAGGCGGCGGCGGCCGAGGGCACCTGGCTGGCGCCGTTCTCGGTGGCGACGTTGCGCGGGTGGTGGCCGCTCATGCCCGGCATCAGCCGCAGCACGTCGAACAGGGTCTGGTGGCCGCTGGCGCGGATCTGTTCGTTGGTGATCAGGGTCAGCGGCAGCGAGCTTTCGAACGCGGCGCGGCCGATGCGCGAGCCGGTGACGTGGACGGTGTCCAGCTCGGTCGTGGTCGGCCCGCGCGGCGCCGGCGCCGGCGCGGCGGCGGTCGCCACCGGCTGCGGACGCGGCCGTTGCCGCGGCGCCGGCTGCAGCAAGTAGACATTGGCTTTTACGGCTACCGCGGTGAGGCCCGTGCCCTCCAGCAGCCGGGCCAGTCCCTCGCGCACCGGCGGCTCGCCGCGCAGGCCGGGAGTGCGGCGCCGCGCCACCAGGGCCGGCGAATAGCTCAGCTGCAGACGATTACGGGTGGCGAACGCGATCAGCGCGTCTTCCAACGCGCCGGGAGCAATGGTGTAGCCATCGGCTGGAATATCGCCTTGCGAGGCCGGCAGGGCCAGGGCCAAAGGCGAGAACGTCAGCGCGATGGAAACGATGAACGCATGGGAAATCTTGGCCATCCACCAACCGCATCGATCGGGCTACAGCTGAACCGGAGCGCCCCCTGTCGTTGGCGCCGTCCAACCATATCACCGCCGCGGCGGCCAGGGGGCTCAGCCCGGATTGCGATGCAGGACAATTTCGTCGTTCGTCGAGCGTTCGGCCTTCAGCGACCAGCCCTGTTCCAGCACCTTCAGCAGGGCCGCCTGGTCGCCGGCGTGGAACACGCCGCTCAACGTGATCTTGCCCAGGTCCGGATCGGCCAGGCGCAGCTTGGTCGCCGAGTAGCGGTTCATCTCGGTCAGCAGCGAATCCAGGCGGCGGTCCTTGAACACCAGATCGCCGCTGGGCCAGGACGTGGCCAGGCCGACGTCGAGCGGTTCGGGCGGGGTCATGCGGCCGCTGTGGTCGTAGCTGAGCTGCTGGCCCGGCGACAGCGCGCTGCCGGTTTGCGCCAGCCCGTTGGAGACCACCACCGCGCCGTCGATCAGGCCGACGTTGACCTCGTTGCCGTTCTTGCTGACCTGGAAGGTGGTGCCGATGTCGCGGATGGTGCCGGTGCCGGCCTTGACCGAGAACGGCCGCGCCGGATCGGCGGCGACCTCGAACTGGACGCGGCCGCGATCGACTTCGATCTCGCGTCGCTCGCCGCTGAAGCGCGCGAGGATCGCGGTGTCGGTGTCGAGCATCACCTGGGTGCCGTCGGCCAGCCGCAGCGAGCGCTGCTCGCCGACCGCGGTGGCGTAGCGCAGGCTTTGCGCCGGCGCCGGCGCGCGCAGCCAGCCCACGCCGACCACGGTGGCGACCAGCAGCGATGCGACCATCGCGGTCGGCGCCCACCAGCGCGAGCGCGCGTTGGCGCGTCCGGTCTGGCGCCAGGCGATGCGCGCGGCGGCCTGCAGCATCTCGTCGCCGGCCAGTTGCGCGGCGGCCTGATGCGCGCGCTCGGCTTCGACGTAGGCGGTCACGTGGGCCGGCGAGGCGTCGAGCCAGCGCTCGAAGTCGGCGCGCTCTTGCGCCGTGCATTCGGGCGAATCCAGCCGCGCCACCCAGGCTTCCGCGCGGTCGTCGTGCGGACCGGGCGCGTTGGCGTTCGTCGATGTGGGCAGTGTCGTGTTCATGGCTCTTGCAAGGTCTCGTAGCCGCTTTCCTTCATGCGCGCGCGCAACAGCGCGAGCGCCCGGCCGATATTCTTCTCTACCGCCTTTACAGAAATGCCGCAGTGTTTCGCGATCTGCGTGTAACTCATTCCGTTGATGCGGTTGAGCAGGTAGATCTGGCGGCTGCGCACCGGCAACTGCATGATCGCCGCGCGCACCAGCGCCAGTTCCTGCTCGGTCGCCACGCGCTGGTCGTGGCTGGGTTCCTGCGACGGCAGCGCGTGGTAGTCCTCGTCCAGGCTCACGTGCTCCGGCGCGTGGCGGGTCTTCTGCCGGCGGCCGCGATCGTTGAGCGCGTTGATCGCGATGCGGTACATCAGGATCTTCAGCGCATCGGCCGGCTGGTCGCGATAGCGCAGCATGCGCATCATCGTTTCCTGGGCGATGTCCTGGGCGTCTTCGTGCGAGGCCGCGGACTTGCGCAAGAACGCGATCAGCGCCTCGCGGTTGTCGCGCAGGAACGCGACGAAATCGTCGTCCTGCGTTTGCGCCGTCGCGGGCTGGTTCGCTGCCGATGACTCCTCGCCCACGTCCACCTTCGCCCACGCCCCGGTTATCTGCTTCGATACTACCCCGCCCTCCGCGGCGGGGGGGCCGACGAAGCTCGATTCGAAGCCCGACCGCTCCTGCGCGCCGCTCGCCGGCGCCAATCCGATCCGGCCGATGCCGGCTGGGTTCAAACCGGCCGGGTTCAAGTCGGTTTGATTCAAGCCGACTTGATTCAAACCGACTTGATTCAAACCGACTTGAAGCAGCGAGGTGTAGCGATTCGCCAAATCCAACTCCTCCGCAAGCGTGATGACTGGCGCAAGACGCACATTCCGAGCCTACGTGGCACACGGGGCCCGATCTTCCCGCCGGGCTCCCGTGCGCACGCAAAGCGCGTTCCTTCGTCGCTGTCGCCGTTGTCTGGCTGGCTGCCGTCGCGACCGCGCCCGAAGGCGGCGGCCCGGTCCTGCCCTTTTCGCGCTGCGCGGATCGTCCAGCCCCCTCGGCAGGACCGCCTGCAAACGCCGGGGTGGCCAGCGATTCAGGCTCGCGCGACTCGCGATTTGTGCAGAACCTGAACGTTCAAACGCAGTCCGGCGCGCGCCCCCCTACCCGCATCCGTGCGCCAGCGTGCGGAAAGTGCGCGAAATGCGTCGAAACCGCGGCCAACGCGCGGTCGCGGCGGACGGACGGGGGAAATCGCCGGACCGGCGGCGCGGCCGCTGCGGGCCGCGGCAGTTCAGGCCACGAAGCCGGCGATCACGAACAGCGCCAGCACCGCCAGCCACACCAGCAGGCTGCGCCAGACCAAGCTCATGGCGTCGCGCAGCTCGGGCACCTCGCCGGCGACCACGGCCACGCTCTGGCCCGGCACGCCGGATTCGTTGACGTAGTCGGCGGCCTCTTCGGCCAGTTCGCACTTCACGCTCGCGCGCGCGACCGCGCCGAGGAAGCGGTTGTCGAGGCTGAAACGGGCGCCGCCGGCTTCGCGCCAGGCGCCGAGCACGGTGTCGAAATTGCCGACCAAGGCCATCGCCAGGGTCAGCAGTTGCGCCACCGGCCAGTCCAGCAGCGCCAGCAGGGTGCGCGCGCCGGCCAGGGTCTCGCCCGACAGCCGCCGCGACGCCTCGCCTTCGGCCGCCAGGGCCACCAGGCGATAGCCGAGCGCGCCGACCGGGCCGAGCAGCAGGAACCAGAACAGCACCCCGAACCAGCGCCGCAGCGCGCTGCGGAACACCGCCTCGACCAGCGAGGCGCCGTCGAGCGCGGGCGTGGCGCCGTCCGGCCACAGCCGCGCGGCGGCCTCGCGGCGGGCGCCGGCGTCGGGCGCGGAGGCCAGCGCTTCCACGTCCAGGTCCAGATCGCGCGGGCCCCAGGCGTAGAACAGGATGAACACCGCGAACACCAGCCCGCCCAGGCCCATCAGCGGTTCGGCCAGGGCCAGCTGGAACAGGCCCACCGCCAGCAGCGGCGGCGCCAGCGCCGCGACGATGCCCCAGCGACTGCGCCAGAAGCTGCCTTCGGGGAAGCGGCTGTCGATCCAGCGCAGCCAATCGTCGTACCAACCGAAGTGGCGCACGCCGGCGGCCAGGGATTGGGCGAGATGGCCGAGCACCAGAGCGACGACGGCGGCGATCAAGGTGACGGACATCGGGGCGACGCTCCTGGCGTGGCGAATCTGGCCCGGATTCTAGCGCGACCGCGTGCAGGCGCGGTCGCGCTGCGCGAGAGCGCTGCGGCGGGCACAAACGCATCGGGCCTGAAGGCCCTCCCACAAAAGCGCGCTGCAATCGGCTCCGGCGGAGCAGCCGCAACCTGGTCTTGTGGGAGGGCCTTCAGGCCCGATGCTGTCCGCTCCGGCGCCGCGCCCCTTGCCTTCGGTCAACGCCGCGCGCGTTGCTCGGCGGCCACGCGCCATTGCTCGATCAGCCAGCGCGAAATCGAAATGCTCGGCGACAGCAGGAAGCCCTCGCCATCGTCCGCGCCGCCTTCGCCGCGCGCCGCGGCGGCGCGCACTTCTTCGAGGGTGAACCAGCGCACCTGCTCGAGCTCGGCGCTGCTTTGCGGCTCGTCCGCATCGGCTTCGGCGGCGAAGCCGAGCATCAGCGCGCCCGGGAACGGCCACGGCTGCGAACCCAGGTAACGGCAACTGCGCACGCGCACGCCGGTTTCCTCCAGCACTTCGCGCGCGACGGTCTGCTCCAGCGATTCGCCCGGCTCGACGAAGCCGGCGATCACCGAGAACCGGCGCGGCGGCCAGCCGGCCTGGCGCCCCAGCAACAGGCGCTCGCCGTCGCTGACCGCGACGATCACCGCCGGATCGGTGCGCGGATAGTGTTCGGTGCCGCACTGTCCGCAGCGCCCGGACCAGCCGGCGCGTTCGAACCCGACCGCGCCGCCGCAGACGCCGCAATAACGATTGCGGGTGCGCCAGAACTGCAGCGCGCGGGCCTGGGCGAACACGCTGGCGTGCAGCAGCGACCAGTGCGCGGCGGCGGCGCGCAAGTCGACCCGGCGCGGCGCGTCGAAGGCGACCAGTTCGGCGTCGATGCCGAACCAGGCGCCGCCCTCGCCGTCCAGGCCGAGGAAGATCGCCGCGCCCGGGCCGCCGGGCCCTTCGCTGAGCTCGCGACCGAGCGGCGCGCGCAACGCGCCGTCGTCGTCGGCCAGCGCCTGGCCGGAGGCGTCGAGCACGATCACCCGCGCCTGCGGCCACAGTTCGGCCAAGGTATCGGGTTGGTCGCGCAGATGGTCGGCGCGGTCCAGCGCGGCGCGCCAGGCCGCGTCGGCTTCGACGAAGGCGAAGGGGCGCGCGGCCTGGGTCAGGGCGGCTTCGGCGGTGCTCACTGGCGGCGTGTTCAAACGCCGAACGACGAACCGCAGCCGCAGGTGGTCTTCGCGTTCGGATTGCGGATCACGAACTGCGCGCCGTGCAGGCTTTCGGTGTAGTCGACTTCCGCGCCCATCAGGTACTGCAGGCTCAGCGGATCGACCAGCAGGGTGACGCCGTCGGTCTGCACCGCCAGGTCATCCTCGCCTTGCTGCTCGTCGAATTCGAAACCGTACTGGAAGCCCGAGCAGCCGCCGCCCTGGATGTAGACGCGCAGCTTGAGCGCGTCGTTGCCCTCTTCGGCGATCAGCTCGCGCACCTTGCGCGCGGCCGAGGAGGTGAATTGCAGCGGGCGATCCAGCGACTGGTAGCCCGGCGCGGCGTTGAGCGTGGCGATTTCCATGGGTCAAGGATAAGGCCGCGCGACAAGCATTCAAGCGCGCCAGGCGAACACTGCGGGCCGCGGTTCGCGGCGATGGGATTGAGCAAAGCGCGGGCGCGGCGCGGGCGCGCCAGTGGCGGGCCCGGCGGCGCGGGCAGGATCAGCACCGGCCCGGCAGGACGGGCGCAGCCGGAGCGGGCGCGATCAGCCGCCGGCCGGGCGACCGGCCTCGGCCGTGGCCGGAGCGGCCACCACGTCGCGGGTCGCGTCGGCCCAGGTGAAGGATTGTTCGACCGCGGCGCCCGATTGCGGGGTCAGCAGCACCGTGACCCGCACCGGGGTCAGCCCGGCGGGCACGAACACGTCGCCTTCGACCTGTTCGAAGTACTTGAACGAATAGCCCACGCCCGGCGCATCGGCCTGCTGGCGCAGGTCGGTCCAGGCCAGTTTCTCGAGCTTGCCGTTGCGGGTGCCTTCCAGGGCCAGGCTGAGCCGGCCGGCGCTGACCGCGCCGCGGTTGAGGTTCTGGGTCAGGGTGGTGGTGAAGTGCCAGGCCGACGGCGCGCCGCTTTGCGGCTGCATCTTCAGCGCGTGCACGGTCAGGCCGCGGCGCTGGCCGGTGGCGCCGACCAGGCGCTCGTAGAAGGCCACATCGGCGCGCAGGCCGGAAATCTCCTCGTCGCGCTCGGCCAGCGCGCTTTGCAGGTCGCGGTTGGCCTGGCGGCTGATCGCGTCGGAACGGCCCAGGGTGGCCACGCGCTGGCGCAGCTGCTCCAGTTCGGCCTGCATCTGGCGCGGGGTCGGGGCGGCGGCGCCGGCCGCGGCCGGCGGCGGCGCGCCCTGGCCGCTGAACGAGCGCCACAGCCCCCAGGCGCC
>NZ_LXSD01000254.1:0-2279 GCF_017168095.1 Lysobacter enzymogenes | reverse complement strand
CGCAACTACGCCGTAAGGTTTGTCGCAGTCGCGTTGTCGCGGTCGCGGCTCGCGCCGCTCCTACAGGGGGTTTGGTGCCGAGCCCGCGCTACGGCTGGATCCGGCGACCTGGCACGACCTGAGCGCGCGCCCGCACGGCGAGGCCGGGCTGTCCCTGCGCGGCCTGGCCCGGCACCGGCTCGGACCGCGCCGCTGGTTTCCGCTGCCGGCGCGCACCCGATCGCGGCGCGGACGGCGCGCGCGGCCGCCGCGCCGGCTAGAATGCGCGCATGCCTTTGATCACCGTACAGAACGCCGACTACAGCGTCGGCGGCCCGCTGCTGCTCGAAAACGTCGAATTGGCCATCGAACCGGGCGAGCGCATCGCCCTGATCGGCCGCAACGGCGCGGGCAAGTCCACCCTCATGAAACTGCTCGCCGGCGAACTGCTGCCCGACGACGGCGAAATCCGCCGCGAAGGCGGCGTGCGCGTCGCCCGGCTGGAGCAGGAAGTCCCGCCGGGCGCCGCCGGCAGCGTGTTCGACGTGGTCGCCGACGGCCTCGGCGAGCTCGGCCACTGGCTGGCCGAATTCCACCACCTCAGCCATGCCGAGCATTACGACGCCGACGCGGTGGCCAAGGTCCAGACCAAGATCGAGGACGCGCAGGGCTGGGGCCTGGACCAGCGCGTCGAGGAAACCCTGACCCGGCTCGGCCTGGACGGCGAGGCCGAGTTCGCCGGCCTGTCCGGCGGCATGAAGCGGCGGGTGTTGCTGGCGCGCGCGCTGGTCTCGGCGCCGGACCTGCTGTTGCTGGACGAACCGACCAACCACCTCGACATCGAAGCCATCGACTGGCTCGAACAATTCCTCAAGTCCTGGAGCGGCGCGCTGCTGTTCGTCACCCACGACCGCCGCTTCCTGCGCGCGCTGGCGACCCGCATCGTCGAGATCGACCGCGGCCGCGTCACCAGCTGGCCCGGCGACTGGGACAACTACCTGCGCCGGCGCGAAGAGCGCCTCAACGCCGAGGCGCAGGAGAACGCGCGCTTCGACAAGCTGCTGGCGCAGGAAGAGGTGTGGATCCGCCAGGGCATCAAGGCCCGCCGCACCCGCGACGAAGGCCGCGTGCGCCGGCTCAAGGCGATGCGCAACGAGCGCGCCGCGCGCCGCGACACGGTCGGCAACGTGCGCATGGAGTTCGCCCAGTCCGAGCAGTCCGGGCGCAAGGTGATCGAGGCCAAGGACGTGGCGTTCGACTACGGCGGCCGGCCGATGCTGCACGATTTCTCCAGCACCGTGTTCCGCGGCGACCGCATCGGGCTGATCGGCCCCAACGGCAGCGGCAAGACCACGCTGCTGAAGGTGCTGCTGGGCGAACTGGCGCCCAAGGCCGGCGAAGTGCGCCTGGGCAGCAACCTGCAGGTCGCCTATTTCGACCAGTACCGCGCGACCCTGCGCGAGGACTGGAACGCGATCGAGAACGTCGCCGAGGGCCGCGAGTACGTCGAGGTCGGCGGCAAGAGCAAGCACATCATCGGCTACCTGCAGGATTTCCTGTTCACCCCGGAACGCGCGCGCGCGCCGATCACCCGCCTGTCCGGCGGCGAGCGCAACCGCCTGCTGCTGGCCAAGCTGTTCGCGCAGCCGTCGAACCTGCTGGTGATGGACGAACCGACCAACGACCTGGACGTGGAAACCCTGGAGCTGCTGGAAGAGCTGCTCGGCGATTACCCCGGCACGCTGCTGCTGGTCAGCCACGATCGCGATTTCCTCGACAACGTGGTCACCTCGACCCTGGTGATGGAAGGCGAGGGCGAGGTCGGCGAATACGTCGGCGGCTATAGCGACTGGCTGCGCCAGCGTCCGGCCGCGTTCGCGCCGGCCAAGTCCACGGCCGCGGCGATGGCCAGGCCGGCGGCGCCCGCCGCGGCGCCGGTGGCGGCGCCCGAGCCTGCGGCGGCCAAGCGCAAGCTCAGCTACAAGGACGCGCGCGAACTGGAACAGTTGCCGGCGCGGATCGAAACGCTGGAAACGCATCTGGCCGAGCTGAGCGAGCAGATGAACCAGCCGGCGTTCTACCAGCGCGACAGCGCGGCGATCAACGCCCACAACGCCGAACTGGCCAAGACCCAGGCCGAGCTCGACCACGCCTACGCGCGCTGGGCCGAACTGGACGGCTGAGGCGGCGGCCGCGGCGGTTGTCGCGGCCGACCGGGTGAGTCGGGGCTCGCCGCTCCGACTTGGCGGGCTCGGTGCGAACAGGCATCGGGCCGGCCCGATGCCCGCGCGTCCGCAGCC
>NZ_LXSD01000253.1:0-6420 GCF_017168095.1 Lysobacter enzymogenes | reverse complement strand
GGTCGCGGCCGCGCTGGCCGTCGCGGTCGCGCTGGCGGCGCTGTTCTGCCGCGGCGTGCCGGCGCCGGGCGAGATCGGCGTGGCGATGCTGGCGGTGTTGTTGGCCACGCCGCTGATGGTCGGCGTGGTCGCGCCGCCGGCGATCGCCTGGCAGAGCGGGCGGCTCGGATTCGCGCTGCGCGTCGCGGTGCTGGCGGGCCTGGCCTGGTGCGGCTGGCGCGCGCTGCTGCGGCTCGGCGGCGGCGACCTAGCCGGCCTCGGCGCGGCCAGCTGGCTCGGCGTCGGGCTGTTCGGCTACTTCGCCTGGCTGCTGGTGTTTCTGCTCGACGGCGAAGGCTGGGGCGGCGGTTCGCGTTCGCGCGCGGCGGCCGGCGGCGGTGGCCGCGTGTCGGTCGATGGCGAACGCGCGGTGCGTTCGGGCGATCCGGCGCGCCCGGATTCGGGCGGGTTGGGGTCGAGCGGCTTGAATCCGGGGGGCATGAATCCGGGCGGCTTGAGTCCGGGCCGTCCGAGCGGCGCGGACTGGTCCGGCGGCGGTGGCCGCAGCGGCGGCGGAGCGAGCGGATCATGGTGAACCTGCGCACGATACGGACGCACAGCTGGCGCACGCTGCTGGCGCTGGGCCTGGCGTTGCTGGCGACCGCCGCCTTCGCCCAGGCGCCGGCGCCGATCCCGGCTCTGGATTCGCCGGTGGTCGACACCACCGGCACCCTCGACGCGACCGCGCGCGCGGCCCTGGAGGCGCAGGCGCGCGCGCTGCAACAGCGCAAGGGCAGCCAGTTGCAGGTGCTGATGGTGGCGAGCACGCAGCCGGAGGACATCGACTCCTACGCGGTGCGCGCGTTCGAACAATTCAAGCTCGGCCGCAAGGGCGTCGACGACGGCGTGCTGCTGGTGGTGGCCAAGGACGACCGGCGCGTGCGCATCGAGGTCGGCTACGGGCTGGAGGGCGCGATCACCGACCTGCAGTCCGGCCGCATCATCCAGGAATACCTCGCGCCCAAGTTCCGCACCGGCGACTACGCCGGCGGCCTGCTCGACGCCACCGCGATGCTGACCCGGCTGATCGACGGCGAGCCCTTGCCCGAACCGATGGGCGCCGGCGCGCAAGGCGGGGGCGGCGGCGCGGGCGGCGGCAACTGGGTGATGGCGCTGGTGCTGGCGATGATCGGCTCGGCCCTGATCCGCGGCGTGTTCGGCGGCGTGCCGGCGCTGCTGCGCGGGGCGATCGGCGGGGTCGGCGCGGGCGTGGTCGCCTGGCTGCTGGCGATGTCGTGGGGCCTGGTCGCGCTGGCGGTGGCGTGCGGCTTCTTCTTCTCGCTGTTCGGCCGCGGCGGCGGGCATTACGCCGGCAGCGGCGGCTGGGGCGGTTATGGCGGCGGCTGGGGCGGCGGTGGCGGTGGAGGCGGTGGCGGCTGGTCCGGCGGCGGCGGTTCGAGCGGAGGCGGCGGCGCCTCGGGGAGCTGGTGATGCGCATCCTCAAGCACCTGTGCGCGGCGCCGGCGCGGCGGCGGTTCCCGGACTCCAGCCTGCGCCGGATCGCTGCGGCCATCGCCGCGGGCGAGGCCGACCACAGCGGCCAGCTGCGCTTCGCGGTCGAGGCGCGGCTGGGCTGGAACGAACTCCTCGCCGGGCGCGACGCGCGCCAGGCCGCGCACGCCGCGTTCGCCCAGCTCGGAGTGTGGGACACCGCGGGCAACAACGGCGTGCTGCTGTACCTGTTGCTGGCCGATCACCGCATCGAGATCGTCGCCGACCGCGGCTACGCGCGCCGGGTCGGCGACGAACGCTGGCAGGCGGTGTGCGACGGCATCCAGCAGGCGCTGGCCGCGGGCGAGGCCGAGGCGGCCGTGCTCGGCGGCATCGCCGCCTTGAACCAGATCATGGCCGAGGCATTCCCGCGCCGCGCCGGCGACGCGGCCGCAGCCGGCAACGAACTGCCCGACGAGCCGGTGTTGCTGTAGCCGATCCTGCGGCGGCCGATGCCGCGCGAGCCGCCTGTCGCGCTCGGCCCGTGCTGCATCACGCCTGTAGCAGCCGGCTGCGCAGCGGCTCGTCCCGCCGCAACCCGCGCCATCCGCCCGGACGAGAACGCCGCTCGCAAGCGCCGCGTCCGCAACCGGCCGCCCCGCACCGGCGCAGCGCCGCCCGGCGTCGCCGAAGCGAACCCAAGCGCAGCTGAAACGCGGCGCGCCCGCGGCGCCGAGCGGCCGCAACCCGCACCCTGCGAGCCGGCGCGCTGGGGCACAATACGTCGGTCCTCCGCTCCCCCGAGCCCGTCCCGTCGCATGATCATCCTGCACCAGATCGATCCGATCGCGCTGTCCCTCGGCCCGCTGCAAATCCACTGGTACGGGATCATGTACCTGCTGGGTTTCGTCACCGCCTGGTGGCTGGGGCGGCGACGGGTCCGCGCCGGGCGCCTGCCCGGGGTCAGCGAGGCGTCCTACGGCGACCTGCTGTTCTACGCCATGATCGGCGTCGTGCTCGGCGGCCGCATCGGCTACGTGCTGTTCTACGGCTTCGCCGACCTGCTGCGCGACCCGCTGATGCTGCTGCGCATCTGGGAAGGCGGCATGAGCTTCCACGGCGGCCTGCTCGGCGTAGTCGCCGCGGTGTGGTGGTGGTCGCGCAGCCAACGCACCCACTTCTTCGACACCCTCGACTTCATCGCCCCGCTGGTGCCGCCGGGCCTGGGCTTCGGCCGGCTCGGCAACTACATCGGCGGCGAGTTGTGGGGCAAGTTCACCGACGGCGGCTGGGGCGTGGTGTTCCCGCGCGCGCCGGAATTCGCCAACTGGAGCGCGCAGCAGCTGCAGACCCAGTTCGCCGCCGGCGCGCTGGAGCGCTACGCCCGCCATCCCTCGCAGCTGTACCAGGCCGCGCTGGAAGGGCTGACCATGTTCGCGCTGCTGTGGTGGTTCTCCAGCAAGCCGCGCCCGCGCTATGCGGTCTCGGGCCTGTTCGCGCTGCTGTACGGCTGCTTCCGCTTCCTGGTCGAATTCGTGCGCGTGCCCGACCAGCAGCTCGGCGACCACGGCTATCTCGCCTTCGGCTGGCTGACCATGGGCCAGGTGCTGAGCCTGCCGCTGATCGTGCTGGGCCTGTTCTGGCTGTGGCTGTCCACGCGCTCGCCGACCCTGCAACCGCAACTGCCGGCGGCCGAGCCGGCCAAGGGCTGAGCGATGCGCCCATACCTCGACCTGCTGCGTCACGTGCTCGAACACGGCGCGGAGAAATCGGATCGCACCGGCACCGGCACGCGCAGCGTGTTCGGCTGGCAGATGCGCTTCGACTTGAACCAGGGCTTCCCGCTGGTCACCACCAAGAAGCTGCACCTGCGCTCGATCGTGCACGAGCTGCTGTGGTTCCTGCAGGGCGACACCAACATCGCCTACCTGAAAGCGAACAAGGTCGGCATCTGGGACGAATGGGCCGACGCCGACGGCGACCTCGGCCCGGTCTACGGTCACCAGTGGCGGCGCTGGGCCGACGGCGCCGGCGGCGAGATCGACCAGATCCGCTGGGTGGTGGACGAGATCAAGCGCAATCCCGATTCGCGCCGGCTGATCGTCAGCGCCTGGAACGTCGCCGACCTGCCGAAGATGGCGCTGATGCCCTGCCACGCGCTGTTCCAGTTCTACGTGGTCGACGGCAAGCTCAGCTGCCAGCTCTACCAGCGCAGCGGCGACATCTTCCTCGGCGTGCCGTTCAATATCGCCAGCTACGCGCTGCTGACTCACATGATCGCGCAGGTGTGCGGGCTCGGCGTCGGCGATTTCGTCCACACGCTGGGCGATGCGCATCTGTATTCGAACCACTTCGAGCAGGCGCGCGAGCAGCTCGCGCGCGAACCGCGCGCGCTGCCGAGGCTGAAGCTCAATCCGGACGTGAGCGATCTGTTCGCGTTCGGTTACGACGACATCGCCATCGAAGGCTACGATCCGTTGCCCGCGATCAAGGCGCCGGTGGCGGTGTGAACGCCGCCGCCGCGCGCGGCGGTCGGGGATCGAACGGCGCCGGCATCGCCGGGCCGCAAGGAGCGCGCATGCCGCATCGCCGTCGGTTCGCTGCGGCGGGGCTGGCGATCGCGTTGCTGGCGACGGCCGCTTGCGTGCGTACGGCCGCGCCCGAGCCGGCGCGCGCGCACGCTGCCGCCGACGCGCGGGTTCCCGCGCAGGCGATCGAAGCGGCGTCCGCGTTCTATCGCCTGCATCTGCGCGCCTATGCCGACGGCAGCTCGGCCGGCCTGCCGCAAGGCGCGCGGCTGGCCGCGTGCGCGCCATTGCTGACCCGCGCGTTGCGCGCGCGCCTGCAAAAGGCGCTGCGTCTGCAGGACCGGTTCATCGCCGAACATCCCGGCGACAAGCCGCCGCTGATCGAAGACGACGTCTTCAGCAGCGCCTTCCAGGACGAGCGCATCGTCGGCTTCGCGCCGGGCGCCGCCGAGGCGCTCGCCGGCGAGCGCGTGCGCATCGACATCGCCTTGACCGTCGTCGCCGTGCCCGATCCGGCGCGGCAACGGCACGACCGCGCGCTGATGCGCCGCGAGGACGGCGCCTGGAAACTCGACGACATCGAGTTCGACCCCGCAGGCGCCGGCGGCAACGCCCGGCTTTCGCTAGTTCTCGACGAGGCTTTCCGATGACCGCACCGACCCCCGCAACGTCCGCGCCGCGCCTGAGCCTGATCGCCGCGCTCGACCGCCACCACGCCATCGGCCGCGACAACGCGCTGCCGTGGCGTTTGTCCGACGACCTCAAGCGCTTCAAGGCGCTGACCCTGGGCAAGCCGCTGCTGATGGGCCGCAAGACCGCGCAATCGCTGGGCCGCGCGCTGCCGGGGCGGCGCAACCTGGTGCTGACGCGTTCGCGCGCGGTGCCGTTCGCCGGCATGGAAGCGGTCGGTTCGACCGAACAGGCGCTGGAGCTGGCCGCGGCCGACGGCGCCGACGAGCTGTGCGTGATCGGCGGCGGCGAGGTCTACGCGCTGTGCCTGCCGTCGGCGACGCGGCTGTACCTGACCCGGGTCGATACCGTGGTCGAGGGTGCTGACGCGTTCTTCCCGCGCTTCGACGCCGCCGAATGGCGCGAGACCGCGCGCGAATCGCATCGCGCCGACGAGCGCAACGAATTCGATTTCGAGTACGTGGACTACGTTCGCCTGGGCATGGACTGAGCCCGCCGCAGGCGATGCTCAGGGCGCGGGCGACGGCGCGTCGGTTTCGCCGGCGCTCGCTTCGATCGAGAACATGAAGCGATGCGGGCCGTCGGTGCGTTCGCGCGCGCCGGGCTGGTCGGTAAACGCGTAGACCGGCAGCGGCGATGCGCTCGCGAGCGCGGCGTGCAGCGCCGCGTAGGCGTCGGCATCGCCGCGCACCGAGCCCATGCACAGGCGCGGCCCGCATTGGAACGCTTCGATGTCGAGCGCGAGCTCGGCCTTGGCGATGGTGCCGGCCAGCGTCGCGCGGTAGGCAGCGGTCTGCCGCTGTGCTTCAAGGTCCGAGGCGCTGCGCGCCTTGAGGTCGGCGAGCGCGGTTTCGAACACGCGGTCCATGACCGACGCCGCCGCGTTGGTGTCCGCGCCCGCGGCGGGCGCGGCGCGGTCGCCGGCCGCCGCGCCGCGTTGCGCCTCGGGCGTCGCGGCCGCGTCCGGCGTGTCGAGTTGGGTGCGCACGATCTGCACCAGGACCAACGCGACGACGACGGCGCCGCACATCAGCAGCATCAGGTCGGGCCGGCGCCGGCGATACTCGCGCGCGTCGATCTCGGCGGCGAGCCGGCGATTGGGGCCGCCGGTTCCGGGCGGCGGCTCGGCCGGCGTTGGCGGCGGCGGTGTCTCGCCCGGTTTCATCGCTGCGCCACCGCCGCCGGCAACCGCGGCCGATAGCGCCCGGTCAGCGTGTAGGCGAACAGCACGTCTTCCTCCTGCGTGCCGCGCGCGATGTTGTGCAGGATCAGCGGCCGGCGCCGGTCGCGGGAGCGGCGGTCGGAGACGATGCCGATGTGGGTCTGGCCACGGCCGAGATCCCAGGTCACCACGTCGCCGGCGCGATAGTCGGCGGCGTCGGCGCTGACCGGCAGCGCCCAACCCTGGCGTTCGAACCAGCGGCGCAGGTTGGGCACGCGGCGGTGGTCGATGCTGCGGTCGGTCGCGGTGGCCCGCCACAGCGGCGGGTACGCGGCGAAGTTCGCGCGCATGTCTTCGTGCACGCTGCGCTGCAGGTCCAGGCCCTGCGCGCGCAGCGCGCGGATCACCACGTCGGTGCACACGCCGCGGTCGGGCGCGACGTCGCCGCCGGGATAGCTCAGCTGCACGTAAGCCGGGTCGTACAAACGCACCACGCCGACCTGCGCGCGCGCGGCGGCGACCAGGGGCGGCGAGGGCGCGGCGGGTTCGGCCGACGGCGCCGGCGACCCT
>NZ_LXSD01000252.1:0-4168 GCF_017168095.1 Lysobacter enzymogenes | reverse complement strand
GTCGCAGCCGGCGAGACGGCGGCGGGCGTGAATGTCGCCCGGCCGCGGCGCGGCGGCCGGCGAACGCGGATCGAACCGGATCGAACCGGACCGAACCGGCCCGGCGCGGCTTGACCCGGCCGCCCCCGGTCGCCATGCTCGCTGCGCCGCGCGCCCGGCCATGCTCCGCCGCGCCCACCGATGCGCCGCCGTCACCGGCCGATGGCAAGATGGCCGCCGTCGCCGCCGCGCGGGCGCGCCCGCGCCGCCGCGCACGCCACTCCTTACTACTGACGCAGGTTTCATGAGCAGTCGCTACAACGCCGCAGACATCGAAGTCCTTTCCGGCCTGGACCCGGTCAAGCGCCGGCCCGGCATGTACACCGACACCGCGCGGCCGAACCACCTGGCCCAGGAAGTCATCGACAACGCGGTCGACGAGGCCCTGGCCGGCCACGCCCGCAGCATCGAGGTGACGCTCTACGCCGACGGCAGCTGCGAAGTGTCCGACGACGGCCGCGGCATGCCGGTGGACATCCACCCGGAAGAGAAGGTGCCCGGCGTCGAGCTGATCCTGACCCGCCTGCACGCCGGCGGTAAGTTCAGCAACAAGAACTACACCTTCTCCGGCGGCCTGCACGGCGTCGGCGTGAGCGTGGTCAACGCGCTGTCCAGGCACGTGGAAGTGCACATCAAGCGCGAAGGCAACGAATACCGCATGGCGTTCAAGGACGGCGACCGCGCCAGTCCGCTGGAAGTGGTCGGCAGCGTCGGCAAGAAGAACACCGGCACCCGCGTGCGCTTCTGGCCGGACGCCAAGTATTTCGACACCCCGAAGTTCAGCCTGCGCGCGATCAAGCACGTGCTGCGGGCCAAGGCGGTGCTGTGCCCGGGCCTGAACGTCAAGCTGTTCGACGAGGCCACCGGCGAGCGCCTGGAGTGGTACTACGAAGACGGCCTGCGCGATTACCTCTCCGGCGAGCTGCGCGAAGGCCAGCCGCAGCGCGAGCTGCTGCCGCCGGACCTGTTCGTCGGCCAGCTCAAGAAAGACACCGAAGTGGTCGACTGGGCGGTGGCCTGGGCGCCGGACGGCGAACTGACCCAGGAAAGCTACGTCAACCTGATCCCGACCGCGCAGCACGGCACCCACGTCAACGGCCTGCGCACCGGCTTCACCGACGCGCTGCGCGAGTTCTGCGACTTCCGCAACCTGCTGCCGCGCGGCGTCAAGCTGGCGCCGGAAGACGTGTGGGACCGGGTCGCCTTCGTGCTCAGCATCAAGATGACCGACCCGCAGTTCAGCGGCCAGACCAAGGAACGCCTGTCCTCGCGCCAGGCCGCCGGCTTCGTCGAGGGCGCCGCGCACGACGCGTTCTCGCTGTGGCTCAACCAGCACACCGAACTGGGCGAGAAAATCGCCCAGTTGGCGATCGAGCGCGCCAGCGCCCGGCTCAAGACCGAAAAGCAGATCGTCCGCAAGAAGATCACCCAGGGCCCGGCCCTGCCCGGCAAGCTCGCCGACTGCACCTCGCAGGACCTCTCGCGCACCGAGCTGTTCCTGGTGGAAGGCGACTCCGCCGGCGGCAGCGCGCGGCAGGCGCGCGACAAGGACTTCCAGGCGATCCTGCCGCTGCGCGGCAAGATCCTCAACACCTGGGAAGTGGCCTCCGGCAGCGTGCTGGGTTCGCAGGAAGTGCACGACCTGGCGGTGGCGATCGGTTGCGACCCGGGCAAGGAAGACATCGGCGGGCTGCGCTACGGCAAGATCGTGATCCTCGCCGACGCCGACTCCGACGGCCTGCACATCGCCACCTTGCTCAGCGCGCTGTTCCTGCGCCACTTCCCGGCGCTGGTCGCGGCCGGCCACATCTTCGTGGCGATGCCGCCGCTGTTCCGCGTCGACGTGGGCAAGCACGTGTTCTATGCGCTCGACGAAGAGGAAAAGCGCCTGCTGCTGGAGAAGATCGAGCGCGAGAAGGGCGACCGCAAGAAGGGCCTGAGCGGCGCGATCAACGTCACCCGCTTCAAGGGCCTGGGCGAGATGAACGCCTCGCAGCTGCGCGAGTCGACCATCCACCCGGACACCCGCCGCCTGGTCCAGTTGACGGTGGACGACAACGCCCAGACCGTGTCGCTGATGGACATGCTGCTGGCGAAGAAGCGCGCCGGCGACCGCAAGACCTGGCTGGAGACGAAGGGCGATCTGGCGACGCTGGAAGTCTGACCGCCCGCCGTCCGGCTCCGCCGCGGCCGCCGAAACGGCCGCGTTCCGCGATCGCGGAACGCCGACCCAGAACGCCGCGGCCCGTCCGCGGCGTTCGTCTTTGCCGGCTCGCCGCACGAACGCCGGCCGCCGCAACCGCTACACTGCGCGCGCCGCTCGCGTCCGCTTTGGCGCCGCGACGGCGTTTCCCCCACCTGAGCGCCGCACGCCGCCCGTCCCGGGCCGTCACGCGGCGCTGCCGGGCGATGCGGCATCGTGCGCGCATCGATACCGGCCGGAGATCGATATGAAAGGACGCAACCCACTCGCCACGCGCGCTGCGCGCGTGCGCCCCGACATCGCCGACCGCGCAGGCCGCCGCCATGGCCGTTGACCGCCGCGCCGGTTACGGCCTGTCCCCGCCCGGCGCCGATGCCGACACCGAAGCCCCCGGCGGCGGCCGCCTGTTCGGCGCGCTGGCGTGGTTCGCGCTGCTGCTCGGCCCGGCGCTGGCGTGGCTGATCGTGTTCGGCCTCACCCCCGACAGCCAGTGCGGCACCTGGAGCCTGCACTGCACCGGCCGCGCGATCATGTACAGCGCGGCGAGCTGGCTGTTCGGAACGCTCTCGGCGATCGTCGCGCTGCTGCGCCGCGAACGCCGCGGCGTGGCGGTGCCGGCGTTGGTGTTGAATCTGGTTCCGTTGCTGGGGCTGACCGCGGCGGCGGCGTTTTTGGCCGGGCGGGCCTGAGCGAGGCTAGGCCGCGGCCGCCAACGCCGCCTTCAACCACTTGGCGAACGCGGCCGGCCGGCACTTGCCCAGCTTGATCTTCGGCGTGCCGTGCCAACGCGCGCACTCGCCGATCGCGCCGGCGATGTCTTCGGCCAGCGCCTCGTCGCCGTCGATGCCGTCTTCCAGATACAACGCCTTGACCTCGAACACGCCCGTCGCGCGGTGCGCCTTCGCATCGAGCCGCCCGACCAGGCGGCCGCGCACCAGGATCGGCAGCACGAAGTAGCCGTAGCGGCGCTTGGGTTCGGGCGTGTAGCACTCCAGGGTGTAGTCGAAGCCGAAGAATTCGCGGGCGCGTTCGCGGTCCCACACCACCGGGTCGAACGGCGACAGCAGCGCGCTGTGGGTCGCGCGCAGGCGGCCGGCGGCGGCGCGGGCCAGCGCGTCGGCGTGGCCGGGATGGACGTAGCCGGGCGCGTCCCAGCCTTTCACCGCCACCCGCAGCAAGTCGCCGGCGGCGACCAGCGCGTCGAGATCGCGGTCGCGCAGGCGCGGTTTGGTCCGGTAGTAATCGGCGATCCAGCGCGCCTGGGCGATGCCGAGCGCGGCCACCGACTTGAGCAGGGTGCTGCGCCGCACCTGCGCCGGTTCGATCGCGGTGGCGTTCCAGCCCGGCACCGCGGCGCCGGCCACGCGTTCGGCCAAGTCGTAGACGCGCTGGAAGTTGTCGCGCCGCGCCACCATCAGCTCGCCCAGGGCGAAGCCGGCTTCGAGCCAGCGCTTCTCGTCTTTCCAGCCCCACCAGCCGCCGCCGCTGCCCTTGTCTTCGCGTTCGAAGTCCGAGGACTTGACCGGGCCGAGCTCGCGGATGTGCGCGAGCAGGCGCTCGATCTCGCCGCCGCGGCTGCCGCGGTGGCGCAGGGCGCTGCGGATCGCCCAGTGGTGTTCGCGCTGGTGCAGGGCGTTGCGGTGCAGCAGGTAATCGTCCATCGGCGCGAAGCAGGCTTCGTGCGCCCACACTTCGAAGATCGCGCGTTCGGCCAGCAGTTGCTCCAGCCAGCGCGGCTCGTACGCGCCCAGGCGCGAGAACAGCACCAGGTACGGGCTGCGCGCGACGACGTGGATGGTGTCGATCTGCAGTAGTTGCATGCGCGCGATCGCCGCCAGCACGTCGGCCTTGCGCGCGCGCCGGCGCGGACGCGCCAGCAGGCCTTGCGCGTGCAGGTGCAGCGCGCGCGCCTGCGCGAGCGCCAGC
>NZ_LXSD01000251.1:0-5067 GCF_017168095.1 Lysobacter enzymogenes | reverse complement strand
AGCGCACCGCGACGCCGACGGCGCGGGCCGTGGCAGCGGCGGCGCGGCGGTGCGTCGGCGGGGGCATGCGCTGTTCGGCCATCGGGGCGTCGGTGCGGGACGGCCCATAGTGTGCGGGATCGCGGCCGCCAGCGGGTGATGGCGGCGTCAGCGGCGGCCGCCCGCGCCGCTGCCGGCCCCTCCCTGTAGGAGCGGCGCAAGCCGCGACCGCGCCAATGCGGCGGCGGCGCAAGCCTCGCGATCGCGACGTTCGCGTCGGCGTCGCAGCCCTATCACGGCCAGAATCCACCGCGGCAACGAAGACGGCGCCGTCGCCACGTTCAAATGGGGCGTGCGGTCGCGGTGTTCGCCGTTGCTATACGCGGCATCGCAGTCGCGTCGCGGCGTGGGGTTGCGCGGTCGCGGCTTGCGCCGCTCCTACAGAAAGCCCAGAAAGCCGTCGGCGTCGCGCAAAAAAACGGGGCCGGCAAGCCGGCCCCGTGCGGTCGCGCGTGCCACCTCGCGGCGGCGCGGCTCACTTCTTTTTCTTCGGGTTCAGCGGTTCCATCGCGCGGAAGCGGCGGCTGTACTCGTCGGTCAGGTCGCGCGATTCCTGCGGATTGCGCACCAGGGTCGGGGTCAGCAGGATGATGGTTTCGCGCCGCTCGGTCGCCGTGCCCTGGTTGCCGAACAAACCGCCCAGGACCGGAATCCGGCTCAGTCCCGGCAGGCCCTTGGAGTTGCGGTCGGTCTTGTCGTTGATCAGGCCCGCCAGCAGCACCGTCTCGCCGCTCTGCACCGCCGCCTCGGTCTTGAGCTTCTTGGTGTCGATGGTGACGTTGTTGCTGGTGCCCACGCGCGCGCCGGCCGAGCTGACTTCCTGGACGATGTCGAGGAACACCATGCCGTCGCGGCTCACCCGCGGCCGCACCTTGAGGATCACGCCGGTGTCGAGGTACTGCACCTGGCTGTAGGTGTTGTTGTTGCCGATGCCGGTGTTCACCGACACCGACTCGATCGGGATGCGCGTGCCGACGTTGAGCGTGGCCTCGGCGTTGTTGCGCACGAACACCGACGGCGTCTGCAGGATGTGCACGTCGGTGACCTCGTCGAGCGCGCTGATCACCGCCGCGGCGTCGTTCTTGATCAGCGACCAGACCAGGCCGTTGCCGCCCTTGCCGCCGACGCTGGCGCCGATGGTGCTCCACTTGGACGGCACCGCCGGATTGGTGGCGCGGTTGAGGTTGGGGAATCCGTTGTCGGTCGCGGCCTGCTCCAGGAACCACTGCACGCCGTACTTCATGCCGCTGGTGAGGGTGACCTCGGCCACCTGCGCTTCGATGTGCACCTGCATCGGCATCACGTCGAGCTTGTCGATGACGTTGCGGATCGACTTCCACGCCTGCGGCGTGGAGCGCACCAGGATCGAGTTGGTTTCCTCGACCGCGGCCACGCCGACCTTGGCGCCGTCGACCTCCAGCGTCACCGCGCCGTTGCCGGCCTGGCGCTGGCCGAGCGAGGCGCCGCCGCCGAGGCCGCCGCCGCTGCCGGACGAACCCAGGCCGCTGTCGCTGCTGCTCTTGCCGATATCGGCGGTGGAGGTGCCGCTGCCGTTGTCGCGCACTTCGGTGGATTCCAGCCCCGGCATCAGCGAGGGCGAACTTTCGCCGCCACCGCCGCCGCTGCGCCCGCCGCCGAACACTTCCGACAGCCGGTCGGCCAGATCCTTGGCCTTGATGTACTTGAGTTCCTGCGTGTACAGCTGCACGCCGTCGCCGGCGCTGTCGATGCGTTCGAGCCAGTCCTTGATGTCGTCCAGGTACTCGGCCTGCGGGGTGATCACCATGACCGCGTTGGCGCCCTCGATCGGCATGAAGCGGAACATGCCCGACACCGGCGACTTGCTCTGTTCGCCGAACACTTTCTCCAGGTCGGCCACGACCTTGCTGGCCTTGCCCGACTGCAGCGGGAACACGCCCACCGACATGCCCGACAGCCAGTCGACGTCGAACACCTCGATCGTGCGCAGGTAGTGCTCGAGCTCGGCGCGGGTGCCGCCGACGGTGATGACGTTGCGCGCGTTGTCGACGTTGACGATCGCGTTGGGGCGCGCGTAAGGCTTGAGGATCTTCTCCATCTCGGTGGCCGAGACGTACTTCAGCGGCACCGTGCGCACTTCGAAGCCGCGCGCGGTCTCGGCGCCGCCGGTGCGCGCGGAGACGTTGCCGGGCAGGGCCTGGTCGGCCGGCACGATGTTGTAGCGGCCGCCGCTGTAGATCAGCCGCGCGTTGTTCCAGCTCAACACCATCTCGAGCAGGTTCATCGCCTCCGAGGCGTTGACCTGCTTGGGCGTGGACAAGGTGACCGTGCCCTGCACGCCCGGCGCGATCACGTAGTTCTGCCCGAGCATCTCGCCGAGGATCGCCTTGACCACCGCGTGCAGCGATTCGCCTTCGAAGTTGAACGAGGCGGTGCCGGTGGTGCCCGGCAGGCCCGGCGGCGGCCTGGACGCGGCGCTGCGGTTGATGACCTGGCCGGTGCCGCGGCGGATCTGCGCCGTGGGCCCTTCTTCCTCGGTCTTGGTCGGCAGCGGCTCTTGCTCGACGCCGTTGTGCACCATGCGCACGCCGGCCTTCTCCTCGCTCGCGCCCTTCATCGCCCGCGGATCGCCGTCGCGCTTGAGCTTCGGAGAAATCACGCTGGCGCACGAGGCCAGCTGGGTGGCGATGATCGCCGCGGCCAGGGCGTGGGTGGCGAATTGCTGAGTTCGTTGCTTCATGCGTTCCACTCTGCGTGCCAGTCTCAAGGCGAGTTGGCCGGGGGTTGGGCGGCTTGCTGCTGCCGCAATTGCGCGCGTCGCGCTTCGATGCGCTTACGGATGGCTTCCATCTGGGCTTGCTCGGTCAGCGGTGCGGCGGTGGCGTCGGCGCCCTGCGGCGCGGGCGTGGGTTGCGGCGGCGGCGGCACGTTCGCCTGCGGCTGCGGCTGCGGCACCGGCCGGTTCGGCGCGGGCATCGGCACCGGCATCGGCCGGCCGCCCGGTTGCGGCTGCGGTTGCGGGCCGGCGACCGCGGTCGGCGGCTGGCCGCCCTGGCCGTTGAACACGCGCAGGTCCAGTTCGCGCCGGCCCTCGGGGCCTTCGAACACCGCCCGGCGCGGCTCCAGCGAGCTCAGGCGCCAGGACGGATGCGACTCGGGCACCTCGCCGAGCTTGACCGGCACCGACTCGCTGCCGTCGGCCGGCTGCAGGATCGCCATCGACAGTTGCGGGGTGATCAGCACGCTGGTCAGCAGGTAGTCGAACGCGGCCTGCTGGTTCTCGCCCTCGCCCTTGCCCTGCATGAAGAACGGCTTGGGCCGGCGGTCGTCGACGAACAACGGGCGCGCGGCGATCTCGCCGTACTGGCTCAGCGGGCCGAGCGCGTCGGGCGGGCTCTTGCGCGCCTGCGGCAGCGGCTTGACCAGGGTCGGGTCGGGCGGCAGGGCGTCGACGTGGCGGCCCATGCCGGCCAGCGCCAGCACCCAGGTCAGCAGCGCCCAGCCGGCCGCGGTGGCCAGCAACCAGGTCCGCGGGCTGGCATCGTCAAGGCGCATCGGCACCTCCGCCGGCGTTGGCGTTGCCGCCGCGCGGGTTGGCCGCGGCCGGCGCGGCGGGGTTGGGACGCAGGTAGCCGTACAGGTCGAAGCTCACGTCCAGGCCGCCGTCGTTGGCCGGGCCGGCGCTGCCGGGCACGAAGTAGCCGCGCGTGGACAGCAGGTTGAGGTTGCCGACGAACAGGCGCGGCGAACCGCTTTCCAGCGAATGCAGCACCGCCGCGGTCTCCGGCGCGCCGCAGCGCAGGCGCACCTGCACCACCACGCGCGCGTAGCGGTCGCCGCGGCGCGGTTCGGCCAGCGGCGAGCGGTTGACGATGCCGCAGCTGCGGTTGCCCGGGCTGGCTTGCAGCACCACGGTTTCCAGGCGCTGGACCAGGCCGGCGGTGGCCAGCTCGGCGGTGGCCTCGGACAGGAAGCCGGGACGGCTGGACTGCTGCTCGCGCACGCGCTGCAGCAGGTTGCGCACCTGCGGCGCCTGCTGCAGTTCCATGCGCTGGCGCAGTTCGCGCTCCTGCAATCCGTGCAGGGTGTCGTCGGCCTCCAGCATCGGCACCGTCCACCACGGGTGGATCAGCACCGCGTAGGCGATGCCGAGCGCGGCGACCAGCAGGCCCAGGGCCAGCCAGCGTTCGCGGTCGGCGCCGAGCTGGCGCAGGCGGTTGCCGGTCGCGTTAAGGGCCACGTGCGCCCTCCGCGTTCTGGGTCTTGGGCGGGCCGATCTCGGCGGTCAGGGTGAAGCGGTCGCGGCCGGTGGCCGGGTCGGGCTGGACCGCGCCGGTCAACGCCGGCGAGCGCCACAGCGGCGTGCCCTGCAGCTTGCCGATCAGCGAGGACGCCTCGCGGCTCAGGCCGATCATCAGCAGGCTCTCGTCCTCGATCGCCAGCTTTTCCAGGTAAGTGCTGTCGGGCATGCGCCGGCTCAGTTCGTCGATGATCTGCACGGTGCTCGGGCGCGCGGCGCGGGTGCGGTCGAGGAAGGCCTGGCCTTCGATCAGGTCGACCAGTTCCTGGCGCTGGGTCGCGGCCTGGCGCGCGGCGTTGGCGTTGCGGGCGATGGTCTGCTGCAGGTCCTTGATCGCGGCGCGGCGGTTGTCGAGCACCTGCCACATCGCCGCGGCCAGGGCCAGCAGCGCGACTGCGGCCAGGGCCAGGTTCCAGTAGCGGAAGGGGTCGCTGCGGGTGCGCCGCTGCGCCGGCGGCAGCAGGTTGACGCCGAGCGGTACGCCGTCGGCGCCGGCCACTTCGATGCCGGCCAGGGTCGCGGCCAGCGGGCCGATCGCCTGCAGCTGCGGGTCCAGCGACTGGCGCGGCACCGCGACCAGTTCGGCGTCGATCTGGCCGTCGCCGTCGCGGCGCGACAGCACGCGCGCGTCGAAGGCGACCGCGTCGGCGGTGAACGGGGTCTGGCGGTCGATCTCGAAGCCGACCACGTCGCGCAGGCGGTCGGCGGCGGCGGCCGGCAGGGCCAGGCGCCGGCGCAGGCTCGCCGCC
>NZ_LXSD01000250.1:0-3283 GCF_017168095.1 Lysobacter enzymogenes | reverse complement strand
CGAACTCGAAGCCGACCCAGCCGGCCTGCGGCGACGCGCGGAGCGGCCGGCGTCAGCCATGCGCGCGCTCCGCGCGCGTCGCGGCCGCGGGCCGGATCGCGGCGAGGTCAGTCGGGCGTGTCGTCATGCGCGGCCCCGGGGGCGGCCTGCAGTTGGGTCAGGTAATCGTCCAGGCGCTGCAGGCGTTCGTCCCACAGCTGGCGGTAGTCGTCGAGCCAGCCGGACACCTCGCGCAGGCGCGCGGTCTCCAGCCGGCACGGCCGCCACTGCGCGGCGCGGCCGCGCGCGACCAGGCCGGCGCGCTCGAGCACCTTGATGTGCTTGGAGATCGCCGGAAGGCTCATCTGGAACGGCTCGGCCAGCTCGGTCACGCCGGCTTCGCCGCTGGCGAGGCGGGCGAGGATCGCGCGCCGGGTGGGATCGGCGAGAGCGGCGAAGGTGGTGCTGAGCGAATCGGCGGGCATAGCAACTGAACCAGAAGGTTAAATAACGCGGATAGTGGGCGCCCGGCGCGCGCAGGGTGTCAAGCCGGCCGTGACGGCCCCGTCGCTGGCGGCCGCTCGTACGACCCTATTCCGTTCAGTCCGTTCATGAATAGGTGCGCCCGGCGCTCGCTCACGGAACCTCACTTGGTCACATAATATTTGTGACGATGTTCGCACTAATGGAGAGGCGCTGACTCGGCAGCAGGTTCTCGTTAGTCATCCGGCCAGGACCCGCGCCACCGATGAAGCCCCCTCACTCCAACGCGATCTTCGCAGCCGCGCGGCCCCCGCGCGCGGCCGCGCGCGCGCCGGCGGACGCCGCATGCGCATAGGCCTGGACTACCGCGCCGCGACCGCGGCGCCCGGCAGCGGCCCGGCCCGGCAGGTGCTGGCGCTGGAGCGCGCCCTGAGCCGCCGGCCCGACACCGAAACGGTGCTGTTCACCGAAGCCCCGCTCGACCACCCGCACCGCGCCATCGCGGTCGCCGCCGACCTGCCCGCCGGCGCCGCGCCTGTTCCCACGCACGCCGGCCGCGACCTGCGCCGGCGCTGGCGTTTCGAGGCCGGGTTCCTGCCCTCGGCGCTGCGCGCGCAGAACATCGACGTCTACATCGCCACCGCCGAAGGCGGCCTGCCGGTGTGGCGCAAGCCGGCGGCGGTGCGCCAGGTGCTGCTGCTGCACGACCTGTTCCGGCTGACCCTGCGCCGCCCGCGCTCCTCGCCGTGGCGCGCGCTGGCCTCGCGCCTGGTCGACGAGGCCGCGATCGGCCATTCCATCGCCAGCGCCGACGCGATCTGGACGCCGTCGCGCTACACCACCGCCGAGTGCGGCCGGCTGTACCCGGCGCACGCGCACAAGCTCTACGTGCTGCCCGACGCGCTCGCTCCGGCGCCGGCGCCGGCCGAGCGCAGCCGCCTGAGCCGGCCGCTGCCGCCGCGCTACTGGCTGCTGGTCGGCACGCGCGAGCCGCGCAAGAACGCCGACCTGTTCCTGCGCGCCTGGCTCGACGCGCGCCGCCAGCACTACGACACCCCCGACCTGGTCGTGGTCGGCGCGCCGGCCGACGTGCCGGCCGAACTGCAGCGGCTCAACGGCGTGCACTGGTTCGAACATCCCGCCGAGGACGAACTGGCGCGGCTGTACCTGGACGCCGAGCGCCTGTGGCAGCCGTCCTACGCCGAAGGCTTCGGCCTGCCGGTGCTGGAGGCGCTGGCCGCCGGCACGCCGGTGGCGGTGGCCGAAGGCGGCGCGCTGGAGGAAGTGGCGCCGGGCGACATGCCGCGCTTCGATCCGCACGACCGCCCGCAACTGGCCGAGCTGATGATCCGGCTCAGCCGCGAATCGGTGGTCGGCAACGCCGAGCAGCGCCGCGCCTTCGCCCAGCGCTTCGCGCCCAACGCCTACGCCGCGCGCGTCGGCGCCCTGCTCGACGAACTGCTCAAGCCGAAGAAGAAGTGACCCGCGCGCCGCGCCGGCGGCGCGCGCACGGCTATTCGTAAGGCGCGTGCTGCAGGCCCTGGGCGGCGATGATGCGGTTGATGTGCGCGACCACATGGCAGCGCTCGGTGCGCGGGGTGACGGTGAGCAGGCGCTCGATCAGGCTGTCCACGCGCGGCCAGAACACTTCGTCGTCGCGCCAATGGCGGCGCCACAGCGGCAAGGCCGCGCTGAGCTGGCACAGATCGCCGTCGAGTTCGGCGCGGGTTCGGTGCATCGGTTGACTCCCCTGACAACGGCGGGACCGGCCCGCCCTCGTTGAATGCCTGCGCGGCCGTAGCCGCCGTGCTGGACTCGCCGTCGCCACCGGGGGATGCGGGACGGCCTCTTAGATACGAACGCAGGGTGGGACCCCAGCCCCACCTTAGATCACCAAAAATATGTTCAAAAAGTGACTTAGGTCACGCTGCATGTGCAGCAACGCGGTGCCTGCGGGGTGGGAGGCGGCGGCGCGGTGGCGTTGGGGCCGCGCGGCGGCGCGGCTCCGGCCGGTGCACGGCTTCGGCGGATGGCGGTCGCGGTCGCCGCCGCACGGCCGCTGCAACCGCACGCCGCAGCCCGGCGGCGCCACGTCCGGCACACCGCATACGCAGCGTTCCACCGGCTCCGCATTGACCTCAAGCAAGCCTGAGGTCGCAAGGTGGCGGCCATCGCCCCGATCCGGTGCACCGCCGTGAAGCCCATGTCCCTGACCTCCCCCGCCGCCCTGCCCCGGGCCGAACGCACCGACTGGCGGGCCGTGGCCGCGGTGTTCGGCGCCGGGCTGATCGCCGCCCTGCAGGTCGGCAAGACCGCCATCGCCCTGCCCGCGCTGCGCGCCGATCTCGGCCTGGACCTGCGCGCCGGCGGCTGGCTGATGGCGGTGTTCGGCCTGCTCGGCCTGTTCGCCAGCGTGCCGGCCGGCGCGCTGGTGGCGCGCCTGGGCGACCGGCGCCTGCAAGTGGCCGGGTTGGCGGCGATGGCGCTGGGCAGCGCGCTCGGCAGCCAGGCCCACAGCCTGGCCGCGCTGATGGCCACGCGGGTGCTCGAAGGCGCCGGCTTCCTGCTGTTCGCGGTGGCCGGCGCCAGCGTGCTGCAGCGGCTGTCGCTGGCGCGCGACCGCGCGGTGGTGTTCGCGATCTGGAGCTGCTACATGCCCGCCGGCATGGCCCTGGCGCTGGCCTCCGGCGCGGCGCTGGACGGCACCGCGCTGGCCGGCTGGCGCGGCTACTGGGAACTCAACGCGCTGCTGTGCGCGGTCGCGGCGCTGGCGTTATGGCGGGCGGTGCGCGCGCCGTCGGCGCAGGCGGCGCGCGACGCC